>CAYSBF010000010.1:0-43148 GCA_964429025.1 uncultured Pelagibacterium sp.
GATCCACGTCTGGTCGATGTGGAAGCCATCGAAGGTGAGCTCAAGCGCTACGCCAGACGATGGAAGTCAAGGGCAAAAGCGAAATAATCGTGGCCCCAGCGGATGCTTACAGCGCACCGACTGGCCGGCGATTTGGAGGCGGATACCTGCACGGCTATCCAACCTTCCTTGGCAAAGAACGGGGAGTGACAGCCGATGTTGACCGTTTCGGCTCTCTAACCGTCCGCCCGGATCATGTCGGCAGCTTTTTCGGCGATCATGATGACCGGGGATGCGGTGTTGCCTGATACAATCCTGGGCATGATGGAGGCGTCCACAATGCGCAGGCCGGTCAGGCCGCGAACCTTGAGTGCCGGATCGACTACTGACGCATCGTCTGCCCCCATGCGGCAGGTGCCGACGGGGTGGAAGATGGTTGTCGCGATATTGCCGATTGCCTCGAGCAGTTCGGCATCTGTCTGAACGGCTGAGCCGGGGAGCATTTCCTCGGGGCGATATCTGGCAAGCGCCCTGGCCGTCATGATCTGGCGGGCCTGCCTGACACTTTTGAGCGCGACATCCCGATCCCTGGGCGCCGAGAGGTAGTTGAGCCTGATATCGGGCTGCTCGTCAGGGAGGGTCGAGCGGATATGGACGCTTCCGGTGCTTTGAGGCCGGAGGTTGCACACCGACACGGTGATCGCCGGATAGGGATGCAGCGGGTCACCCAGCCGGTTCGTGGAGAGCGGCTGAACGTGATATTCGAGATCGGGCGTTTCCAGCGCGGGGTCGGATCTGGTGAACATGCCGAACTGGCTCGGTGCCATCGACATCGGTCCGCTTTGGGTCAACCCGTATTGCAGCCCGATCATAGCCTTGCCCAGCGGGCTGTTGAACATGGTGTTGAGCGTCTTGGCGCCGCTGACGCGATAGACGGTCCTGATCTGGAGATGATCCTGCAGGTTCTCGCCGACACCAGAGCTCTCGTGCCGGATCTCTATGCCGTGACCGGCAAGAATTCCGGGCTGACCGATGCCGGAACATTCAAGAATCTTGGGTGAGTTGATGGCACCTGCTGCGAGAAGGACTTCACCGTCCGAGTGGGCCTCTTCAATCTTGCCACCGCGCGAGAAGCGCACACCTGTGACACGCCTGCCGTCGAGAATGAGGTTGTGCACCATGGCATTGATGAGCAGGCGAAAATTAGGGCGCTTGAGAGCTGGGCGAAGAAAGGCCTTGGCGGTATTCCAGCGCAGGCCCCTGCGCTGGTTGACCTCGAAAAAGCCCGAGCCTTCATTGTTGCCATCGTTGAAATCGGCTCGCGGCATAATGCCGATTTCCTTGGCGCCTTCCTGTACAGCTTGCAGGATGTCCCATTTGAGGCGCTGCCTCTCGACGCGCCATTCGCCGCCGCTGCCGTGCATCGGAGATGGCCCACCGTGGTGATCCTCGGATTTGAGGAAATAGGGCAGCACATCATCCCAGCTCCAGCCGGTGATCCCCATCTGGCGCCAGCCGTCATAATCTGCGGCCTGACCGCGCATATAGATCATGCCGTTGACCGAGGTGCAGCCACCCAGCACCTTGCCGCGCGGATAAACGAGCGAGCGGCCATTGAGGCCAGGCTCTTCGGCCGTCTTCATCATCCAATCGGTGCGTCGATTTCCGATACAGTACAGATAGCCGACAGGGATATGAACCCAGTGGTAATTGTCCGAGCCGCCTGCCTCGAGAAGCAGGACTCGGGTTCTGGCGTTTTCGGTCAGCCGATTGGCAAGGACGCAGCCTGCCGTGCCCCCGCCAATGATGATATAATCATAGCGTCCCTCGAGCGTCATATGGACGTCTCCGATGTCGCAAGTTCACGCCAGAAGGGGTCGAGCGCCTGTGTAAGGCGCATCCAGAAATCGAAGCGACGATCATAGTGGCCGGTCATCGCCCTGTCGGGTTCAAAGGTTCTGGCCGGGCGGGTCATGGCCGCGACGGCTTCAATTTCATCGACGAACAGATATGCCCCGACGGCTGCGGCAATGGCAGCGCCCAGCGCCCCCGTCTCGCGCGCTTCGGCGATCGTGACCGGTACGGCAAGACCGTCTGCGAACATTTGCGGCCAGTGCGGCGAGCGCGCGCCGCCGCCCGAGAGTGCGGCGCGTTCAAAGGTAACACCGGCATCAGCAAGCACCGTTATGTGGCGTCGATGCTCAAACATCACCCCTTCATACAATGCGCGCAGCATGTGGCCCTCGCCATGCCAGCCTGCCAGCCCGAAAAAGCCGCCGCGCTGGTGTGCACCAAGACGGCCACCATAAAGGAACGGATGGAAATAGGGGTCGTTCATGGCCGGAACGACTGTGCCAATAGCATCATTGACCAGACCGAAGGGATCGTCGTGATGTGCGCAGCGTTCGACCAGCGTGCGGACATACCATTCGAGATTGGCCGCTGAGGTCGCACTGTTCTCCATATTGATGAAACGGTCCTTGCCATAAGCGGCGACCATGAAGACGCGGTCGTCCCTGACCGGGCTCTGCGAGAACACCTGATTGATGGACCAGCTTCCCGCAACGATGGAAGCCGCGCCGGGACCAACAGCGCCGGAGCCGAGCGCAGAGGCGACGACGTCGAAATAGCCCGCGACTACAGGTGTGCCTTCGGACAGTCCGGTGGCCGCAGCGGCATCGCGGGTTACCGTGCCCACAATATCTGCAGGTTCATGGAGTTTGGGCAAAATGGTTGCGGCGTCCTCAAGACCGTAAAGGCCGAGAAGTTCGGAGTCATAACGCGCTTCGGGCAAGCGCAGCAGACCACCGCCAGACATGTCCGAAATTTCGCTGGCGCGATTACCGGTGAGGTGGAAGGTCACCACATCCTTTGCAAAAAGGAGTGTGCCGGCCTGTGCATAGATTTCGGGCCGATGCTGCTTGAGCCAAGTGAGCAACACCGGGGTTTGCGAAGGCCAGGGGCGCTGAAGACCGATGGCATGCATTTGCGCGCCCAATTGCCGGTCCAAGCGGTCGGCGAGGTCCGCCGCACGGGAATCGAGCGACTGGATGCCGATCAGCGCATTGCCGGCCTTGTCCAGCAGGTAAAGGCCGTTGCCATGCCCGGCCGTTCCGATGGCGGCGATTTCCGAAGCCTTGATGCCGGCCTTGTCGATACAGGACGAAATGGCCCGCTTCGCATTTTCCCAGAGTTCGGTGACCGAGCGCTCGACCATGCCAGGGGTTGGCTTGGTGGTTGTGCCGTCTATGCCGTGTGCAGCGATCTGGCGGCCTTCGATATCGAACAGCACGGCCTTGATGATGGTGTTGCCCGCATCAAGGCCGAGCAGATATGGACCCTTAGCCACGTTTATAGATATCCCAGGCTTCTTCGCCATCCGCGCCATTGTGGATCATGGCCATCAGTGCATTGACTACGGCCCTGGGGTTGGCGTGCTGATAGATGTTGCGGCCATAGACCATGCCCTTGGCGCCCTGCTTCATGAGGATCGCCGATTTTTGGAACACCTCCTTGAGGTCTGCCTTGCCACCGCCACGCACGAGCACCGGCACGCGGGCAGCTTCCACGACGCGGTGGAAATCTTCTGGGTTGTCCGTTGGATCGGCCTTGATGATGTCGGCTCCCATTTCGGTGGCAAGGCGCGTGAGGGTTACGATCTTGTCTGCGTCACCATCGACCTGATAGCCGCCGCGTACTTCATTGGGGAGCATGACCAAAGGTTCGATCATCAACGGCATGCCGTATTCGTGACAGGCGGCGCGGACCTTGGAGATGTTCTCGACGCATTGACGGAACAGATCCGGTTCGTCGGGCAGCATGAAGAGATTGACCACGACGCAGGCGGCGTCCATTTCCAGCGCACCGATGATCGGCTCATCGTGGTTCTGGAGCATTGACCACATCACACGGTGCCGCTGGGCATTGTAGGGATTGCCCATGTCGATGCGCATGACGAGGGCAGGCTTGTCCTTTTCAGGTCGTGACTGCAGCAGGTCTGCCTGGCCATAGGCCATCTGGATGGCGTCAGGCTTGGCGCTGATCAGCGTATCGACGACGCTCGCCATGTTCTCAAGGCCAACCATGAAACTTGGCTCGTTGCACACCCCGTGATCGATCGCCACATCAAGGCAGCCGCCATTGGTGAAAAGGCGGTTCATTCGCGCTTTGGTGCTCAGACGCATGGTCAGGTTCTCCCGTTCGTTCTTTGGGCAAGCATCTCAGGCGAGACGCCATAGTAGGTTGAAAGCTCTGTGATGAAATCGTCGATCTCGCGCCGGGTGCGCTCGGCGGTCCAGTCGAAGGTGGCGGCGAGAATTGCGGCGGTCTTTTCGATCAGGCCGAGTGAAACGTTGCCACTAATGGCCAGAGGTGTGCGGCGCAGAAAAATGTCTGGCAGGCTGGTGACGAACTCATGCGTGGCCAGGAAGGCTACTTCCGCGCCGGTTATGGCAGTTGCAGGATCAACAGGCTGATCGTCATCACGGCCTGCGCAGAAGGCAAGAACCTCCCGGGCGCGGGTGCCGTAGAGATCGACAAGGTAGGCGGCACGATCTTTCGAGACGGCGTAAGATGCGACAAGCTCGGCTTCCAGAACGTCCGGTCTTTGCGGGAAATCGGTGCCCCCACCAATGGGAAGGCCCAGCGTGTCGGTGGCCCGCTTCTGGCCGAGCGCGGCCAGCACCGCATCGGTCGTCTGTTCCGCGAAGGCGCGGAATGTTGTCCATTTGCCGCCAACCATGCAGAACTGGGGCACGGGCCCATCTATACGGTGAACGAAGTGACCGCGTGAGATGCGGCCGGTAAATTCATGATCGGAGCGAAGCAGGGGGCGGATGCCGCTATAACTGAATATGACATTCTCTGCCGAGAACGGTATGTCCGGGAAGACAAGTCTTACCGCTGCAAGAATATAGTCGCGCTCCTCCGGCTCGCATTTTACGCGCTCTGCTGCATTGACGCGAATATCGGTTGAACCGGCCAGTACCTTGCCCAAATAGGGAAAGACGATGCAGACCCGGCCATCGGCATTTTCAAAAAAGATCATGTGACCACCCAGCGCATCGTAAAGCTTGGGACAGTCGAGTATCAGGTGGGAGCCTTTGGTTCCCGAGACAAAATTCTCGCCATTGTCGCTCGCGCCAAACAGGCTGTGTAACGTCTCATCAAGCCAGGCACCGGTTGCGTTGACGATTGCGCGCGCGCTCACTTCGATCTGCTCGCCGGTCTGGCGATCAAGAACGGAGAAACGGTTCCCGGAAACCGCCAATTCGGCATGACTCAGCGCGACACTTTTAGGTGCCATCCGGGTTGTATCGATGATCAGCTCGACGCCCAAACGTTCAGGATAGCTGATCCAGGCATCGTAATAGGTCGCCGAAAAGCGCAGCCTGGGATTGAGGGCAGGCCATTTGGCGAGTGTTTCCCGTGCACCCCTGAACTGGTGTTTGGGCAGGAGACGGCGCAGCCGGGTCGTCCAGTCATAAAGCATGAGACCGATCTTGACGGGAACCGCGCCGCGACTGGATGGTCGGCCGGTAACGCCAAGAAAGCTGGCTGCGCTGTTCAACAGGCCCGAGAACACTGTATTGATCGGTATCGTTGTGGGGAGCGGGCGGACCATGTGAGGCGCATTGAGAAGCAGCGCGTCACGCTCGCGCAAGGATTCGCGCACGAGGTCAAACTCGCCATTTTCGAGATAACGCAATCCGCCATGGATCATGCGCGAGGGCGCCGCACTGCACCCCGAACAGAAGTCGTTGCGCTCGACAAGCAGCACACGAAGGCCTTGCAGGGCGAGTTCACGATGTACCCCGATACCATTGATGCCGCCGCCGATGACGATAACGTCGAAGGCGCCGTTCTGGCGGATCAGGGCGATGTTGTCGTCACGTTGACTGGGCATAACTCGACTGCTCGTCCGCCGTGTGGGCGGCGTTAAAAAGAAAAACCGGGAATGAAAGTGGGTCTCAGGCGTCCAGTTCGGTCAGGTGCTGTGCTGCGGCCTCGCTTATGTTTTGGAGCTCTTCTGGAGTCAGGCGGATACGCCCCGCCCGGGCATTTTCTCTGGCCTGGATGGCATTGCGTGCACCGCAAAGCGCGAAAGTGATGCCCTTTTGCTGGATTGTCCAGGCAATCACAATCTGGGCGGGGCTGGCGTCATGACCGGCAGCAATCGGCTCGATGGCCTGCATTAGCCGCGCGACTTTCTGGCGGTTGGCAATCGAAAAGCGCGGATTGTTCTTGCGCTGGTCGTCCCCCTCAAAGGTACGATCCCGCCCGATGCGTCCGGAAAGCAATCCGAGTGCGAGTGACGAATAGCTCAGTACCGAAATCGAGGCCTTTTCGCAGATGGGCACCAGGGTCTCGCCGATATCGGGTTTGACCATGCTGAACTCTTCCTGGATGGCATCGAAACCGCCAGTGGCAATGTAGGCCTCCAGTTCAGCAGGCGAGACGTTGGAGGCGCCGATTGAGCGGATCTTGCCCTGGCGCTTGAGTTCGAGCAGTGCATCCATCGTCTCGGCGATAGGCGTCGTGGGGTCCTGCCAATGGGTTATGTAGTGGTCGATATAGTCGATCCCGAGGCGCCTGAGGCTTTGTTCGACCTCATAGGTAATGGCGTCCGCACCGAGATAGCGGTGGATGGGCATGCCGTCATGGTCAAAAAAGTGACGGCCCTTGTCGGTATGCCAGACCAGTCCGCATTTGGTGGCGATGACGACCTTGTCGCGGCGACCCCTGATTGCCTTGCCGACGATCTCTTCGGCAACGCCGAAGCCATAGGCCGGCGCTGTATCAATCAGGCTAATGCCTTCGTCTATCGAGGCTTGTATTGCGGCGATGGAATTGGCCTCTTCGGTGCCACCCCACATCCAGCCGCCAATGGCCCATGTGCCGAGACCGACTGCCGAAGCGGAAATGCCCGAGGAACCTATTTGCCGAGTGATGACATCATGCGACATGCTGAACTTTTCCGAGAGATTTGAGAACTGCGGCTGCTGTATCTTCGTCGATCACAAGGGAATCCAGGAACTGGCCATCGAGCACGGCCCGGATCGGCAGCACCTTTTCGGCGCCTGCGGCCACCCCGATTGTCTTCCTGCACTGGGACAGTTCGGAGGGGTTGAGCGCAACAAGCCGTGAATTGAGCGGATAATCGGCGATCTGCCCGTCTGCCTTGATGAGATGGGCCATGAATTCGCCAACCGCCCCGCTTTTGGTGAGAAGGTCACGGTCGGGGTTGGGCACGGGGTGAAGGTCGTAATAGCTCGAACCTGGCGTATTGATTGAGCCGATACCCACAAGGGCAATTGCCGCCTTGCGGGCAATGTCGAAAACTTCCCGGATCGAGGCCATGCTCATGAGCATGTCGCGCTGCTCGCGGCTCTCGGCAAATAGCGGGGCATGCACAAGCATGGTCTTGCCGCCCAGCCGTTCGGCTAGCTGGGTGGCGAGATGATTGACGTCGGTGAAGAACTTGCCCTGTACACCCCCGGTCAACGGTACGACCGTGACATCGAAGGCGCGTTCGGCCTCGATCTGGTCGACCACGGCGCTGATCGCCTTGCCGCCGGTAATCGCGATCACATCGCCGTCGCGAAGAGTTTCGATCAACTGGTTTGCAGCAGCGCGACCAACTTGCTGAAGCGTGGTATCGGGACTGCCCGAAACGGTCGGCGCAACGATTGTCGCCTCAAGGCTTGCGGCATCCATGAGCTGTCTTTCAAGATCGACAAGACGCTGGAACGGGCTCTGGATATCAATCTTTACCATGCCGAGCTTGCGGCCCTGCGTGATGAGCCGATTGACCTTGGAGGTCGAGAGATTGAGCTTTGTCGCGATATCGGACTGCTTCATGCCATCAAGAAAATGCAGGACCAGCACCGTGTAGATCTGCCGGATGGATTCAAAGTCTTCTTTTTTTTCTGCCATCGGAGTGTCCTTTGTCCATTAACCAGGGAAATCAGCCGCGGCGCTTGTTGAGGTAATGATCGATGGTTACCGCAGCGAGCAGAATCGATCCGCGTATGATATCCTGCCAATAGACCGACACATCGAGCAGGGCGAGGGAGCTTGAGACCACCGACAGCAGGACGGTCCCCAAAATTGCCCCAAAGATCGTACCCGTGCCACCGGCCAGGCTTGCGCCCCCGATCACGGCGGCAGCGATGACATTGAGTTCCATCCCCATTCCGAATGTGGGTTGGGCCGACCCGAAACGGGCCATGTAGATGATGCCTGCCAGACCACACAAAGTGGAGCAGAGCGTGGTGGTGAGGAAGATGACTTTCTTGGTGTTGATGCCTGAATACGCGGCGGCCTTTTCATTGCTGCCGGTATAGAACACCTTGCGAAACACGGTCGTGCGGCGCAGCAGGAAATCCGAGCCGATCACCACGACCACGAAGATGATGATGACGACGGGGATAGGGCCGACCGAACCCTGGCCGATGAATTTGAAGGAGTCGGGGAGCGTATAAAGGCCAATCGGCCGCCCGCCGGTGCCCAGAAGGCACAGCCCGCGCGCGATCACCATGAGTGCCAGAGACACAATGAAGTGATGAAGCCCGACTTTGGTGACGAAAAATCCCATTGCCGCGCCAAGAACGGCGCAGGAGGCGATTGCGATGGCTGACGCGACCCAGGGGTCAACACCATTGAGAAACAGAAGGCCGGCAATCACCATGGCCAGGGCAGTAACCGAGCCGACTGACAAATCGATGCCGCCCGAAATGAGCAGGATGGTCATTCCGACGACGACAATCCCCTCGACGGCAAAGGCCATCGACATGGCGCGCATGTTGTTCCAGGTCAGGAAATAGGGCGAGGCAAAGGTCATCACGGCAAAGAGCGCGAGGATGATGAGGATCAGTCCGGTTTCGCGCATCTTGAGTAGACCGAACGCCGCGCTGCCAAAACGCGAACCTTCGGACGAAAATCGCTTGGTGCTGCTCAATGGTTCCTGGGCCATTACGATGCCTGCCTTTGGTCTTCGCCTATTGAGGCGAGATACATAATCCTGTCTTCGGTCATGGCAGCGCCGCTGACCTCTCCGGTGATCTCGCCCTCGCGGACCACCAATACCCGGTCGCAAACCCCGATCAGTTCGGGAAGCTCGGATGAAATGATCACGACACCGACCCCGCTGCTGGCGAGTTCCCGCACGATGCGGTGGATTTCTGCCTTGGCACCGACATCGACGCCGCGGGTGGGTTCATCAAGAAAGATGACCTTGGGGTTGACCGACAGCAACTTGGCGATGGCGACCTTTTGCTGGTTGCCACCGGACAGCGCCGAGACCGGCTGGCCCACATGAGCACATTTGAGATTGATGCTTCTGCCAAGCCTTGCGGCCTGCTCGGTCTCCCGCCGTTCACTGATGATGCCGGCGGCGTTCGCCACCTGGCGCACATTGAGCGCGGACACATTGGCGGCAATTGACATGTCGAGAAACAGGCCATCGCCCTTGCGGTCCTCGGACAGATAGACCAGACCTTCGGCAATGGCCTGCCCGTAATCGCTGAGCGCCAGCTTGCGGCCGTAAAGAGAGACATCGCCCGTCACCTGGCCTTCAAGCCTGCAGATGCCCTTGACGATCTCGCTGCGCCCCGCGCCGATCAGCCCGGCAAGGCCTAGGAGTTCGCCTTTCCTGAGCTGGAAGGAAACGTTCCTGAATCTGGTGCGTTCGCACAGATTGCGGACGTCGAGCACGATTTCGTCGGACTTTTCGTCCTCGGCCTGCTTGGGCGGATAGAGATTGTCGAGGACGCGGCCGACCATTGCGTTGACGACGGCGCCGGGGGTGGTTTCAGACACTTTCATCGTCGTGATGTACTGGCCGTCGCGGAACACGGTCACACGGTCGCAATTCTCGAATATCTCCACCATGCGGTGCGAGATGTAGATGATGGCGATCCCCCGATCGGCGAGGTTGCGCATGATGCCAAAGAGTATTCGCGCCTCGCGCTCGGTGAGGGCTGCGGTCGGTTCATCAAAGATCAGCACGCGGCAATCGAGCGTCAGCGCCTTGGCGATCTCGACAAGCTGCTGTTGGGAAATCGAGAGGGTGCGCACCAGCGCGCTCGGATCGATTTCGCCCAACTGTTTCAGGATTTCTGCGGATTTGCGTTCCAGCGCGCAGTAATCGACAAGCGGCGCGCGGCTGGTGTTGGTGACGGACATGAATATGTTTTCGGCGACGGTCACGTCCGGGCAGAGAGCAATTTCCTGATGCACGAACCCGATGCCGAGTTTCTGGGCCATGGCGGGGGATTTGATCGCCACCGGCTGTCCATCGAGAAATATTTCACCGCTGTCAGGCGCGAGTATGCCATCGATGACATTCATGAGCGTGGATTTGCCCGCGCCGTTTTCTCCGGCCAATGCATGGATTTCGCCCCGCATCAGTTCAAAATCAACGCCACGCAGCGCGCGGATCGGGCCGAACGACTTTGTGAGATTGCTGATCCTGAGAATTGGAACGGTATCCGCGACGGCAGACATGGTTCACCCGGCTGGAATCTTAGGTTGACCGGTGTCCGCGCGGATCGCGCGGACACCATTGTGATTGCGACCGATCAGTTCGGGTCGCGGCCTTCCATGTAGGC
Organism: uncultured Pelagibacterium sp.; assembly: GCA_964429025.1. Lineage (GTDB taxonomy): Bacteria > Pseudomonadota > Alphaproteobacteria > Rhizobiales > Devosiaceae > Pelagibacterium. Next base: position 10,590 of record CAYSBF010000010.1, read on the forward strand.
GTTGAGGTCAAAGGCGTCGGCGTTGTCCTTGGTGATGACAGCGAACCCGTTGTCGATGAACGGGATCTGCATCGGATTGTAGCCGGCGACCTTGTAGTCGTTGAACGGATCGAACATGTCCGAGTTGGCCGACATGTAGGTGGCAACGAAGCCGACAAAGCCCTGAATGCCCTGATTGGGGTTCAGTGCCATGTGGATGTTGCCGGCCTTGATGTGTTCAAGGGTGGTCGGTGTCACGTCGGCATGCATGACCAGCACATCGGCCCCAGCCTCCAGAATTGCAGCCACGGCGCCTTCAGCCGATCCGGCTTCCGGGATCCAGATGGCTGCAAGGTCGGGGTTGGCCTGCAGGATCGAGGCGGTCGCGCGGTAAGCGGCATTACTGTCCTGATTGGTGGCCTGACGCCCGACTAGCTTCATGTTCGGGTAGTTGGCTTCCATATAATCGATTAGCGCGGTGACGCGCAGATCGTGGTTGCTCTGACCCGGGTTCTCAAGCACGGCGTATTCTGCGCTGTCACCGACCTGCGCGACAATCTCTTCGGCAGCAAAGCGTGCCTCCGCAATATTGTCGGAGGTGATGTAGGCGGTACGATTGGAATCCGGGGAGTCCGCCGCAAAGGTGACGACGGCGACGCCGCTTTCAATCGCACGGTTGATCGGTTCGATGAACGGATCAGCCTGCATCGGATGGAGCAGGACGCCCTTGGGGTTGCGGATCAGATCCTGCTCAAAGGATGCGATCTGCTTGGCAATGTCATAGTCCGGCGTACCCGAAAAGATCGTCTCGCAACCCATCGCCTCGGCGGCCTGCTTGAAGCCCTGATACACCGGAACCCAATAGGGGTGGGCAGAAACCATCACGTTCATGATGTAGGTTTCACCAGGTTCGCACTGGAAGCCTGTCTGCGCAGATGCCGAGCCGATCGTTGGAAGGCTGGCTGTCATCATGGCCGCGGCTGTGATCCCGGCCAGAACAATTTTCTTCATATTCTCCTCCGCTTTCCCTCCTGCTCCCGCGTGATCTTAGTGTTTGGCGGTCGCAAATTGCAAGAAATTTCAGGTTGCGAATTTTGTCGCAACGGCGGGGATACAAGCAGGCCCGAACCGGCCTGTCAATCATCTTGCAATATAATTTTTATACTGAAATTTATTTCATTTTGAGTGGTGATCAGGAAGAGAGCCGGGAGGCGCAGCCGGTGTGTGAGCGGCAGCCCGAGCAGGGTTTGTGCCCTGAACACAAGAAAAAGGGCGCCACTGGCGCCCTTAAAGAGAGGATTACCCAAGCGTGGGCATAACGAATTCGGGATCGCTGCGTATGCCGCCCGGCCAGCGCGTGGTGATGGTCTTGAGCCGCGTGTAGAACCTGACTCCCTCCATGCCGTGCATGTGGTGATCGCCAAACAGCGACTGCTTCCAGCCTCCGAAGGAGTGGAATGCCATCGGCACCGGAATGGGCACGTTTGTGCCCACCATGCCGACCTGAATGCGCGATGCGAAATCGCGTGCGCTGTCGCCATCACGGGTAAATATCGCAACGCCATTGGCATATTCATGTGCGTGGATGAGATCGAGCGCATCGTTGTAGGTGTTGCGGCGGACGATGGACAGTACCGGCCCGAATATCTCTTCCTTCCAGATCGTCATGTCGGGAGTGACATTGTCGATCAGCGTCGGGCCGACAAAGTAGCCGCGTTCATAGCCTTGAGGCGCCTTGAAATTGCGGCCATCAACGATGATGTCTGCCCCCTCCTGTTGGCCTTTTGCAATCAGATTCCTGATCCGATGTGCGGCCTGTTCGGTCACAACAGGACCCATTTCCGATGTGCGGTCGGACGCTGGGCCGACCTTGAGCGCCTGGATTTTGGGCACCAGCCGGCCGATGAGAGCGTCGGCGACGGCGTCGGTTACCGGCACGGCAACCGAGACCGCCATGCAACGCTCGCCGGCAGAGCCAAAGGCCGCTCCCATGAGAGCGTTTGCAGCCATATCGAGATCTGCGTCGGGCAAAATGACCATGTGGTTCTTGGCACCGCCAAGTGCCTGTACACGCTTGCCATAGCGCGTGCCGGTCTCATGGATGTAGCGGGCAATCGGCGTGGAGCCGACAAAGCTGATCGCCGCAACGTCGGGGTGTGCAAGCAGCGCATCGACAGCGACCTTGTCGCCCTGAATGACATTGAAGACCCCTGCAGGCAAACCGGCTTCGGCAAGCCATTGTGCGATCAGAAGAGATGCGGACGGGTCGCGTTCCGAGGGCTTGAGAATGAATGTATTGCCGACGGCCAGCGCGATCGGGAACATCCACATCGGCACCATTGCCGGGAAGTTGAATGGTGTTATGCCCGCAACCACACCAAGAGCCTGGCGCAATGCGTGACAATCGACGCCTGTCCCGACGTTTTCGGAGAACTCACCCTTGAGCAGATGCGGGATACCGGTTGCAAATTCAACAATCTCCAGCCCGCGCGTTACTTCACCAAGTGCATCGTCATGGGTTTTGCCATGTTCAAGCGAGATTGCCTCTGCCAATTGACTGGCGCGCTCCCAGAGGATTGATTTGAATCTGTCCAGAATTCTCACACGGCGCAGAGGGGGCATTATTGTCCAGGCAGGCCACGCCGCTTTGGCGGCGCGTACGGCGTCATCGACATCCTGTTCCGATGCGAGCGCCACGGTGGCACCTTGCTGACCTGTCGCGGGATTGAAGACTGGCTGAGTACGGCCCGAAGAGCCTGTGACCAGCGTGTTGTTTATGAAGTGGGAGATTTCAGACATGGGTCCTCCACGATCTTGCGCGGGCTAGACATGGCACATACTTTTCCGCATAACAATCATCAGACGCTGTGATTTGTTATGCAGGAATGTTGGAATGAACTGGGATGATGCCCGGTATTTTCTCGCCGTGGCGCGCGATGGTCAGATGCTGGGCGCCTCGCGCAGGCTGGCGGTCAGCCAGGCCATGCTGAGTCGAAGAATTGCTTCGCTGGAGGCGGCGGCGGGCGTGCGCCTTCTCGAGCGAACGACGCGCGGTTGCTTTTTGACCGAGCACGGCCAGATCATGCGTGAGGCGGCTGAGCAGATCGAATCCGCAATGCTCTCGGCAGCTGACGCGTTCAGGCAATCCGAGCATACCGTATCCGGAACCGTCCGGATCGGCGCCCCTGACGGGTTTGGCGCGAACTTTCTGGCGCCCCGGCTAAAGTATCTCAGGGCAGCGTATCCCGAATTGCAAATCCAGCTTGTGCCGATGCCGCGCAATTTTTCACTGTCCCAACGCGAGGCGGACCTTGCCGTGGTGATCGGGCGGCCCGACCGGGGGCGTTTGCGCAGGCGGCATCTCACGGATTATTCGCTGGGGCTTTACGCCAGCCGAGGCTATCTGGCGCAGGCGGCTATTCCGCGGACGGTCGAAGAGCTCAACCAGCATGTGCTCGTGGGTTATGTTGAGGACCTCATCTATACCGATGAACTCAACTACGCGGCTCAAATGCTTGAAAGTTGGCGGTCGCACATCGAAGTGTCGACGGCTGTGGGGCAGCTGGAAGTGGTTCGGTCCGGAGGCGGTATCGGCGTGCTGCATGATTTCATGGCCGCGCGCGACGCCGACCTGGTGCGTATTCTACCCGGGCTGGCGATCAAGCGCAGCTATTGGACCGTCTGGCACGAGAATATGCGGTCGGCCCGTCAGGTCGCAGTGGCTATCGACTTCATCAACGATATGGTCCGGGAAAGTCGGGAACTGTTCGAGGCTCCTTCGCTCGAGAGTCAATGACGGGCATTCTGTTCGAGGGCGATCAAGAGGCCTTCCATGCCGGTATGCTTCGGACACAAGCCTTTGAGCGATCGGCCGACACTTGAGACTGACACGTGGCAGCTGGGCAGGTTTACCCCGGATCTTGCCCCAACCTGTTAAGTCTCAACAGGCAAAATTCTTACGACGCCAATACCAGCAATCGTCCGACCCGCTTACCGGACTGGTCAACAGTCATATAATATATCTAGATGACAGGCGGGATGCCGCGGCACGTTGCGGTATTCCATGTGGGAGGCCAACGGATGAAAGAGATCGCAAAGGGAGGGTTTGGCACTACGGTCAGGGCCATTGCTACCGGCAATACCCGGAAGCTGCACAACTTTCATTCCCACCTCATGATAGTACTCGCCCTTGGTCAGCATGTGCCAGCACAGGGTCGCGAGCTTGCGTGCAACCGCGACGGCGGCGATCTGATGACCGCGGCGCGCCCGGATTGGGATGAAGAAGGCCCGCAGTGGCCCGGGTGCTTTCGCCGCTGCCCAAGCCGCCTCGACCAACATTGCGTGGGCATGGCTGCGACCAGCCTTGCTGATCCGGCCATGATGGGCTGGCTTTCGGCTTCATCGTTCATTCGTCGGTTAGCAGATGTCAGTCGGTGGCCGCCCCTACCGATGGACACGCCGGTGGGAGGGCCGCGTGTCCCTGCTACTCACATGCCTGTTTCATATCTACATGACGGCGCCGATTTGCCATGGTGTGAATTCGCTGTCGCCGTAGCCGAGCTGTTCGGATCTGGTGCGCTTGCCCGATGCGACGGCAAGGATTTCCGAGAAGATCTCGGCACCCTTGTGCTCAAGGCTGACGCCCTCGAGCACGTCGCCGCAATTGATGTCCATGTCATCGCTCATGCGGCGATAGAGTTCGGAACTGGTGGCGAGCTTGATCGAGGGGACGGGCTTGCAGCCAAAGGCCGAGCCGCGCCCGGTGGTAAAGCACAGCACATTGGCTCCGCCCGCAACCTGGCCGGTGGCCGAGACAGGGTCAAAGCCAGGCGTGTCCATGAATACCAGACCCTTTGCGCGGACCGGCTCGGCATATTCATAAACGGCCGTGAGCGGCGTGGTGCCGCCCTTGGCCGCTGCGCCAAGGGATTTCTCCAGAATGGTCGTCAGCCCACCTGCCTTGTTGCCGGGGGAGGGATTGTTATTCATCTCGCCACCATTGCGGGCGCAATAATCCTCCCACCAATGGATGCGCGAAACGAGCTTTTCTCCCACCTCGCGCGAGGCAGCGCGCCGGGTGAGCAGATGTTCGGCGCCGTAGATCTCGGGGGTTTCCGAAAGAATGGCGGTGCCACCCTGGCGCACCAGCATGTCGGCAGCGACCCCGAGTGCGGGATTGGCGGTAATGCCCGAATAGCCATCCGAGCCGCCGCATTGCAGGGCAAGGACGAGTTCGGAGGCGGGGATGGTCTCGCGCCGGGCGCGGGCGGCGATGGGAAGCATGTCGCGGATGCGGGCAACCCCCTGCTCAATGGCCTTGCGCGTCCCGCCCTCGCCCTGAATGGTGAGGGTCTGGAAGGTGTCGTCCTCGGCAATGGCATAGGTCTGCTTCATGCGGCCGATCTGGAAGACCTCGCAGCCAAGGCCGACCAGCAGCACGGCCCCCAGATTGGGGTTGGAGGCATAGCCCCACTGGGTGCGGGAGAACACCTCAAACCCCTCGCCACGCGAGGACATGCCGCAGCCTGTGCCGTGGACAAAGGCAACAACGCCATCAACGCCGGGATAATCATTGAGCATCCCCGACTGGTAGACGGCATCGGCAATGTAGCGAGCGACGGTGGCCGAGCAGTTCACCGAGGTGAGGATGCCGATATAATTGCGTGTGCCGACCCTGCCATTGGCGCGCCGGTAGCCTTCGAATGTCGCGCGCTGCGCCGGCGGGACAAAATCGACCGGTATCACCCCCGCGCCTAAATCGAAATCGCGCGCAAAGGCGCCGCCCTCGGCACCCATGCTGCAATTATGCTCATGCACCCATTCCCCCGGCGCGATGGCGCTGGTGGCAAAGCCGATGATCTGGCCGAACTTGCGCACCGGCTCGCCGGACCCAACAGGCGCAAGCGCGATCTTGTGGCCCCGCGCCACCCGCTGGGTGGCCGTCAGGCCCGGCTGGTGAACCGTACCTGGAGCAATATTGTCCAGTGCAACAGCAACATTGTCCGTCGCGTGGAGAGTGATAGAGATGTTAAGCGCGGTCATAGTGTATCGGGGGAGGGCAACGGAACATCAGCATCGAAAATGCCTTCTGCAACGAGCCCCCTCCAAAAGTCATCCGAGATGGATTCCTTGAGATATCCAATGGTATCAGCGACGCTCTGAGGACGCGTCATTCCAAAAACAACCGATGCTACCAATGGATGTCCAAACGAGAACTGAGCAGCTGCAGCAGGCATTGAAACGCCGAACTGGGCACAGATACGTTCTACGGTCCGCACCTTCGCAGCAACGCTTTGTGGAACCGCCCCATAGTCATAGGTTGCTTTCGAAGCTCCTTTGGCAAGGACGCCGGAATTGAACACACCGACATTGACGATACGTACACCCTGTTTCCTGGCCATCGGGAAACAGTCTAGAAGGGCTGGTTGTTCAATCAGGGTATACCGTCCTGCCAGCATGACCAGATCGAGATCAGTTTGAGCCATGAAATTGGCGGCGACGTCGGATTCGTTGACGCCAATGCCGATTGCGTTGATAAAGCCAGCGCTGCGCAACTCATCCAGCGCGCGATAAGCGCCCTCGATTGCCATTTTAAAATGATGGTCGAAATTGGCACCAAGGTTCCGGCGATCCACGTCATGGATGTAGACTATGTCGATTTCCGCAAGGCCAAGCCGATTGTGGGACTGCTCGAGTGCGCGCATCGCGCCGTCATACGAATAGTCGAGTACGGGCATGAGATCGAGCGGAGCGGTCCACATATGCCGCTCATATTGCTTATCACGAGGCGGAACCAGATAGCGTCCGACCTTGGTCGAAAGCACATAATCGGCGCGAGGTTTGTTGCGCAGGTAGGAACCAAGGCGCAATTCGCTCAAACCAAAACCGTAGAGCGGTGACGTGTCAAAGTATCGAATACCACTGTCCCATGCGGCGTTCAGCGTCGCCTGGGCTTCAATATCGCTCACAGCCCTGTTGAGATTGCCGAGGCCGGACGCTCCAAAACCGAGACGGGGAAGTTTAAGCATCTAAACCCGCTTCCCGCTCAGTAGGATTTAGGTGCAGCGCAGCCTTCAGCCTGGGACAAGCTTTCCGGTCCACCGCACCGGCCCATTCCAGAAATGCTTCGGCTCTGCGTCTGATCTTGGCCTGATGATTGGTTGCGATATCTGACAGCCGATGGTTTAGAAACGGATTGGCGAACCGCTCGCAGGTCGTCTGCCAATATTCGATTGCTTCGTCATCTGGTGGGAAGAACGGAAGCACCTCATCGACCATGATCTCGTTGAGCCAATCATGTACACGCCGTTCGGTCAAAAAAGCCCGGACCGTGGCGTTTTCCGGCGCGCCCTCATCGAGCCAGCGCTGGGCAAGGAGCGTATGGCCAAGGTTGAGAATGAAAAGCTTCTTTCGTGCAATTGGGCCCAGATCATCTACAACCACAAGATCGGGATGCTGGCAGGGCGGCACGAAACCGTCCTGTCTCTCGATTGCCCAGAGCGCATAAGGCTCGGCCTCTGCACCTACCGGATCAATAGGTTCGGACACGATCCGATCGACCAGGGTGTTCACGAACATGCAGGACGTTTTGAGCCAATCGATGAAGGGGCCTTCACCATCGGCCTGCCCGGCCAGTTTGAGTACGGTTTTGCGCAACTCCTCGCCATTCGCCGTCACCAATTCGCATGGCAAGATTGCCAGTGGTTGGGCATGGACTTTGAATCGCTCTCGCAATAGCGCCGTCAGCAATTCTGGGTAGGTGGTCCAGCCTGCCAGAGTCGGGATTGGCTTGTCAGTTAAGGCAAATCCCTGATCGCCGGTATTTGAAATGACATATCGTGCTTCCAGAAAAGCCGATCGAAGCGCAGTTACATCTTGGCGCGCCGACAACCCCGACTCAATTCCGGATACATAACGCGTTTCGTCGACCAGCCGACCCATCGATATGCCCCGGATACGGATAGGAACGGTAACACCGCGGGCAAAAGCCGCTATGCGGGCACGGCTGGCAGGCGAGCCGGTCGTTTCGGCAATCGTCAGCGGGCCAATATACTGCCCGCTTTCCCGAGCTTCCGACAGGATCAGGTCAGCATGAGCCTGCAGAAACCGGCTCGTTCCGAACTGAATTATGCTCATACCACCTCCACGATGGCCTTGATGACCTCATTACGATTCACCAGCAGTTCATCGAAACGAGAGGGAAGCTCCTCAAATCTCAAAGAATGGGTTCTCATTGCCGAAGCATCGATTATGCCAGATCTGAGCGCGGCGATGACCGTGATGAAATCCTGCTCGGTCGCATTCCGGCTGCCGATCAACTTCATCTCGCGCTTGTGGAACTCGGGGTCCGAGAAGCTTATGGTATCCGTTACTACGCTGACGAGGACATACACCCCGCCGTGGGCGACAAATGAAAAGCCGGATTCGATTGCCCGCGCGCTGCCTGTCGCATCAAATACGGCATCAAAGCCATCGCCATCGGTCAAATCCATGACCGCGCCCGGCCCTGTCGCCAAGTTTATCCGGTTTTCAAACCCGAAGCGCTGAGCCGCAAGGTTGAGCCGCTCCGCATTGGCATCAAGCAGGTGCACAACCGCCCCTTGCTGTCGCGCAAAAAGCGCCACTCCCAGCCCGATCGGTCCTACGCCCACAACAAGCACTCGGTCACCCGCCACGATCTCGGAACGCCTTACGGCGTGCGCACCGATGGCAAGAAATTCGACCATCGCCGCTTCGAACGGCTCCAGGTCATTTGCGCGATAGAGATTTACTTCTGGCACGTTGATGTGCTCACACAATCCCCCATCTCGATGAACCCCGAGCACGCCAATATCGTAGCAGCAATTGGGTTTGCCGTTCTGGCAAGCATGACAGGTGCCGCAGGCAATATAGGGATTGATGATGACCAGCTCATCCTTGGCAAACGCACCCCGGGCCTCAACGACTCGTCCGGAAAGCTCGTGTCCGATTATGCGAGGGTATTGAAGATAGGGGTGCTTGCCCTGCACAATATGGTAGTCTGTTCCGCAAAGGCCCACATGGCTGATCTTGACGGGCACCCATCCCGGTGCTGCCGGTCCGGGATGCGGCCGATTTTCAATAATCAGTTGACCCGGCTTTACACAAACCGCAGCTTTCATTGAGTCGCCCCCCTCATGCGGCCGGACGTCGCCCATATCCGCTCTCTCTTTCATTGCACCATCGTCCAGGTTTCGGCAGCAAGCGTCAGCGCCCTTTGCTCTCCGTTGATACGAACATTCACCTGCTGGGGTTTGCTCGAATAAAGCGACGCCGCCGTTACCCGGCCGTCAGCCCACTCCATGTTCAGTTCAATTCCTCCACGCAGCCTAAGTCCCCTCACCCGCCCCTTGTTGAGCGCTTCTGGCAGGGCGGGCAGTAGACGTACCTCACCGATCCGGCTGTGTGCGATCATCTCGCATATCCCCGCAGCGCCGCCGAAATTGCCGTCAATCTGGAAAGGCGGATGAGCACAAAACAGGTTGTTGTAGGTCCGGGCCGGGGAAAGCTGGCGTTCAAGCACGGTCCAGGCGCGTTCAGCATTGCCTATTCTGGCCCAGAGACAGATGCGCCACCCAATCCCCCATCCTGTAGCCTCATGCCCGCGAATATCGAGCGAGCGTCGCACCGCCGCGGCAAGGTCTGGTGTCTCGTATGTATCGATAGCCAGTCCGGGATAGGCCGCGTAGAGGTGAGAGACGTGCCGGTGAACCAGTTCGGGAGCTTCCATGTCCCAGTCTTCGAGCCATTCGAGAAGCTGTCCCTCCTTGCCTATGCGATCAGGCATCAACCTTCCACGCGCCTTCCTGATCTGATCAATGAAGGCGGAATCCTCATCAACTCCGGACATCAAAATTGCATCGAACAGATCGCGTGCAAGCTGATTGTCCATAGCGCAGCCTGCCGACAGGACCACGCCCTGCGGGTGAACGTTTTCCGGCGAATTGGTTGGCGCGGTGACCAGCCAGTCGGTGCCCGGCAATTCCACGAGAAAGTCGAGCAGGAATTCCGCAGCGCCGCGCAATAGAGGGTAGACCCGCGCCACCATGTCCTGGGGAAAGCCCGCATAGGCGCAATGATCCCAAAGCTGGCAGCAAAGCCAGACGCCACCCATCGGCCACAGGCCCGGGTCTGCAGCGTCGATGGGGCCAGCAGCGCGCCAGAGATCAGTATTGTGGTGAAGCACCCAACCCTTTGCACCATAGTGCTCACGGGCGATCTCGGCGCCGGATTGAGCTACGTCCTCGACCAGTCCGATCAATGGCTCGAAACACTCGGCAAGATTGCACGGATCGGGCAGCCAGTAATTCATCTGGGTATTGATGTTGACGGTATACTTCGAATTCCAGGGTGGTCGGAACTCCGCGTTCCATATCCCTTGCAGATTGGCGGGCTGCGTCCCCGGACGGGATGAGGAGATCATCAGGTAGCGGGCGAACTGAACGTAAAGCGCAGCGAGCGCAGGGTCTGCCATCTTGTCGATTGATGCGATCCGCTGGTCCGTCGGCATATCCTCGCGGCCAGCGCCAAACTCGATTTCGAACCTGTCAAAAAGTCTGCGATAGTCTGCGATGTGGTCGCGCCTCACAGCGTCCCAACCGCGCGACACGACGGCTTTAATTCTGGCCATGGTGTCCGCTTGGGGATCACCGGTAATATCCTTGTAGCTCTTGAAGCTTGTGCCGACATCGATCCAAACAGTCAGCGCGGATACATCCGTGAGACGCAGCCCCCCATCGTAGGCCCCCATCGCGCCACGCTCGGGGATGACTTTGGCCCTGACCGCCCACTCAAGGCCACCGGGTACTCCATATTCCCCCCGGTTCCTGCCCTTGCAGAAAACGTCTCCCGAGGCCGCCTCGATTTCGGGCGCGAATGGCATCTCGATATCGTAGCTTATATCAGCGTCGAACGTTTCGCCGCCTGGGGTCCACATCTTGATGCCAATCACGTTATCGACCGCTGAGGCAAAAACCTCGCGAACATAATGAATACCCTGATGGCGGTAAGACACCGTCGCGGTCGCGGTTTTTAGGTCCAGCGACCTTTTATAGGTGCCGCGATCAGGTCGGTGTCGCGTTTCAATGAATAGCCATCCGGCCGGCTGGTAACTCATCTGGAAGCGCGGCCGAGCCATCATGTTGGCATCGGCATATCGCTCGGCTTCCGCAAGCCGGCCTTCGAATATCAGCTCTCGAAGATGCGCGAGATGGGCATATGCGCCCTTATTGGCAGCGCTGTATGGCGACCCGGTCCAGAGCGTATCCTCATTGAGTTGGATTCGCTCCTTCCGGCTACTGCCGAAAACCATCGCGCCAAGGCGACCATTTCCCACCGGGAGAGCCGAAGTCCAGTCAACCCACGCCTCTCTCGTGTACCAAAGCAGATTGTTGTTCAAGGCACTAACTCTTGCTTACAGAACGGACACGCCGGCCATCACGATCGAAAATCATCAGGTGTTTGGAGGCAACCGAGGCGATGATGCTCTGCCCTGGCGCAAGATCATCACGATCCCGGGCCTCCATAACGATGGACTGGCCGTTAGCCATGCGGCCATAGACGTAACGTGTGCCGCCCAGATATTCGATCATGTCTACTTCGACTTTAAGCCTGTGCTCGCACTTCTCGTCAGGACGCACATGTTCTGGCCTGAAGCCCACTGACAACTGACCTGCAAGGCCGTCGAACAGAGCGGGTACAGTATTGCCATCAGCCAGTCGCAGGATGTTTCCTTCAGCCACCGCATCGATGAAATTCATTCGCGGACTGCCGATAAATCCTGCCACGAAGCTGTTGTCAGGATCGCTGTAAAGCTGATGTGGCGTACCCTGCTGCTCAATTTTGCCACCGCGCATCACGATGATCTTGTCGGCCAGCGTCATCGCTTCGGTCTGGTCGTGCGTCACATAGATCATCGTCGATTTGAGGCGCCGATGCAGTTTGGCGATTTCGACACGCATCGACACGCGAAGTTCGGCATCGAGATTGGACAGCGGCTCATCGAACAGGAAAACCTGCGGATCGCGCACGATGGCCCGCCCGATGGCAACTCGCTGCCGCTGACCGCCAGAGAGGTTCGCCGGCTTGCGATCCAGCAAATGCCCGATCTGCAAGGTCTCGGCAGCTTCGGCCACTTTTTTCCTGATGTCCTCCTTGCGGTAGCCGGTCATCCGCAGCGAAAAACCGATATTCTGCGCAACGGTCATATGCGGATAAAGCGCATAATTCTGGAAGACCATGGCAACGCCACGCTGCACGGGATCGAGATCGTTTGCCCTCGTGCCACCGATCATGAGATCGCCGCTCGAAATTTCCTCAAGCCCGGCCACCATGCGAAGCAGGGTCGACTTGCCGCAACCGGACGGGCCAACCATGACGGTGAACGACCCCTTCTCGATTTCCAGATTCAAGCCACTGATGACTTCGACGTCGCCATAGCGCTTGGACACATTCTTGAGTGCAACGTCAGACATCATTCTTTTCCGCCGCTTGAAACACGATTGCCCGCCGCAAACTGCCTTTGGAACAACAGGAAGACGATCAATGGAACGATGGCCGTGATGATCGCGGCGACCGCCTGTTGGTCGAGATTTGGGTCATAGGTCCCGGAGATACGCGCCAGCAGAACCGTCAGCGTCACCTCGCTACGCAAGAACAGCATCGGCAGGAGCAGCGAGTTCCAGCACCAGAGAAACTGCAGGATCCCGCAGGCAAAGATCGGGGAAATCAGATTGGGTAGCACCACATGGGTAAAGGTCGTGATGGGACCGCACCCATCGATACGCGCTGCCTCGATCAGTTCCTTGGGAAAGTCCTCAAGGAATGATTTGACCAGAAAGATCGCCCAGGCATAGCTCAGCCCCACAAAAGGGATGACGACCGAGGCGATATTGTCGATCAGCCCCATCTCACGCCAGAGCTGGAACAGCGGGATGATAACCACCTGCTGGGGCAGAACGAATGCGTTGATGATGATGATGAGCGACAGCCGCCTCAGCGGAAACCGCAGATAGTGGAAGACATAGGCCGCCGCCGGTGCCGTGACCATCGTCAGACCGGTCGCCAGTAGCGTCAGCTTGGTTGAAACCCAAAGGCTGTTGGCCAGAGGGTAGTTCGACCAGACGGAAACCCACGCGTTGAAACTCAACTGATTATCGGTGAACCGCCACCATCCGCGCGCAATCGCCTCGGGCGTCTGCAGAGACGTCGCTATGATGCCGACGATCGGAATGATCCAGATGCAGCCGACGATGCCGACAACAATGATAATCCATTTGGGCGCGCGATAAATCATCATTGCGCCCCCTTGGTACGCTGGGCGATGACGGGCGCAGCAACGATCAGCACCCCGATCAGAAGAACGATTGTCGCCGCCGCGCCATAGCCGAGATTGAACTGGGTCATGGACTCCCGGTACATGAAAAACCCGACCGTTTCGGTGGCGCGCCCGGGGCCGCCTGCGGTCATCACGTAAATGATGTCGAACGCGCGCAATGCGGCTAGTAGATTGATGAACATGGCAACGCGGGCACCCGCAATCGAAAGCGGCATCATGATGTGACGCATGACCGACAGCGGCTTGGCGCCATCCATATAGGCCGCCTCCAGCACTGATTTGGGGATCGTCTGCACTGCGGCGAAACTCAGGAGTAGCGGCAACCCGACCGCGCTCCATGATGCGGTTATGATGAGTGCTGTCAGCGCCGTATGCGGCGCACCCAGCCAGGGCTGCGCAAAGTCGCCAAGCCCGACCATGGTGAGGATGCCATTGAGCAGTCCTGCATTCCCCGGACGGAAAATCCCGATCCAGATATAACCGGCTACCGCTTCGGAAATACCGAAGGTCGCAAAGATCATCAGCCGGAATATTGCGGTCTGCCGTGGCGCAAACGCACACAACATGGCAAGCCCCCATCCGATCGAAACGGAAATCGCGGTAACCCCGAGGGTAAAGATCAGCGTCGTCTGCAAGGTCCCCAGAAACACCGGATCGGTAAAGAGCCGGACATAGTTGCCCATTCCGATGAAACTGGGCTGGCCCAACCCCCGGATGTTCCAGAAGCTGATGCGGATGGTTTCGATCAGCGGATAGATGACCGAAAGTCCGAAAAGGATGACCACGGGGGCGAGAAGGATCGCGGCTGCCATCATGGGTGGGACACGCACCCCTGATCTGTCCAACGAACCGGCAATGGCCTGCTGAGATCTGTCCATGCCGGCTCCCTCCCCCGTGGTCATTTTGGGATCAATAGGCCCGCTGTGCTACGGCTTCGATGCGCTCGAGGGTCGGCATGATCTGCTCTTCAATCGGGTTGGCAATGAACTGCTGCAGCGCCAGCCGGTATTCATCGACAAGCTCACCCGGCAGCAGGTCGCCAAGCACGAACTGCACCGGTCCTGCACTTACATATTCGATGGATGCAGCAGCCACCGGATTGTACAGCGAAATATCGACAGCCGAGCTTGGCGTTGTAAAGCCGCGGGCCGCAATGATGTCGGCGCCTTCGGCACTCACGACATAATCGAGGAACAGGTCAGCACCTTCAGGATTGCTTCCCATGGAGGTGGCAAGGAATTCCTTGGCATCGACCATCGACGTCGTGTCATACCCCTCACCCAACGCCGGAAACTTGCCAACCATATAGTCGACGGCAGGCTCAAGACCATACTGGCCCTCGGCGCGCGCATTGATCCACGCTCCGATCAACAGGTAATTTGCCGTACGTTCGACAAAGACGCGATCCGCACCGTCGTCCCAGTGGCTTGCATTCATCAACTGAGGATCGGCACAACAATCTGCCGCAAAGAGTTCGGCATAGCGGCGCATGACCTCAACGATCTGATCGTCGGTCCAGGCAATTTCACGTTCGACCAATTGGCGGGCGAGCTCGGTGCCGCCCGTGCGGACCAGCAAGGACTCGAACCATTCGGCATGAGCGTAAACACGGGCTGGCATGACAAGTGGTTCGGCAAACCCGGCATTGCGAAGTTCCGCGAAGGTCGCCTTGAGACTCTCCCAGTCATCCGGGAACCCATTGAGACCAATGGTCTCAAGATCAGCCGGTACGTGCCAGATACCACTGCGATACCCGAACGTATAGGGCACACCATAAACCGCACCATCGGTGGAGCTAAGCTCACGCCAGGAATCGGCGATCACATCGCCCCACCTCTTTTCGTCCCAGGCGCCCGAAACGTCTCGCAGCAGGCCTGCGTCGGCAAGTTCTTTCCTGAACGCCGGCCAGGTATTGACGATCACATCAGCCTCGACGCCCCCCATGAGCGCGGTTCTGATGCCACCCCGCTGGTCACCTTGCGTCGTAACGGGCACGAGATTGACGCTCAAGTCAGGATAGCGCGCCTCAAATCCGGCAATCAGATCATCAACCACCTGCGCATCGGCACCACCGAGCCATGTCAAAAGATCAATCTGGCCGCTTTGGGCAAAGACAGACTGGGCACTGAGCACCATGCTTAGACTGACAGCCGATAGAAGTTTGATTTTGAATTCAGGCATTTCGTTCCTCCCTGGGGTCAACTGCCTTGCGATCAATTCGTTTGTATAAATTGATTAAATACAAAACGCAACCCAAAATGCCGTGGGCGCGGCCGTTCAGATCAGATTGTTGGTTTTCAGGGACGAAAGCAGCGTCGTCATCGAGGTCTTCAAATGATCACGTGCAGCTTCGATCGCGCGATGTTCATCACGGGACTTCAAAGCATCGATAATAGCGAGATGCTCATCGATGGCTGCCGCATTCCGCTCTTTCTCGTCGCGTTTGTCCCAATTGTAATGATAATGGAAAATCAATGAGATAACACGCTGGAATTGGGTAATGAAACGATTTCGGACGACTGAATTGATTGCCCCGTGGAATCGCTCGTCGAATTTGGAAAATTCGTGATAATCGCTATCGATCCGCCGCGCCAATGCCAGGTGCTCCCTGCGCAAAGTCTCGAGCGTTTGCCAAATGGTGTGATCGGGAGGCGTGTGGAGAACCTTCTGGATCGCATCGAGCTCAAGAATGAGTCTGAGCTCGCTCAACTCCACGGCGAACTGGGCCGTAAAACCTAGAAGTTTCCAACCTCCCTTCGGTCGTCGTTCGACAAGTCCATAGGCTCTGAGACTCGCCAGGAACTCCTGGAGTGCGTGCGGTGCCACATTGAAGTCTCGTGACAATTGCGCAACATTCAATGGCGTGCCCGGCGGCACGTCAAATCGTAGCACCCATTCAAGAAACGCACTTTCCAATTCCGTTTCTGATGGCACATCGTCCCGAATGGGCAGCCTGTCACGTTCCACCGGCGCGCGCAGAAACGTCTTCTCGCGGCCGTTCAATTCAATCAAGCTGCAATCCTCCATATACTGGAGAACGCTGCGAATTACTGTTCGACTGACGCCAAGTTCAGTGGCCAGCTTGCTTTCGGTAGGCAGTTCCACACCGGGGGAAATGTCTTTATATCTCTCAAGAAGAGCATTATAGGCTCGCCGAAACCGCGTGTCGTTCCTCGCCATTTGTGGTATCCATTAAAGAATTTGTACGAAAAGATTATAAACAAACTTCCCTTGCGTATCAAGGCGAGCAATATTGCGCAAGTCAGGAAGAAAGCCGCCGGGTCGATCCGCGCAGGATCAGGTCGCACCCAAGCGTGATTGTATGCAAAGTTTCCGCGCCACGTTCGGGTGAGCGAGAAAGCATAAGGCGCGTTATGGCATCCGCAATCTGGACAACCGGTTGGGCGACAGCAGTAATTCCCACAGGGTGAAGACGAAAAAGCGGAACATCATCGAAGCTCACAACCGAGATATCATCTGGAATACGGTAGCCGCGCTCCCTCAGCATGGCGAGGGCGCCGAATGTAGCCCGGTAGTTGCAGCTGAAAACCGCGGTCGGCGGCTCGTCCAGTGACAGAAGCCTGAGCATGCCTGAGTAGCCACGGTCCTCGGTCCAATCCGCATCGACTACATATTCAGGCGAGACTTCAAGGCCCTGCTCCTCCATCGCTTGTTTGTAACCTGCGAAACGTTCCTGACCTGTATGATTGTGCTGGTTGCCCGCAAGGACGCCAATTTTCGTGTGCCCAATGTCCAAAAGATGTGTTACCGCCCGCGCACTGGCGTTGCGGTTTTCGACCATCACACGATCAACCGGCAGACCGGCGACATCATTGTCATAAAGGATCACCGGCGTTCCGCCGGCGACCAGTTCCCGAACCCCCGCCTCTGTACCTTCATTGCCGTCCATCACGAGATAGTCGACGCGATGGGACGCAAAGAAATTCATGGCGTTGATGAGCGAAGTTGGATTGTCATTGTGACAATAGGACAGTACGGCAAAGCCCGCTTCGCGCATGCGCTGGCTCAATTGCTCCAGCACTGAGGTATGAAACTCACTAAACGAGGGAACCAGAAACCCTACTGTCTTGGTGAGGTCTGACTTTATCGCTGCCGCCAGAGCGTTTCGCCGGTAGCCCAACCTTTGAATGGCCGCCTCGATCTCCAACCGGTTGGCTCGCCGTACCGAGAGGCCGTTGAGGTAACGCGAGACGGTACCGATCGCCACTCCGGCTTCGTTAGCGACATCGACAATCGTTGGCCGTCTTCTTCGGTTACCATTCGCCACACCAGCATCTGTCATCGCGCGTACCGTCCGAAAACCGATGTCATGGTGCAGCCATCAAGAGACGGGACCTTCAAAAACGATCGCTGCGTGAATATGCAGCCGCGGCAGGCAAACCTCGATACTGGCATCATCCAGCACGACCCACTCGATCTCGCCGCCAGTGGCTTTGTACACGCGCGATGGTGGCGCGGGCAAGCGGACGCGTGCTTTAACCGGGCCGATTGCGGGAATATCCTCTATCATCTCCATGACCCGAAACGACCCATCCACGCTCGGAACCGATTTTCCACGCACCTGTGGCGGCCCGTAAAGCAGATGAAGGATATGCCTGCCCCGGTCCAGTTGCCGTGTAAGCATTGCCCGCCCTGCCGACGGCAAATCGGTTTCCAGAATGGTATTGGCCAGCAATTTGGCGATCAGCCCCCGCACAATATACTTGTAAAGCGGCTGCCCAACGGCCTGATACATCGAGAAAATGGGATAAGCGATATAGGCAACATTACCACAAAGCGTCACCGCAGCGCCTGGAGAAGGTGCATGCGGGTTGTCGGGTGAATGGAGGTGAGAGCAAAATTGAGCAAAGGTTCGGTTGGAATACGGCAGTGATATTTCCGCTAGCACCTCCGCACCGTCCGCCTTTACGCCTTGTGGCATCCCATACATCACGAAGGGAGATCGCGGGAGGTCGGGGTCGAGGTTGTTACCGGCAAGGATATAGGTTGGGTCAAATTCAA
The DNA here is from genome assembly GCA_964429025.1 of uncultured Pelagibacterium sp. Taxonomy (GTDB): domain Bacteria; phylum Pseudomonadota; class Alphaproteobacteria; order Rhizobiales; family Devosiaceae; genus Pelagibacterium. The sequence goes on from CAYSBF010000010.1 coordinate 28,945, forward strand.
TCGCCGCTGGTGTGCGCACTATTCCGGCCGGAAGGGCAACTGAACCATCCTCGGCCATGGCGCTGGTGCCGGTAAAGATGATCTTGCCGCCCTTGTCCGCGTATGCCTTAAGCCGCCCGGCCAATTGAGGATCGACGGGAATGTCGTCTGGCAGGATGAGGAGTCGGTAGCGCTCGAAATCTGCACTCGGATCGATGACATCAAACTGAATTTTCAGCTCGAGCAGCACCTGCGCTGCACCATCGTCACTCACATTGTTCCGCCCTCCCACCGGATGGAAAAATTCCGAGGACAGAACTGCGACTTCCGAGACCTGAGCAGCGCCTTCCAGATATGGCTCCAGTTGCTCAATACGCTTATAGGCTGGAGCGATTGAGGCATAGGTATCGGAGTTGATCGCGCCGCTTGGGTGCAACTGATCACCTACAAGGCACTTGGCTCCCAGCGCGACCATTTGCGCCGTTTCATATTCCAGTGCATGTGGGTGTTTGAACCCGCCAAATTCCCCCCAGCTGGTGTGAAACTTTCCCGTGTGACTCATATAGTCGAACCCCAAAAAGGCCGCATATCGCGCACTCGACGGAAAATGGTCATACCCCCAGCCGCCCGTTGGCAGGCTTTCAATTTCAAGATGTGTATAGGCGGAAAAGCGTTCAGGCCCCTGTTTGTGTATGTGACCGCAATTATAAAAGAGACGCAGATTCGGAAACTCAGCCTTCAATGCGGCACTCATTTCCTGCCGGAACATCTCATTGACCGCCTCGTCATTGAGGAGTCTGTGTGCCGGATTTAGCGGATCCAGTCCATTGTCGTGCATTCGCGCGATGCAGGCCGGACACACGCAGTCCAACGTCAGAATAATATCAAAAAACAGGCCAGGCGGATCATAAGCTCTGACGACTTCCCGCGCCTGGGTCAGAAGCTCGTCCCGATATGGCTTGTGATTGAGGCACAACGAATGCCATCCGGCCGTGAGCTGATCGGGTATGAAAGAATTCTTCTCGTCCGCGCGCATTGCGCGCCATTCAGGATGAAGGCGCGCGTTGCGTTCATCCCACTGCACCGAAATATAGATTGGCGTTTCGATCCCAGCACCCTTAAGCGCGCCGACCATCTCACCGAGCAAATCCGGGCGTTCGAGATGAGGATGGGGCGCCCCAACCCGCGTTGGGTAATACGACCACCCATGATGGCATTTTGCAAAAAGCGTAACCGAGTCGACGTGTGCTGACGTCAGAGTGGATACGAAATTGGCGGCATCAAATTCCCTCCCCACTCCGGTAATGTGCTCTGAGGTATGGAAGTCCAGATGGATTTGGCGAAACCGCAGTGGACGCAAATTTGATCGCATCATTCTTAAGTCCATTTCATCATTGGAACATGTTTGCCGGCACGAATTTAGCGCGCACAGCAAGCCTGGACCGGTCAGGCAGCGGCCAACACGCGAGGCCACCGCCTCTCGCTGATTGGGAGTTGTTGGGCCCATTCGCCACGCATTGGCGAATGGGCATGACGGCTACTGCCTTGCGGCCGTCGCCTCGATTGCGGCAGTTATCGCATCGATTGTGCCGTCCGAGGGATCCTGCAGGAATCGCTGAATCTGGACCCGGTACTCGTCGACGACCTCAGCCGGCAACAGGTCACCAAGCACAAAATGCACCTCCGACTGGGCAACTGCGCTTGTCGCAATTTGCTGCACTGGGCCGAGCAGGCTTGTATCGGCCTCCGCAGTGGGCGCGGCATAGCCATAGCCGGCCAGAATATTGGCCGCTTCAGAGCTCACAAGGAAATCAAGGAATGCAGCCGCCACTTCCAGGTTATTTCCATTGGCGGTCAGATTGACTTCCTTGCTGTCGACGATCGCCGTGCTGTCATGCCCCATGCCGAGAGCCGGGAACTGGAACATCGAGTAATCTACCCCTTCTTCCAGTTCATAAAGGTTTCTGGCCCTGCCGTTCATCCACATGCCGATCAGCAAGAAGTTGGAAGCATCGGCAAGAAATATCTGGTCGGCAGCCGAGTCCCAGTCATTGGCAAACATGCCTGCGGGACCGCCACAACACCCGGCATTGAGCATTTCGGCAAACTTGCTGAAAGCAAGTTTTACGGCGGGATCGGTCCATGCAATTTCGCGCGAGGCCAGCTTTGCCAATGTGTCAACGCCAGCAGTCCGCGCGAGAAGGGTCTCAAACCATTCGGCATGCGCCCAGTACTTCGCGCCAATCGCAACGGGCACACTGTAGCCGGCCTGCTGAAGTGTTTCGAAAGACGCCAGAAATTCGTCCCAGGTCGCGGGCGGCTCGATACCGGCCTGTTCGAGGTGCTCGGTCTTGTACCAGATGCCGGACCGGTTGCCATAAGTATAGGTCAGTCCATATGTTGCGCCATTATACGAGCCAAGCTCGCGCCAGGACGGACTCAGCTGCTCGCTCCATCCATATTCTTCCCATTCCTCGTCAATCGGGCGAATAACGCCGGCATCAGCCAGTTCTGCACGAAATGCGGGCCAGGTATTGATAATTATATCAACGACCTCTCCCCCCATAAGCGCCGTACGCATCGCTCCACGCATATCACCTTGACCCGTCACGACCAGCTCGCGCACCGTCACGTCAGGGTGACGTTCCATAAAGGCGTTTTCCAGATCGGCCCAGATAGCGGCCTCAACACCGCCTTCCCATTGCAGGATCACGAGATCACCGCTCAACGACTGCGCTGAAACAGGCGCGACGCTCATCAGCAGAGCCACACTCGCACCGACAAGACCCCCCCTCCTCGAGACGCGTGACAAATTTCCATTATGCATAATCATTGCCTCCTCCTTCTCCCGAGCGACTCCCTCAGCCACTTGACATAATATGAAACGTTTCGAATTCTAATGCAAGAAGGCAGTTGTCTTGTCGAACATTTGACAGAGCGAAACCGGGATGCGACCCAAGGTGACCCGAAGAACCCGACCTGGATCAGCTTTCGTTCGCGATTGTGGCGATGGACGAAATTATAATAACGTTATGAATAATGGAACAGGTTTGCTTTGGGCGTGGCATATATTTAGTTACCCCTCGAAATTCCGCTTGCCGTAATTAGATAATTAGCTAAATATCAACTCATGAATGCTGTCTTCAAAGCCCTGGCAGACCCCAACCGCCGCAAAGTACTTGAGCTTTTGCGCGAGAGGCCGATGACGGCGGGCGAGCTGGCCGACCATTTTCCGGTCTCGCGTCCGACCATGTCGGCGCATTTTGCCGTGCTGCGCGAGTCCGACCTGATCGAAGCAACCAAGATCGGCACGACGATCACCTATCGGTTGAACCTGTCGGTACTGGAGGATGCGCTGCTGGGCTTTGGCCGATTGTTCGGCACCGGAACCTCGAATGCGGCGGATACCGCACAGGCGAGCGAACCGGACTATGTTCAGAAAGGACCCGCGCGATGAGCAACGAAACTAACGTTCGCACCAAAAAGACCATCTGCGGCGCCCTTATCCTCGCGGGAGTGCAAGTGGGTGGCGCATTGATCCTGACGCTTCCCAGCAAGGTATTCGGATGGATCGACGTCCCCGCGGGTTCATGCCGAAATAGCTCACCAATTTCTGCGGAGAGCTGAACCGGTCAATACTTCCGATCGCCGCCATCAGCCCGGCTGCCACCGCCAAATTGACACCGGTGATGGTCAGCAGCCGCTGAATTGCCTCGTCATCGACCGCGTCCTTGGCGATGTCGCGGTCGAGCACGGCAAGGTAGTCACCGAGACTGTCCAGCTCACAGACATGTCGCGCGATTGCGCCTCGCTCGTCCTCCGGCAACGGCTGGCGACCCAGCCAATCGCGGCCACGCTTGTTGAAGAGATCAGCATGCGGACATTTCGGGATCAGATGCGCATGCAGGATGGCATGCACCTCGTTCTTGATCCGCGTTCGATGCCGGACGATCTAATAGCGACGCGCCACGAGCCTGCGCATCCGCTCCGTGGCCGCATCCGGCGTCCAGATATCTGGCAGATAGCCTGCGGCGTGCAGGCTGGCCAGCGTTGCGGCATCGGCCTTGTCGGACTTCAGGTGCGCATGGGCGATCGCTTTCACCTGGAGAGGATTGGCAATCACCACTCGCTTTACATGGGGCGACAGAACCCCGGACACCGACATGCAGCTGCCGGTCGCCTCAATCACACCTCGTCCGTCTTCTTCAATTGCCTGCCGAACCCCTCCAAGGCGGTTCGGGTCATGTCGATCCGGCCTCGCCCCAACGGAACCAAGCAGGCGGCAGCCAGCTTCTTTCTTTTGCGCTCCAATTGCAGATGGTGATGGACGGCTTATGACACTTCGCGTTGGAATGAACGTCAGCCTCCATGGTCGCGCGCCAGACGAGGTTCCAGCATGAAATCTGGTATCGATGTGCTGGCCGAGGCGGTGGCGTCGCGGCGGGCGCTGCTCTTTGTCGGTGCGGGTGTTTCCAACGAGATCGGTCTGCCACCCTGGAAGACGCTGGTCGAGCATATGGCGGAGGCGCTGGGGCTCACGGCAGACGAACTCGAAAGCCAGGCTGTCTCCCATCAGACGCTCGCCGAATATTACCGTATCCGGATGGGCAGTATCGGACCGTTGCGGAGCTGGATGGACAGGCGCTGGAACGTTCCCGAAGAGGCGATACGCAAGTCCCGTCTGCATGTGCTGATCGTGGCGCTGGATTTTCCCCGCATTTACACGACCAACTACGACCGCAATCTCGAGATCGCCTATCAGTGCCAGGACCGGCCCTATCACCGGATCGCCAATGCGCGCGATCTGGCGGCGGCGTCCGACGATGTGACGCAGATTATCAAGTTTCACGGTGATTTCGACGACGACGCCTCGCTTGTCCTTGCCGAATCCGATTATTTCCGCCGTCTCAACTTCGATTCTCCCCTCGATACGAAATTTCGCGCCGACGCGCTGGGCAGGACGGTGCTGTTCATCGGCTATTCGATGACCGACATCAATATCCGCCTGCTGCTCCACAAGATCTGGCAGACCTGGTCCGGCTCGGGCTATGAGGCCGACCGCCCGCAATCCTTTGTCTTCATGCCCAGAGCCAATGAGGTGCAGGACGCGGTTCTGGCGCAATGGGGGATAACGGTCGTGCCCGGCGGCGGAGGAGACCCCGGCAGCGCGCTTACATCCTTTCTCGAGGAACTTCTGGAAAGGCGCGATGCGTTGCGCCAGCAGGACAAGACCAAACCCAGGAAAGGAAACCATAATGCGCAAGCAGATTGATGCCTTTGCCGCCATTGATGACAAGGGCGAGAAACGCACCATCGTCCATTTTGCCGATGTTCCCGAGTTCGTTGAACCGCAGTCGGAAATGAAAGACGAAGGCTATGCGCTCGACGATGACACCCCGCTCAGGAAGATCGACGAAACGACCTTCGCCGCCATAGGGGATGACCGCCGCTTCCGCGTCATCGGAGACGATGGTCTGGCGCGGTGACGGCACGGTCCTGCCATAGGATGATGATCCTAAAGCACAGTGTGGAACCCCCCGTGTCGTGGCCCGTTGAGTTGGGCTTCGACGGAGGAAGTCCCAGTGTCTCGCATTGCCAAGGTGGCGGAACTCAGTTCCGCGTCGGGCCCGATGAGGGTCCTTGGTTGCCGCGTGTTCCGCGGTCCCCATCTCTATAGTGCCACCCCGATGATCCAGATCACCCTCGATCTCGGAGCGCTGGAATACCGGCCGACCCATCTGCTGCCGGGTCTTGCGGACGCACTCGTTGCGCGCCTACCGGGGTTGGCCGATCACGGATGCTCCTATGGCGAGGCCGGAGGCTTTTTAAGGCGCATGGCGGAAGGGACGTGGCTGGGCCATGTCGCCGAACATGTGGCGCTCGAATTGCAGGCGCAGGCGCGCTTTCCGGTTACGCGGGGAAAGACACGCTCGGTCAAGGGCCGCACCGGCGTCTATCACGTCATGTATGAATATGAGGATGAGGCCGTGGGCATCGCGGCCGGACATGCGGCATTGTTGCTCGTCAACGGCTTGCTGCCCAGCAAGCTGCGCGGTGTCGAGGGGCTCGCCGAGCTCGGGCGCCAGGACCTTACCGATGCCGAGCCGGCAATCGAAGAGTTGCACCGGCTGGCAGCGTCCCGGGCATTGGGGCCTACAACAGCCGCCCTTGTCGGGGAAGCGAAACGCCGCGACATTCCCGTTACGCGGCTCAACGACAGCAGCCTGGTTCTGCTCGGACACGGCAGGTTCCAGCGGCGCATCTGCGCGAGTTGCACCGACCTCACCTCCGAGGTCGGAACCGAAATCGCCAGTGACAAGGACCTCACCAAATCACTTCTGGCCCAGGCCGGGTTGCCGGTCCCGCGCGGCCTGCGCGTGCAATCGGCAGAGCAAGCCCGTTCCGCCGCAGAGGAGCTGGGCTATCCGGTCGTCACAAAGCCGCTCGACGGCAATCACGGACGGGGCGTCAATGTGGGGCTCGCCAGTCCCGAGGAGGTGGCCTGGGGCTTTGAACAGGCGGATCAGCATTCGCCCGAGGTCATCGTGGAGCAGGCCTTCACTGGCAGCGACCACCGCATCCTCGTTATTGGCGGCAAGGTCGTGGCAGTGGCCGAGCGCCTGCCGGCGCATGTGGTCGGCGACGGCCGCTCAAGCGTTGTCCAACTGGTCGAGGAGGCCAATCGCGACCCGCGGCGCGGCGAAGGGCATTGTTCGGTGCTGACCCGTATCGAGATAGACGAGTGCGTGCTTCACTTCCTGGCGCGGGCGCGTCTCACACCCCAGTCTGTTCCCGCACCCGGACAGAAGGTGTTCCTGCGTCCCACGGCCAACCTTTCCACCGGGGGCACGGCGATCGACAGGACAGACGTCATCCATCCGGAAAACGCCCTTGCCGCAGAACGTGCTGCGGGGATCGTGGGTCTCGACATCGCCGGGATCGATTTCGTCTGCCCCGACATCTCGCGACCGGTGCGCGAGACAGGTGGCGGCATCATCGAGGTCAATGCGGGCCCCGGCTTCCGCATGCATATCCAGCCCTCTGAAGGCAGGCCACGCAATGTGGCGGGTCCGGTACTCGACCTGCTCTACCCGCAGGGCAATGGCCGCATCCCCATCTTTGCCATCACAGGCACCAATGGCAAATCCACGACCGGCGCCATGCTGGCCGCGATCCTCAAGGCGGCTGGACACAAGGTCGGGCTGACTTCCACCAACGGCATCTATATCGATGGCCGCAAGGTCGCCTCGGGCGATTGCGCGGGACCCAAGAGCGGCGCCATGGTGTTGAGGGAGCCCGGCGTCGATGCTGCCGTGCTCGAATGTGCGCGAGGCGGCATTCTTCGCGAGGGCCTGCCCTTCGACAGGTGCGATGTCGGGGCTGTTCTCAATGTCACGGCGGATCACCTGGGGCTTGGGGGAATCGAAACGCTGGACGATCTGCGTGCCGTCAAATCCGTCGTGACCGAGACGGTGGGGCGGAACGGCTGGAGCGTTCTCAACGCAGACGATCCTTCAACGCCTGCGCTTGCCGAGCGGGCCGGAGGCTCGATCTGCTATTTCTCGCTGCGCAACGAAAGCGAATGGCCTTCCTTCCTCGCCGAGCATGTGGCGCGCGGCGGCCGTGCCGTCACCCGGCAGCGCGTGGGCGATGACACCGACATCGTCATCCATATGGGCCCGGTGCGCGAACATCTGATGCGCGTGGACGACATTCCAGCGACCATCAACGACTGGGCCGAATTCAATGTGGCCAATGCGCTGGCAGCCGCTGCCATGGCAAACTGCCAGGGCGTCAGGATCGAGCACATCCGCCTGGGCCTGGCCGGCTTCAGGACCAGCTTCGAACAATGCCCGGGCCGGCTGAACTTTCATCAGGCGAACGGGCGCACGGTCCTGCTCGACTATGCCCACAATCCTGCGGGGCTGACCGAGCTGGGCAAGCTCGTCACGCGCATGCGCCGCACCCATTCGCGCGTGATCGGGATGGTGGGGATCGCTGGCGATCGCCGCGACAGCGACATCAGAGCCATGGGCGCCATTTCCGCCGGTCTGTTCGACGTCATCGTCATCAAGGAGGATGACGATCTGCGAGGCCGGCGGCCGTGCGAAGTGGCCGAGCTTCTGAAACAGGGAGCGCTCGAAGGAGGCTCCAGCCTCGGACGGATACAGACCATCGCGAACGAAGGTGACGCCGTCCAGTACTGCCTGCGCCTTGCCCGCGAGGGTGACCTCGTGGTCGTGACGGCGGATGATGTCGAGGCGGTTTGGCGGCAGATTGTCGACTTCGATTTCAGGAGACTGCAGGCAGCGACGAACCTGGCAGAAGGCGCAATCCCCCTGGCGGTCGGCTGATGTGGGCCATTGCGGTTCATGGCGGCGCCAAGGACGTAACGCCCGGGCAAGAAGACGCCAATCGAGAAGGCTGCCTCAGGGCGCTTTCGGCGGGCGCTGCGGTCCTCTCCTCGGGCGGCTCGGCCGAGGATGCGGTCGAGGCCGCCGTAAGGGTGCTTGAATCGGAGCCGACCTTCAACGCCGGACGCGGCAGCGCGCAAAACGAACTGGGGGAGATCGAGATGTGCGCGGCGCTGATGGAGGGGCGCGATCACAAGATGGGCGCAGTCACAGTCGTGCGGGATGTCGAGCATCCGATCAGCATCGCGCGGAGGATGCTCGAGGAAACCCCGGTCCTGCTCGCAGGAGAAGGCGCCCGGCGCTACGCGGCAGCCCGGGACCTGATCGGGGCGCTCGCATCCCGTGATGCAGCAGGCGAACGTGCGGGTCACGATACCGTCGGTTGCGTGGCGCGCGACGGGAACGGACATTTCGCTGTCGGCACATCGACGGGTGGGCTCGACGGCGCACCCAAGGGGCGGATCGGCGACAGTCCCCTCCCCGGTGCGGGATTCTATGTGGACGATATGATAGGCGAGGTGGTGTTTTCCGGCGATGGGGAAGAGATCGCCCGCAAGATCCTTGCGGCCAGAGTCATCTTCGGAGCGCCGCTGGCAGGAATGGAGGCGGCCGTCTCTGCCGCCGTCGGGCAGGTGGCGGCCATGGGCGCGGAAGCCGGCGGGCTCGCCCTTGCCCAGAATGGGGATCTGGCCTGGGCACACAACAGCCGGGAATTTCCGGTCGCCTACATGTCCGGCGAGGCGCCCCACCCCCAGTATTTTCTGCGAACGGACCATGGTGAGGCATGACGAAAAAGAAGCACAACGGACAGGGCACGCTGATCATCATCGGGGGACATGAGGACCATGAGGGGGATCGGGTGATCCTCAAGGAGGTCGCCAGCCACATACGCGACGGCAAACTCCTGCTCGCCACGGTCGCCTCTCACGAACCCGACGGCTATCTCGAACGCTATCGCGCCTCCTTTGCCGAACTCGGCGTATCCGATGTCACAGAGCTTTATATCGACGACCGCAGCGAGGCTCTGCTCGCGGACAAGGCAAGCGCACTCGATAATGTCCACGCGCTGTTCTTTTCGGGCGGAGACCAGTTGCGTATCACCAGCCAGATCGGCGACACGCCGATCTTTGACCGCGTTCACGAGATTTTCCGCTCGGGTGGTGTTATCGCGGGCACTTCGGCTGGCGCATCGGCGATGAGCGGGACCATGCTCGTGCGCGGCAAGAACGCCACCTCGTTCCGGATCGGGGACCTCCATCTTGCGCCCGGCCTGGGCCTTCTGCCCGACGTGATCATCGACCAGCATTTTGCCGAGCGCGGGCGGATCGGCAGGTTGATCGGCGCGGTGTCGCAAAACCCTCGCGTCCTGGGGATCGGGATCGACGAGGACACGGCGATTGTCGTACAGGGGCGCAAGTTCAAGGTGATCGGCAGCGGCGCGGTCTATCTCGTCGACGGCGCCGGGGTCACCCATTCCAATGTCGCCGAGGCAGAACCGGACGCCGCCCTCTCCATCTACGATCTGAAACTCCATGTCCTGAGCGCCGGCGACCGCTTCGATCTCGACACGAGGCGGCCGAGCGTGGTTGAAGGGTAGCCTTCTGAGTCAAACATGTTAGCTGCTTGCCTAGAACGCCATTCAGTACAGTAGAACATCCGACCTGCTAAATCGCCCGAAGCTGGTTATTACAGCCCGCTATTGAAATGTGGCGGATTTGCTTCAGTTGCCAACAAATTGCCAAAGAGTTGACGTTTTTTCTCACCCAGCCTGCGAGGCAGTGATATCCTGCCTCAACTATTAGGGTTGGGGACAAATGAGATTCGTCAGCATATTTGGGATAGCGGCGGTGCTGAGCATCGCTGCGCAACCGGCGATCAGTGCCGATCCGTTGGCCGGTTATCGCGGCGTTTGCACTTGGCACGAATATAACCAGATCATGCATCAGCCGGCAGACGTAATTCGGCAGACGGTGCATGCAAATTACGCGGATGCGCGAGCGGCCCTGGCAGACAGGAGTGTCGTTGGATCCTCCAGACCTGCATTCGTGTGGGCAATGGAAACGAACAATGCCTGCGGAAACGCAATCGGCTACATGAAGGCCGGCAATTTCAATGCAGAAGCGATCCAGAAATGCGACTGCTTCCACACACGCATGCAGTCCTATCGATGAAACCAGCGCTTGCCCAAGGTGATCGTATGTTAAAATTCTTACGTACAGCGCTGGCTTCGGGGGTCGCCGCGGCGGTGATGGCCGCCAGTCCGGCATTTGCCATCTCGCTCACAGAAGCGGTTCGCGTCGCGCTGGAATCCAATCCTCAGATTGGTCAGGCAGAACAGAACCGCGAAGCGATCGAATTCGAACTCAAACAGGCCCTTGGCCTATATGCGCCGCGCGTGGACCTCGAGGCCTCCACGGGCGTCCAGATGCTCAACAACCCGTCGCGGCGCGCGCTGGGTATTGATAATGATCCGCTCTACCCTTCGCAGATCGGTGTGGTTGTTTCCTACGATCTGTTCGACGGCGGGTTCCGTGATGCCGAGACCGACCGTCAGGCTGCGCGGGTGGACGGCGCGGCATTCCGGGTGCTGGAGCGGAGCGAGTTCATCGCCCTGCAGATCGCGCGGCTCTATTTCGAGATCACGCTGCAAAACCGCATCATCGATCTCAGCCGGCAGAATGTGGCGTTCCATCAGTTTACGCTGGATTCCGTCTCGAGTGCCATCCAGAACGGCCAGTTGACGGAAGCCGACCGCTTCCAGGCCATCGAACGCCTCGCAGCCGCCCGTGCCCGGGTGGTCGAAGCCATGGAGCAGTTGGAAGCCTCCAAGATCGAATTCTATCAATATGTCGGCGTGCCCTATTCAAGCGGCCCCCTTCCCGCACCGATCGGGGCGGGTCTGCCGCCGCGCCTTGACGCTGCGATTGAATACGGACGGATGAACAATCCCCGGGTCCTGCTTTCGCTGGCGGATATCGACGCAGCAGCGGCCCAGGTGCGTCAGGCTGAAAGCGGTCTGGCACCGAAACTGCAGTTTGAAGGCCGCGCCAATGCCGGCTGGGATGTCGGTGGCTCCGTCGGCGAAACCTACGACCTGCAGGGCCGGCTCGTCATGCGCTGGAACATCTTTGACGGCGGCATCAAGAGTGCCAGCGTCCAGGAACAGATGCGCCGCGAAAGCGAGGCCCTGCTTGCCCTGCATCAGGTGCATCGCGAGGTCGAGGAAGCGGTTCGCCAGTCCTGGGAGCGCATGAACCGCCAGCGGGAGTTGGCGAGTGTTTATCGCCAGCAGATGGATGCGTCGGCCGATCTGGTTGGAGCCTATCAGGAACAGTTCGACGTGGGCGAGCGCTCGTTGCTCGACGTTCTCGATGCCCAGAATACGAGGTTCAACCTGCAGGTGCTCTACGAAACCGCTCAATACAGTGCGCGTTTCGCGGAATATCGCCTGATGGCCGCGAGCGGGCTTCTTCTGTCCCACATGGGTGTGAAGGCTCCGTCGCTTGCCGATGCGCCGGCGCGTGAAGCGTTCAATGTGCCGTCTTTCGACGAGTTTGCGCCGCGGCCCCGCCAGGAGACGATTTTTTCTCAGCCGTTAAATCTTACGAGCTTCGGCAACTAGGACAGGCTGCGCGGTCGCTTGAGGAATACGCCCTGCGCTGGAGATGGCGCAGGGCTTCTATTTTCATAGAACCGGCGGGCACTGTAAAAATCGCGCACCCTACTCTTAACCATTCTTAACAAAAGATTGATTTGCCGAGTTTACTTGGTTACAGGCCTGCAGAAAATGCGCTAAACTTTTTGAAGTTGGCTGGGAGAATAGCGGATGAGTGTTAATCCGCTTGCGCGCGAAATAAAAGAAGATCCGAAACATCTGGATCCCGGCGAAGCAACCCCCATTCCACCGCGGGTTCGCGTTGCTGCTGGATCGTCGGATGCGCGCGGCGATGCCATCCTCGAGATCGTCCAGTATCTTGCAAGGTTGTGGCATCGGCCGGCGGCCGCTGACGTCATCAAGGCCGGACTTCCAGTTGTGGACGGCAAAATTCCCCTCGCCCTGGTCGACGTTGCTCTCGACCGGATCGGTGCAGATTGCGAGCATGTGCGCCGGCCGCTCAAGCAACTGTCCGAGTTCGACCTGCCCGCAATTGCGCTTACGCCAGACGGTCACCCGATCGTTCTCGTCTCCCGGGCGAGCGACAATCGGCTTAACATATTCGACCCGCGCGACGGCCAGGAGCGGCTGCTCGATCTCGAGAATCCGCGCTTCAAGCGGCCCGATGACGTCATCATAGTTCGACCCAATATCTCGAAGGCAACGGGCGCAGCCGGCACCGAGGAGCAGACACGCCACTGGCTGCGGGACGTGCTCTCGGGCCACGAAAAGAGCGTGATCCACGTTATCTTGTCCGCGGCATTCATCAACATCTTTGCGATCGCGTTCCCGCTTTTCACGCTCAACGTCTATGACCGCGTGCTGCCCAATTCGGCGACGGCGACCCTGTGGGTACTGGCCGTGGGGCTCGGGATCGTGCTCGTTTTCGATTTCCTGCTCAAGGTGGCCCGCGGCGCAATTATCGATTACGTCGGTCGCCGCATCGATTTCCGCCTCGCCTCGCGCCTCTTTGCCCGGGTCGTGAACTCGCCGCTCTCGGAACGCCCCGGCACCACCGGCTCATTCATCAATCGCATCGCGCAATATGAAGTGCTGCGCGAATTCATGACCTCGAGCACGCTCGCCATGTTCGTGGACGTCGTGTTCATGGGAATATTCGCGGCGGTGATCTTCATGCTCATCGGATGGCTGGTGGTCTTCCCGATCGCAGCCGGGCTTATCGCGATTTCGGTGACGCTGCTCATCGGGCGCCTGTCTGGCCGGGCCGTCCAGGATGCGCTGGCCGAATCCTCGGCGCGGAACTCCATTCTTGTAGAAGCCCTGTCCTCGCCCCAGACGGTGAAGGCGGCCCGCGCGGAAGGGGAATTGCAGCGCCGCTGGGAAACGACCATTCTCGCCTCCTCGCAGACCCAGAACACGATCAAGTGGTTTCAGTCCGTTGCGACCAACATTACGGCCCTGGCCAGCCAGCTTTCGATGGTGGCCATCATCATCGGGGGTACGTATCTGTTCGCCGAGGGCGAGATATCAATGGGCGCGATCATCGCGAGCATGATGCTTTCGAACCGGCTGATCGCTCCGATCGGGCAGATTTCTGCCGCACTTCTCCGTACGCGGTCCGCGATTGAGGCATTCCAGACGGTGAGCGCGATCATGACGCTCCCCGACGAACGGGTGGCCGCAAAGGGCTTTGTCGGCCGCGCGCTCACCAAGGGTGCGGTCGAATTGCGCGGCCTGCGTTTCGCCTATCCCGGAGCAAAGACATTTGTCCTGGACGGCATCGACCTGACCGTCGCGCCGGGAGAAAAGGTCGGCATCATCGGAAAGATCGGTTCGGGCAAGACGACGCTCGGGCGTCTTCTCGTAAACTTCTATGAACCGACCGAGGGCGAAATCCTGCTCGATGGCGTCGCGCTCTCGCAATATCATCCCGCGACATTGCGCAAGGAGGTGGGGCTCCTGATTCAGGATCCCGAGCTGTTCGACGGAACGGTGCGGGACAACATTCTTCTCGCCGATCCTACCGCCAGCGAAGAGCGGCTGCTGGCGGTAGCAAAGCGTGCGGGCGTCGACAGCTTTGTCGCGCGCCACCCCATGGGGGTCGATATGCCGGTGGGCGAGCGCGGCAGTCAGCTTTCGGGGGTGCGCATCAACGGCGGGACAGGCAAAACCACGCTGCGGCTGCCCCTTATTGT
>CAYSBF010000010.1:43158-45237 GCA_964429025.1 uncultured Pelagibacterium sp.
GCCGGTGGGCGAGCGCGGCATTCTGCTATCTGGCGGCCAAAGGCAGGCAATCGCACTTGCGCGCACGATGCTCTCGGAACCCAAGATACTGTTTCTCGATGAGCCGACCAGCTCGATGGACCTGGCTTCGGAGCGGCAGCTGATCTCTCACCTCGCGTCCAGCCTGGCGCCGGAGCACACGGTTCTGATTGCCACGCATAGATACAGCCTGCTCTTCCTGGTGAGCCGGCTCATCGTGATCGACAATGGCAAAATCCGCGCGGATGGGCCGAGGGACCAGGTTCTGGCGCAACTACAGGGCGGGAATAAAAATGTCGATGCTCAGTAGCCGGGTGTCCAACCCGTCCGGTTTCGGCACGGCGACCGACGCTCCGCCCCGCGCATGGACCGCCGTGATCGTGCTCATTGCGCTCTTCATCGTTCTCGCGCTGGTCTGGGCAGCTTTTGCGGAGGTGGATGAGCTCAGCCGGGCTGAAGGCAAGGTCATTCCTTCGGGCAAGACCCAGGTCATCCAGAGTGCCGAGCCGGGTGTGGTGGCGGAGATTCTTGTCCGGGCCGGACAACAGGTTTCGGTCGGCCAGCAACTGGTCAGGCTCGACGACACCTCTACAACCTCGTCGGCTGGCGAGGTCGAAGCGCGGCTGCGCGCTCTGGAGGCACAAATCGCCCGCTTGCGGCTCGAATATGCCGGCGAAACCGCGGCGACTTACGAATGTCCGCAAGCCGTCACCACGGCAGCACCGGAAATCTGCGCCAATGAAATCGAGCTGATGGCTGCACGTGCGGCTGCGCTCAACCAGAACAAGGACGTGCTGCTCCAGAGAGTCGAGCAGCGCCGCCGCGAGCTGGCCGAAGCGCGCGCCAACATGATCCGCATCGAGGAAGGCCTCGAACTGGCCGGGCGCAACCACGATCTGATGGCGCCGCTGGCCGAACGGGGGCTCGTGGCGCAGACGAGCTTTATCGCTGCCCAGCGCGAACTGGCGGAATTGTCGGGGCAAAGAGAGGCCACCGAAGAGCTTGTCGCGCGCCTGGAGTCGGCCCTGGGGGAAGCCGAGCTTCAGGTCCTGCAGACCGATACCGTGTTCCGGCAGGAGGCCCTGGCCGAAATGACGGCAAAACTAGCCGAGCTTTCGAGCGTGCGGGAACAGCTGCGCGGCGCTGCCGACAGGGTGGCGAGGACCGACATCCGCTCTCCCGTCGACGGGATCGTCAACAGCCTCGAAATCAATACGATAGGCGCCGTCGTCCAACCGGGCACGCGGATACTCGATATCGTTCCAGTGACCGACACCCTTCTGGTCGAGGCCCGGCTCAACCCCGCAGACGTGGCGTTCGTGCTTCCAGGCCAACAGGCCAATATCAAGCTGACCGCCTATGACTTCTCGATCTTCGGCGGCCTCAAGGGCACTGTCCAGAACGTTTCGGCCGACAGCATCGTCGATCCCGATACGCGCGAGACCTATTATTCCGTTCTGATCGCGACGGATCAGAACGGGCTCGAATACCGTGGCGAGACGCTCCCAATTCTTCCGGGAATGGTTACCAGCGTCGAGATCATCACCGGCAAGAAGACCATCCTTCAGTATCTGCTCAAGCCGATCAACAAAGCGCGCGACGAGGCGATGCGTGAGCGATGAAGCGGACGTTGCAGGGCCTCGGACCGGAGCGAGCCGCTCCCGTCTCGACACGCCGTTTTTCAGGGCCGTCACAACCTCGCGCGGCCGCAAGGCTTTAAGGCTCGAAGCGAGTTTCTGGACCTCGCTCGATCTCATTTGCCGCGAACGGAAGATCACGCGCAACGCGCTGATCGAGGAAATAACCGACGCGCTCGCGCCCGAACAAGGCAATCTATCGAGCCATGTGCGCTCATATGTGGCGCGCTATCTGCTGGACCGGTACGACCTTCTTTCAGAGCAGACCGCGCCCCAGTTCCTGATCGCGCTCATGCAGCAGGCACCCCTGCCCTCCTATGCCATGTCGCGCGACCGGAAACTTCTCAAGGTCAATCGCGAGTTCCTGCGCCTTTTGCAATTGGTTTCCGGCTCCCCCAATACGGCGATTTCGCTCGAGACAATC
>CAYSBF010000011.1:0-45096 GCA_964429025.1 uncultured Pelagibacterium sp.
ATTATCGAAATCGGGGCCGTGAGCAGTTGGTTCAACGGTCCCAGGTGGCAAGGGTAGGCGAAAGCAATGGTCAAGGTCATTTTGGCGTGGCTCGCGCTGGGCGTGCTTTGGGCGGGGCCGGCACTGGCACAGCGGACGGATATCGTGGTGGGGCTGGTGCTCGAACCGCCGCATCTGGATCCAACGGCGGGGGCTGCGGCCGCCATAGATGAAGTCGTCTACGCCAATATCTTCGAGGGTCTGACCCGGTTCGCGCCCGACGGGACGATTCTCCCGGCGCTGGCCGAGAGCTGGGATATTTCTGAAGATGGCCTGACCTATACCTTCCACCTGCATGAGGGCGTGACGTTTCATGACGGTTCGCCTTTGACGGCGGAGGATGTGGTGTTCTCCTTCGATCGTGCGCGAGGCGAAGGCTCGGTCAACGCGCAAAAGGGGCTGTTCGCCTCGATCGCTTCGGTCGAAGCGGCTGACGATCTGACGGCGGTCGTGACGCTTTCGCGCCCCGAGGGCAATCTGCTGTTCAATCTGGCCTGGGGCGATGCGGTGATCGTTTCTCCGGCGAGCGCGGAGACGAACACGAGCAAGCCCGTGGGCACCGGACCTTTCCGTTTCGTGCGCTGGACGCAGGGCGACAGTGTCGTCATTGAGCGCA
Source organism: uncultured Pelagibacterium sp. (assembly GCA_964429025.1). Taxonomy (GTDB): domain Bacteria; phylum Pseudomonadota; class Alphaproteobacteria; order Rhizobiales; family Devosiaceae; genus Pelagibacterium. The sequence continues at coordinate 656 of CAYSBF010000011.1, forward strand.
ATCCGGACTATTGGGGTGAGCCGGCAAGACTGGAGCGCGCGACCTTCCGGTTCATCGATGACCCGAGCGCAGCCTTCGCAGCGATGATGGCCGAGGATGTGGACACATTCCCCATTTATCCCTCGCCCGAGACGCTGCCGATACTGGACGCCGATCCCCGTTTCGCCGCGGTGATCGGGTCAACGGAGGGCGAGACGCTGTTGGCGATGAACAACAAGCGGCCGCCACTCGACAATATTCTGGTCCGGCAGGCGATCGCGCACGCCATCAACCGTCAGGAGCTGATCCATGGGGCCATGTTCGGCTACGGAACGCCGATCGGCACGCATTTCGCTCCCCACCATCCAGCCTATGTCGATCTCACCGATCTCTCAAAACATGATCCCGAGCGGTCACGGGCGTTGCTCGAAAAAGCAGGAGTCGGGACGGTCCGTCTCTCGCTCGCGCTTCCACCTCCGCCGACCTATGCGCGGAGGGGGGGGGAGATCATCGCAGCGCAACTACGCGCGGTTGGCATCGAGACAAACATCATCAACATGGAATGGTCGCAATGGCTCGAGCAGGTGTTCGGCGGCGGCGATTTCGATCTCACGGTCATATCGCATACCGAGCCGCTCGATATCGAAATCTACGGCCGGGACGACTATTATTTCGGCTACGCCGCGCCGTCGTTCAAAGCGATCATGGAGGAGCTGAACCTCACCACCGACCCGGAACGGCGAGTGGAACTCCTGCAGTCCGCCCAGCGGGACATCGCGGAGAACTACGTCAATGCGTATCTCTTCCAGATGGCAAAGACCGCGATTCAGCACGTCGATCTTGAGGGATTGTGGGTGAACGCGCCGACGCAGGCGACCGATCTGACTGCAGTCTATTGGCGGCAGTGAAGCCGGCTGAATGACCGTCTTCGTCCTCAAGCGCCTCGGATCACTGCTGGCGAGCCTGCTGGTCGCGAGCCTGGTGATCTTCCTGGTGCTCGAGGTGCCGCCGGGTGATCCGGCGGCCTTCATGCTGGGCCTCAACGCGGCCCCCGATACGGTGGCCGCGCTGCGCCAGCAATTGGGGCTGGATGCCCCGCTTGTCGATCGCTATTTCGGCTGGCTCGCCGGGATGGCCATGGGCGAATTCGGTATCTCTTATACCTATCGTGTGCCGGTGTCGGACCTGATCGCGGCGCGGCTGCAGGTCTCGGTTCCGCTGGCGGTCTATGCGCTGACGCTTTCGACGCTGATCGCCATTCCTGTGGGAGCGATTGCGGCGGCGGCGCGAAATTCGCCCGTGGATGCCGGTGTCATGGGCCTGACCCAGCTTGGGATCGCGGTGCCGAATTTCTGGTTCGCGATGCTGCTGGTTCTGATTTTTTCAGTCGGCTTGCGCTGGTTTTCCGCGGGGGGATTTCCCGGTTGGGATGATCCCGGTGCCGCATTTCAGGCGTTGACGCTTCCCGCGATTGCACTGGCATTGCCTCAGGGCGCAATCCTTGCGCGCGTCATGCGGTCGGCGCTGCTCGATACGCTGGAAGAAGATTACATCCGCACCGCGCGCGCCAAGGGCCTGAGCCGGGGGCAGGCGCTGCGCCGCCACGCGCTACGCAACGCGATGATCCCGGTGCTGACCATAATGGGGCTGCAGTTCTCTTTCCTGCTTGCCGGCGCGATCATCATCGAGAATGTCTTTTTTCTTCCGGGACTGGGGCGGCTGGTATTCCAGGCGGTCAGCGCGCGCGATCTCATCGTCGTGCGGTCGGTCGTGATGCTGCTCGTCTTTGCCGTAGTGGCAGTCAATTTTATCGTGGATGTGGCCTATGCGTTTGCCGACCCGCGGCTGCGGAGACCGGCATGAACGCGGCGCGGCTCAACCTGGCTGCCGGTTTGGTGATAACGGCGTTCTTTGTCGTCCTCGCCGCCGTTTCGTTGTTCTGGACGCCTTATGACGTAACGGCGCTCGCGGTAGGCGAGCGGTTCCTGCCGCCGTCACAACATCATTGGCTGGGCACCGATCACCTGGGCCGGGACATGCTGTCGATGCTGATGGTCGGCGCCCAGACATCCATTGCCGTGGCATTGATCGCGGTCGGTGTCGGCGTTGCAGTCGGTGTTCCGCTCGGGCTTGTGGCGGCAGCGACGCGCGGCAGTCTGGCCGATGAGATCGTGATGCGCGGAAACGACGTGGTCTTTGCATTCCCCGCGCTTGTCATAGCGATCCTGATTACCGCGGTTTTCGGGCCGGGAGCGATCAATGCCATCATCGCTATCGGCATATTCAACATCCCCGTCTTTGCCCGGGTGGCGCGCGGTTCGGCGCTACCGGTCTGGACGCGCGAATTCATCATGGCGGCACGCCTGTCCGGAAAGGGCGCAGCGCACATCTCGATCGAACACGTGCTGCCGAACATCGCGAACACGCTCGTCGTGCAGGCGACGATCCAGTTCTCACTCGGCATTCTTGCCGAAGCCGGTCTCGCTTATGTGGGCCTGGGGGCGCAGCCGCCGATGCCCAGCTGGGGGCGCATGCTCGCCGAAGCGCAGACCATGATCGCGCTGGCGCCGCATGTCGCCGTCGTTCCCGGATTGACGATCGTTCTGATGGTGCTGGGCCTCAATCTCCTCGGGGACGGGTTGCGGGACATGCTCGATCCGCGCCTAAGGGAGTGGCGGCAGTGAGCCTGTTGCGAGTCGAGAAATTGTCCTTGTCGATCGGTGCCACGCCGATCCTTCACGAGGTGTCGTTGGAGGTCGAGCCGGGAGAGGTCCTCGGCATTGTCGGGGAATCGGGGTCCGGCAAGTCGATGACAGCGCTCTCGATCCTCAATCTTCTGCCCCGTCATTCGCGCTTGTCGGGCTCGATCGAACTGGACGGCGTGGACCTGACGGCATGGCCCGACCACGCGCTTAATGCGGTGCGTGGTGATGACATCGGCATGATTTTTCAGGAGCCAATGACGGCGCTCAACCCTGTGATGAACATTGGCGATCAGGTCGCCGAAACGGTGAGGGTACACCGCAAGGCGAGCCGGCAGGAGGCGCTCCGGATTGCACGGGAGACCTTGGATCGCGTGGGGCTCGACGCGCAGGAGTTTCCATTGTCCCGCTTTCCGCACGAGCTTTCCGGAGGACAGCGGCAGCGCGTGGGCATTGCCATGGCCATCGCGCTGCGTCCGCGTCTCCTGATTGCAGACGAGCCGACCACTGCGCTCGATGTCACCAATCAGGCACAAGTTCTGACGCTATTGAAAAAGCTCGTTCAGGAAGACCGGATGGGGCTGATCCTCATAACCCATGACCTGGCGGTGATTGCCGAAGCCGCCGACCGGGCGGCCGTGATGCAGGCGGGGAAAGTCGTGGAAAGCGGTCCCGTGGGAGAGATCTTCCGGCAGATGCGGGACCCCTACACGCGAAAGCTGTTCTCGGCGTCAGCGCATGTACCCCACCGGAGGCCGAGTACTTCGACGGACCGGCTGCTGGAGGTCGAAGGACTGGTGCGGCGTTATCCGCTGGCCAAAAGGGCGCCCTGGGAAGCAACTCGGTTCAAAGCTGCACTGGACGGGGTGAGCATCACCATTGGAAAAGGCGAGAGCGTTGGACTGGTCGGCGAGAGCGGCAGCGGAAAATCGACACTGGCCCGAGCCGTCCTGGGGCTCGAGATGGTGCAGGGCGGGACGATTTCTCTTGCCGGCAAACCTGTTCGCGGCCCCAAGGGGACGGCGTTCGAGACGCGGCGCGCAATGCAGATGGTGTTTCAGGACCCCTATGGCTCGTTTGATCCGCGCCACAAGGTCGAGCGCCTGGTGGCGGAACCCTTGCATCTGCTGGGAGGCGATGCGCCCGTTGGCGGCGAGCGGCGCCGGCGCGTCCATTCCGTCCTGGCACGGGTCGGACTCGGGGCCTCGGACGCAGACAAGTTCATCCACGAGTTCTCCGGTGGCCAGCGGCAGAGGATCGCGATTGCCCGCGCGCTGATTGTGGAACCTTCGCTTATCGTGCTGGACGAGGCCGTATCTGCGCTGGACGTGTCGATCAGGGCGCAAATTCTGGACCTGCTGGCCGCCATTTCCGAGCGAACGGGTGTCTCCTATCTCTTCATCTCACATGATCTGCACGTGGTCCGCGCTGTCACCGACAGGGTCTATGTGCTCAAGGACGGAAAAGTGGTCGAAAGCGGGGAGGCCGAGGACGTCTTCGCTCGTCCGCAACACCACTACACGCGCGCGCTCATCGCTGCCGCGCCGCAACTTGATTTAGCGCTCGACCGCCGGTTCGGTAGCGCCTAAACCGCTTGCTTCGTGCCGGGCGCGGCGCTATCAGGCGAGAGAACTGGCCTCTCATTCCTGACAGGGACTTCAGGACACATGATCGACTTTGCACGCGCGCGCCGCACGATGGTGGATAATCAGCTTCGCACGAGCGCTATCACCAACTGGCGGATTCTGGACGTCATGAACCGCGTGCCGCGCGAACTGTTCGTGCCTGAAGAACGCAAGACGCTGGCCTATATCGACGAGAACGTGAAGCTGTCGGCCTCGCGCACCATGCTTTCGCCCGCCAGCCTCGCGCGCCTTATCCAGCTTGCCGAGGTGGGATCGGACGACACCGTGCTCGATGTCGGGTGCGGCACGGGCTATTCGACGGCGGTGCTGGCCGGGCTCGCGCACAAGGTCGTCGGGCTGGACGATGATCCGGCGCTGGCGGACAAGGCGAGGGAAACGCTCTCCCATCTCGGGATCGAAAACGCGAACGTCGTCTGCTGTTCGCTCGAAGACGGGGTGAAGGAGCATGGACCTTACGACGTCGTCCTCATCGAGGGGTCGGTGGAGCGCGTGCCGGAAAGCCTTTTGAACCAGCTCGCCGATGGTGGGCGGCTGATCGCCGTCGTGGGGCATGGAAATGCCGCAGTGGCGCATGTGTTCATAAAGTCCGGCCGGGAAATATCCTCCCGCCAGGCATTCAACGCCAGCGTGCCGCCGGTTGCCAGCTTTGCGGCAGCGCCTCAGTTCCAGTTTTGAGATGGGTCGCGCGAGTGTTGCGTCCGGACAACTGACCAGACCTTACGAGTATTAAAACTTGGACAATCACGTCGGGGCGCATTGAAACCGCCGCCTCCGGGCCATAGGTTAGCGGGCGCGCTGGAGGCGGTCTGTATGTTTATGTTCAAGGTTCTTCGCATTGGCGCGATTGCGCTCGGCATCGGGATGTTTCCGGCGGTCTCAAATGCGGAAAGCCTCGCAGAGGCAATGGCTTATGCCTATGCGAACAACCCCTCGCTGGCATCATCGTTCATCTCCGTGCGTCAGGCCGAGCAGGCTATTCGTTCGGCCGAAGGCGGTCGCCTGCCGACCGTCGGCGCCGAAGCAAGCATCGGATACACCTGGTCCGATGCGCCGGGACGCACCGGACCAAATGACAGCCTGGGGTTAAATTACTCCCAGACGCTGTTCGACAGCTACAAGACGGATGCTGCCATTCTCGCTGCTGAGGCGAGCTATGAGGCTGCCGTGCAGGGCGCGCGCAATGTCGAGCAGAACCTTCTGCTCTCGGTCGCGCAGGCATATGTGAATGTCCTGACTAACCGGCGGATCGTGGAAATCCGGGAGGAAAACATCGGTTTCGTCCGCGCGCAGTTGCAGTCGGCTCGGGACAGGTTGGAACTGGGTGAGGGCACTCAGCTCGACGTTGCGCAGGCGCAGGCTAGCCTGGCGCAAGCCGAGGCGGCCTACCAGGGCGCGATCAATAATCTGCGTACCGCCGAGGCGAACTATGTTCGCTGGGTGGGGCGTGAGCCGCGCGGCCTCTCTGCGTCCTACCGCTACGCGAACCTTCTGCCGCCGTCACTCGATGCCGCCATTGCTGCCGCGACGACGAACCATCCTGCGCTGCTTGCGTCGGCTGCCCAGATCCGCGCGGCGCAGCACCGCTACGACGAGACGGTTGCGGGTTTCGGGCCGACGGTTTCAGTCAACGGACAGGTCGGGACCGGTGGGTTTACGACCAATAGCGTCGCCAGTCAGGCGTCGGTATCGCTGCGGCTCTCGGTGCCCATCTTCGTGCCCACGCGGAACCCGGCAATCGAACAGGCAAATCTGGGACAGATCCAGACGCAGGTTGACGGGCTCGCCACTCGCGACCAGATCGTTGAAGCGGTGCGGCAGGGTTGGTCGGGAATTCAGGCTACGACCGCACAGATCGAGTCCGCAACAGCGGCGGTCGCGGCAAGCCGGCTGGCATTGCAGGCTGTGATCGATCAGAACGAGGTGGGGCAGGCGACAACGCTCGACGTGCTCAACGCGCGCGCTTCGCTGCTTAATGCAGAAGAGGCGCTGGCTTCAGCCCAGGCTCAACGTGTCATCGCGTCCTATTCCCTTATCGCGGCTACCGGCGCTCTCAGCGCCGCCAATCTGGGGCTGCCGGTGCAGCTTCGCGGGGCAGACGGACAGGTTGTTCAGGCGGTAAAAGTTCCGACGCCGCCAGCCGATGCCTGGGGCAATTTGCGCTGATCCGATAAGGTTTTCCGTGGAATACGGCTCCAGGGGTTCAGCTGGGACGTTTCGCGCGTTCAACTCTCACGTTAAGGTACTGTAAAGCGAATCAAGGCCGCGATCGCCGAGCCCGGTTCGTGACGTGTGGAGTAGCAGCCCTGTTTTGGGGGGCGAACTGGGAACGAGGCGAGCATGAACCAGCCGGCTGCCAAAGAACCGACGATGGATGAAATCCTGTCATCGATCCGGCAGATTATCGCCGACGATGATGAGGGTGCGGCCCAAAAGGTTCCGGCTTCTGCGCCCAAACCCGAGGCCAAGGCACCTGAGCCCGAAGCCAGCCCCATCATCGATCCGTTCAGCGACGATGACGATGATGAAGTGCCGCCTCTGACATTGTCACCCGAGCAGATTGTCGAGGAAGGCAAGGCTGCTGCCAAGCCCGAACCCGAACCCGAAGAAGTTGAAGCACCGGAACCCGGAATGCCGTCGACGGCAAGCCTGGATGCGGCCGCCGAAATGGTCGTGCCTGACGATGTCGCTTTTGCGCAGGATGAGGAATCGCCGCCGGTTCGCTCCTTCAAGGAATCGCCCAAGGCTGCGGCAAGTTTTGCGAAAGCGGCACCGATGCCCGACCCCGACCTCAGCGCCGACCTGTCCGAAGAGCTTCTTGAACCGGCGACCAAGGCAGCCGTTGCTTCGACCTTCGCCAAGCTCTATGCTCCCCGCATCACCCCCGACATGCCTCTTTCCGCTGGCGGCATGACCGTCGAAGCCATGATCCGGGAAATGCTGCGCCCAATGCTCAAGGAGTGGCTGGAAGAAAACCTGCCGTCCATGGTCGAGCGAATTGTTGCCCAGGAGATCGAGCGGGTCTCGCGCGGCGGCTAGACCCTCGAAGGATGTCGGCCTAGCCGAGCTTTCTGCCTGCAACTTTGCAACTGGCGCTGCCGCGCCTGTTGACTTCCCAGCCGCGCTTGGCTTTACACGTTCCCATTGATTTTCCGGCCCGCTCCAGCTTTCGGGGCGGGTTGTTGTTGTGACAGGTATCGGCGACATGATCGAAAAAACCTACGATCCGGCTTCGGTGGAAGACCGCATTTATGCGGCATGGCAGGATGCGAACTGCTTTGCGGCCGGCGCGGGCAGCAAGCCGGGTGCGGAGAGCTTCTCGATCGTCATTCCGCCGCCCAATGTCACCGGGTCACTCCATATCGGCCACGCCCTCAACAACACGATCCAGGACGTTCTGGTGAGGTTCGAGCGCATGCGCGGCAAGGACGTGCTCTGGCAACCGGGCACCGACCACGCCGGCATCGCCACGCAAATGGTCGTGGAGCGCATGCTGATGGAGACCCAGCAGCCGTCACGGCGCGACATGGGGCGCGAAAAATTTCTCGAAAAGGTCTGGGAGTGGAAAGGCCAGAGCGGCGGGACTATTCTTAATCAGCTCAAGCGCCTCGGCGCCTCCTGCGACTGGTCGCGCGAGCGCTTCACCATGGACGAGGGGCTGTCGCGCGCGGTGCTCAAGGTCTTCGTGCAGCTTTATAAGGAGGGGCTTATCTACCGCGACAAGCGGCTGGTGAACTGGGACCCGCATTTCGAGACCGCCATTTCCGACCTCGAGGTCGAGAACATCGAAGTCGATGGGCTTATGTGGCATTTCAAGTACCCGCTCGCCGGCGGAGAGACCTACCGCTATGTCGAGAAGGATGAGGACGGTAACGTCATATTCGAGGAGGAGCGCGACTATATCTCGATCGCCACGACTCGCCCGGAGACCATGCTTGGCGACGGCGCAGTTGCAGTGCACCCCGATGATGAGCGCTACAAGCCGATCGTGGGCAAGCTGTGCGAAATTCCGGTCGGTCCGAAAGAACATCGCCGCCTGATCCCGATCATTACCGACGAATATCCGGACCCTGATTTCGGCTCGGGCGCGGTCAAGATTACCGGCGCCCACGACTTCAACGACTATGACGTCGCGCGGCGCAACGGCATCCCGATGTACTCGTTGATGGACACCAAAGGCGCCATGCGCTCCGACGGGGCGCCGTATGTGGAGCAAGCGGCCGTCGCTCAGCGTATTGCGGAAGGCAAGCAGGCTTTCGACGCGAAGTTCGTTTCCGAGATCAACATCGTACCGGATGAATATCGGGGGCTCGACCGCTACGAGGCGCGCAAGCGGGTGGTGGCCGACATCGATGCCGAAGGCAATCTGATCAAGATCGAGAACAAGACGATCATGCAGCCATTTGGCGACCGCTCGAAGGTCGTCATTGAGCCGTTCCTGACCGATCAGTGGTTCGTCAACGCCGGCGAACTCGCCAAGCCCGCACTGGCTTCGGTGCGCGAGGGGCGGACGAATTTCGTGCCCAAGAACTGGGAAAACACATACTTCGCCTGGCTCGAGAACATCCAGCCTTGGTGCGTTTCCCGCCAACTCTGGTGGGGCCACCAGATTCCGGCCTGGTACGGCCCTGACGGCCACTATTTCGTCGAGGAAAGCGAAGAGGCCGCCCGTGCAGCGGCCAAGGCGCATTACGGCGAGGAGGTCGCGCTGGAGCGCGATCCGGACGTGCTCGATACCTGGTTTTCTTCGGCGCTCTGGCCGTTCTCGACCATGGGTTGGCCCGATGAGACGCCGGAGGTCGCGCGCTATTACCCGACAAGCGTGCTCGTGACAGGTTTCGACATCATCTTCTTTTGGGTCGCCCGAATGATGATGATGGGCCTGCACTTCATGAAGACCGAGCCGTTCTCGACGGTCTATGTGCACGCCCTGGTCCGCGACGAGAAGGACCAGAAGATGTCGAAGTCGAAAGGCAATGTCATCGATCCACTCGAGCTCGTCGATGGCTATGGTGCCGACGCTGCCCGCTTCACCCTGGCTGCCATGGCTGCCCAGGGGCGCGACATCAAGCTCTCGATGAGCCGGGTCGAGGGCTATAGGAACTTCGTCACCAAACTCTGGAATGCCGCGCGGTTCCTTGAGATGAACGAATGCGTCCGCGTCGAAGGCTTCGAGCCGAATTCAGTCACCACCTCGCTCAACCGCTGGATTGCCGGGGCGACGGCGAAGGCCGTTGGCAAGGTGACTCGCTCCATCGAGGAGTACAAATTCAACGAAGCTGCCAACCACGCTTATGATTTCGTGTGGGGCACGTTCTGTGACTGGTATGTGGAGTTGGCCAAGCCCGTATTCTCAGGCGAGGACGAAACGGCCAAGGCAGAAACCCGGGCCACGGCCGCCTGGGCGCTGGACCAGATTCTGAAGTTCCTGCACCCCTTCATGCCGTTTGTTACCGAAGAGCTCTGGGGCGAAACCGGTAAGTCGGGGCCGGCCCGCGAAGGGTTCCTGATGCTCTCGGATTGGCCGGAGCTTGGCGGTCGTGCGTTCCCCGAGGCTGAAGCAGAACTCGGCTGGCTGTTGGACGTCATCTCCTCGATCCGGTCGGTTCGGACGGAAATGAACGTGCCGGCGGGTGCGAAGGTGCCGCTGGCAGTTGTGGGGAGTGATGAAATCACGCGCTCGCGTATTTCGACCCACGAGCCGGCGATCCAGCGTCTGGCACGCGTCGAGTCGATCTCGGTGGCCGATGCCGTGCCGCCCAGTTCCGCGCAGTTCGTTGTTGGAGAGGCGGTCTGGGCACTGCCGCTGGCCGATTTGATCGACCTCGATGCGGAACGCCAGCGCTTGACCAAAGAGGTCAAAAAGCTCGAAGGCGAGATTGCCGGCCTTGAAAGGAAGCTCGGCAACGAGCAGTTCCTCGCCAAGGCGCCGGAAGAGGTAGTCGAAGAGCAGCGCGAGCGTCTGGCCGATGCTCTGGCGCGGCGGGACAAGATCCTCGAAGCGCTGGATCGGCTGAAATAGCTGCGGGCTCGTCCCGGAACGGGGCAGGTTCGCGCCGCTTTTCGTGATAATTTTACTACACTACCTGAAGAGTCTTCGGCGTCTTCGGGCCCGTCACCATTCGCTAACTGGACTCGCCACAATCTTACCCTAAACACGCCCGAGGAATTCGTGCGGGTGGGCGGTTTATCGGATGCTTGTGAGCATGACATGGCTCTGGCACCTCCGAATGCTGCCTGCTTTTGCGGCTTGCGGGTCGGCCAGAAGTTTATCTGGCGGCGTCAGGCAGGGGTTGGGGGATGAACGCATCATTGGCGATCAATGAGCGCGGAAGTGGAACGGGAACACCGCTCTGCTGTAATGCGGTCACAATGGTTTGCCATGATCATCGGAAGGCAAAGACCGGGCGCAACGACGCCCGAACAGCCGCCATTTCGGCACGATGGCGCATCATCAGCGCCGGGATGTGGCTGGGTCTTAACAGAGAACTGTACAGGGTGGCGGTAGAGCGTGTTTCTGCCGGCACGGACAAGACAAACGCGTACCCCGGCCGACGGGCAGCCGCGCGCGATGCGCTGATGGCGCTCGGGCAGGGGATGAGAAGGTGTGTCATGCCGATAATCAGATGTGCCGCGCTGGCGATCGCTGCGGCAGTTTCAGGACTTTGCGCCACCGTGCTCACCGTGCCTGCCCATGCGCAGTCGGCGATCGACGCTGCGCAGGAACTGGCTGACATGCTCGACAGCGCTACCGTCAATCTAAGCAGTGACAACGTCGTCTCGGCGCTCCAGGGCGCTGCGGAGGCCGGGCAGCCGATTGCGCTGTGGCAGCTTGGGCTGATGTATGAATCAGGCCTCGGGGTCGAGAAGGACCAGGCGCGCGCGTTCCAGTATTTCTCACAGATCGCCAATGAGCACGCCGACGCGCCACCGCGCTCGCTCGATGCGGATATCGTCGCGCAGTCGTTCGTCAAGATGAGCGATTATTACCTTCATGGTGCGCCCGATGCCGGTGTGCCGGAAGACAGCAATCGCGCCCATACTCTGATCCTCCATGCGGCCGCCTATTTTGGCGATGCTGACGCACAATATCGTGCCGGGGTGCTTTTTCTCGATCCGGAGGAGTTGGGGCCGAACCCGCTGCAGAGCGCGCGCTGGTTCTCGCTGGCTGCCCGCAAGGGCCACGCGGGGGCACAGGCCAAGCTTGGCGAACTGCTCGTCAAGGGTGAGGGCCTGGAGCCGCAGCCGGTCGAGGGCTATATGTGGCTCACGCTCGCACAGCGCCGGGCCATGGGGACAGCAGATGAGGCCTGGATTCGTGAACTGTCCGAATCCGTGATGCGCAACGCACCTGCAGCGCAACTCGAAGCTGCGGTTCAGGCCGCCGACACGCTTGGTCCGCAGTTCAGCGGTCTCTAGACGCTTGGATCTTGTATCAAATTTAAGCTGCGCGAGCCACACCGCCCACCAAGGCCAGATCTGCCTCAACGGGGACATGGTCGGACGGCTTGTCCCAGCCCCTTACATCCTTATGGACTGTAACGGCATGAAGCCGGTCGGCCGCCTGCGGCGAGAGGAGCAGGTGGTCAATGCGAATGCCCCAATTGCGCCGCCAGGCGCCGTTCTGGAAATCCCAGAACGTATAGGCGGGATCCGAGGTCGTGGCACGGAGGGCATCGGTGAGCCCCAGATTAACGAGCCGGCGCCATCTCTCGAGGCTTTCAGGGCGAAACAGCGCATCGCCCCACCATGCCTTCGGATCGTGGCAGTCGTGGCCGGTTGGGATGAGGTTGAAATCACCCATCAGGACGAAGGGTTCTTCGAGCGTCAGCCGCTCCTCGACATAGGCGTGCAGCCGGTCCATCCAGCCCAGCTTGTAGGGAAATTTCTCGCTATCCACCGGGTTGCCGTTGGGCAGGTAGATGTTGCAAACCCGTACGACACCTCCGTCCTCGGTGGAGAACACGCCTTCGATCAGGCGCGCCTGTTCGTCCGCGTCGTTGCCGGGCAGGCCGCGGTGAACCTCATCGAATGGGAGTTTCGAGAGGAGGGCGACGCCGTTAAAGCCTTTCTGACCGTGCGTCTCGACGTTGTAGCCGCGGGACTCGAAGTCCTCACGCGGGAAATTCTCGTCAACGCACTTGATTTCCTGAAGACCGACAATGTCAGGTTTGGTCTCGTCCAGCCAGGCGAGTACGGCGTGCTTGCGCGCGTTTATACCGTTGATGTTCCAGGTGGCGATTCTCATGGCGGTCTCCCTCAACGATCCGAGAAGGCTAGGCGCAATCCCAGAAAACCGAATGTGCCGGCAAATCCGCGCCGCAGCCATTTTACGACAGAGGGGCGCGAAATGACATAGTCGCGGGCCAGCGAAGCGCCGGCTCCGTACCCGACAAAGGTGATGAAGGTAAGCCCCATGAAGGCGGCCGCGTGAACGACAAGGCCGGCAGTCGCATCAGGCGCGGCGAACGGAACGAACTGGGGAAGGAATGCGAGAAAGAACAGCGACAGCTTCGGATTGAGAACGTTGAGCAAGGCTCCCGCCGTGGCGATTCTTGCATAGGACCTCGGGCTGCGATCTTCAGATACGCTCAACGCGCCGCCATCGCGCAGAACCGTCCATGCCATATAGAGCAGATAGACCACGCCGAGATATTTCAGTATCTGGAATGCAAGGGCACTGGTGTGAAAGATCGCGGCCAAGCCGACGATACTGGCAAAGGCCGCCGGTATAATTCCCAGCGTACAACCGAACGCGGCGGCTACGCTGGCCCGAAAACCGCGCCCAAGGCCTATCGCCAACGTATAAAGCACACCGGTGCCTGGAAGCAGGCAGACGACAAAGGCCGTGACGAGAAATTCGACGCTCATGATCCCTCCGATCCGTCGCGCATCTTAGCGCGGACCTTTACAAAGGCACCAGACGTCCAAGCAGCACCACCCGAAAATTGCGTTTCAAACGGCGAAACTGGTTCCGCAGCCGCAGGAGGCAACCGCGTTGGGATTGCGGATCTGGAACGACTGGCCGATGAGATCGTCGACGAAGTCGATTTCAGACCCCGCCATGAATTCAAGGCTCATGGAATCGATGAGGACGGTCGCTCCATCGCGGGTCAGGACCGTGTCGTCTTCTGCCGGTGCTTCCTTGACGAGATTGTACTCGTATTGAAAGCCGGAACAGCCGCCGCCGGCGACAGCAATCCGCAGTACGGTGCCCGGCTCTTCCTTTGACAGAATCCGGTTGATCCGCCTGGCCGCGCGCTCTGTCAAAACGACATCGTTTGATGCTAACTGGGTCTCGGCCATCATCTGCTCATTACACTTCCGGGGTGGTGGCTAACATAATATCGGCAAGCGACGATGAAAAGGGGCGCAACCGAAAAGCCTATGTCCAGCCTTGCACCCTACGCCTCCGATCCAGCCCGCACACGGGGACGGCTTCACGAGCCGGGCGCGAGCCCCACACGGTCGGAATTCCAGCGGGACCGCGACAGGATCATTCACTCTACGGCGTTTCGGAGACTGCAATACAAGACGCAGGTGTTCCTGCATCACGAGGGCCAACATTTCCGGACGCGGCTTACGCACACGCTGGAAGTGAGCCAGATCGCGCGTTCGATTGCGCGCGCGCTCGGTTTGAACGAGGACCTGGCCGAGGCCGTGGCGCTTGCGCACGATCTCGGGCACACGCCTTTTGGCCATGCCGGGGAGCGGGCCATGGCCGAGCGGATGAAGGCATGGGGAGGTTTCGATCACAACATGCAGGCGTTGCGCGTCGTGACCCGGCTCGAGAACCGCTACGCTGCCCATGACGGACTGAATCTGACATGGGAGACACTCGAAGGCATTCTCAAGCACAACGGTCCACTTATAGACGCTGAGGGGCAGCCCGCCGGGCGCTATCGCGAGGAGGGATTGCCGCAAGGCCTCGACGAAATTGAGGCAAACGCCGACCTTATGCTCGACACTCATGCAAGCCTTGAGGCCCAGGCCGCGGCGATTGCGGATGACATCGCCTACAACGCCCATGACATCGACGACGCCGCGCGGGCGGGGCTGCTGACGGTCGATGACCTGGTGGATGTGCCGCTCGTCGGACCAATTGCGCAGGAGGTGCTTGGCCTTTGCCCGGACGCCGAGCGGAACCGGCAAATCCACGAAGTCCAGCGGCGGCTGATAACGCGAACGATCGAAGCCGTTATCGCTGAGAGCGCCGCCCGAATTGCCGAGGTAGCTCCCGAGGATGCCGATGCCGTCCGCCGTTGCGGGCGCACGCTTGTCGGCTTTCCCGAGGGCATGGCGGGTGACGAGAAGGCGCTGAAAGCGTTTCTCTTTGCCAAGGTGTACCGGCACCCGAAGGTGATGACGCCTGTCATGGTCAGTGAGGATGTGGTGCGCCGGCTATTCGATGCCTATTTGGAGTCCGGTGACATGCCGGGCCGCTGGGCAGCCGCCTGGCGCGATACGGAAGGGGAAGGCGAGAAGGCGCGGATCGTCTGCGACTTCGTCGCCGGCATGACCGATCCCTTCGCGCTCGAGGAACATGCGCGCTTGTTTGACGAGCGGCCCGATTTCCGGTAACCGGCACGGCTTGTTACCCCAGACCCCTTCAGGTTTTTCCGATGGATATCTTTGCCCTCTATGAAGGGCGTGTCGCCGATGCGTTGACCGCCAGCTACCCCGAACTTGCGAGCAAGGGGGAAATACTGGCACGCGTGGTGGTGGAACCCCCGCGGGATGCTGCACATGGCGATCTGTCAACCAACGCAGCGATGGTTGTCGCCAAGCCGCTTGGCAAGAATCCTCGTGAGGTCGCGACGGCGCTGGCCGACCATTTCAACCGCGATCCGGATGTCGCCTCCGCGGAGGTTGCAGGACCCGGCTTTCTCAATTTCCGGCTTGATCCCGGTGTCTGGCACCGCGTGCTGGCGACGGTGGCCGAGCTTGGAGATGACTACGGACGGTCCGATGTGGGGCAGGGAGAAAAAGTGAATGTCGAATATGTATCGGCCAACCCGACAGGGCCGATGCATGTGGGGCATACGCGTGGGGCCGTGTTCGGGGACGCTCTGGCGTCACTGTTGGCCTACACCGGCTATGACGTCACGCGCGAATATTACATCAATGATGCCGGGTCACAGGTGGATACGCTGGCACGGTCGGCGTTCCTTCGGTATCGCGAGGCGCTCGGCGAAGCGGTCGAAATTCCGGCCGGATACTATCCTGGGGAGTATCTGGTTCCGGTCGGCCAGTCGCTGGCGGCCGAATTCGGCAATAGCCTGCTCGACAAGCCTGAGAGCGCCTGGCTTGCACCGGTCAAGCAGCACGTGCTTGCCGCGATGATGGAGCTCATCAGGGCCGATCTCAAAAAACTCAATATCGAGCATGATGTGTTTTTTTCAGAAAGAACTCTGCATGGCCCGGGAGGGGATATCGAGACGACGCTGCAGTGGCTGCGGGACAAGGGGCTGGTTTACGAGGGCCGGCTGGAGCCGCCGAAAGGGAAGCTGCCGGACGACTGGGAAGACCGGGAACAGACCCTGTTCCGCGCTACCGAGTTCGGCGACGACACCGATCGGGCTCTCGTGAAGTCCGACGGCAGCTACACCTATTTCGCTGCCGACATAGCCTACCACCGCAACAAGGTGATGCGCGGCTTCACGACGCTTGTCGACGTGCTGGGCGCGGATCATGCGGGTTACGCCGCACGGATTGCGGCGGCGGTGAAGGCGGTCTCGGAGGGGAAGGCACAGGTGGATGTGCGCTTCTGCCAGCTCGTCAAGCTGCTGCGCGGCGGTGAACCCGTTAAAATGTCCAAGCGTTCCGGTGACCTGGTAACGCTTGCTGATGTGGTGGATGAAGTTGGCGCGGATGCTACCCGCTTTATGCTGTTGTTCCGCCGTAATGATGCGCCGCTCGATTTCGATTTTGCAATCGTCAAGGAACAGACACGGGATAATCCCGTGTTTTACGTCCAATACGCGCATGCGCGGACCTGGTCGGTCTTTCGGAACGCGGAACGCGACATGCCTCAGCTCGACACTTCAGAGGACGCGCTCAAGGGAGCTGATCTTTCGCTCTTGTCGACGCCGGAGGAACTTGAGCTAATCCGCATGGTGGGGTCGTGGCCGCGGCAGGTCGCTGCCGCCGCGCGGGCTCATGAACCTCATCGACTTGCCTTTTACTTGCATGAACTCGCGGCGCAATTTCATGCGTTCTGGGCGAGGGGCAAGGAGAACCCGGCATTACGCTTTGTTAACGACGATGCGCCAACACTGACTTTGGCACGACTCGCGCTGGTTGCCAGCGTGCGCCAGGTGCTCAGCAACGGCCTTAAGCTCTTGGGTGTCTCCGCACCGAAAGAGCTTTCATAATTACGGCGCATTGCTGTGGACAAGTGCCCGCCGGTCCTTTGAAATAAAGGACAAGTTGAAGACCGAATTTCGGGGCGCTGCTCTATGGACACGACGAAGCAAAACCCGTTGCAGGGGGCACAGGAGTCCGACGATCTCATCGCCGAACTCGCGCGACTGGTAGCGCAGGATGCCCGCAGCCAATCCGCCAACAGGGCAGGTTACACGCCCCCGAAGCCTGAACCCGAGCCTCAGGCCCGGCCGTTCGAGGCGACATATTCCAACGCGGAACCTTCTTACGAGGCGGCCCAGGAAACGGCCCGATTTTATGATGTATCGTCGGAGCCGCGGCACGATGCTGGCGCCGGTCAGGGGCATTCGGAGCCTGTTTTCGATTTCGGGTTTGCTCGTAGCCAGGAGCCCGAGCCTGGGCCTCTCAGCGAGGCCGCGCCCGACCCCGAACATGACGCCATTGCCGATCTGATTGCCAGCGCAGAACAGGTTGATCCTGTGGCGCGTGAAGCAGCGGAGGAGAACGATTTTTTCAATTTCTCCGTTGGTGCGCAGAACGAGCCGGAGCCGGTAGCGGAACCGGGCCGGCTGGAACCGGCTGTCGAGCCCCATTGGGCCTCGCAGCACCCTCAAGATGATTTGGGTGCCCTTGAATCACGGAGTGCCCAGCAGCCAGTGACCGGAGATCCGGATCCGCTGAGCGAGATCGAGGCGCTGATTGGCGAAGCGGCGCGCGTCAGCGTCAATGGCGGCGTCAATGGTTCCAGGCGGGTGCGTTCCAGCTTTCTCGACACTGCCGACTATCAGGATTTGAAAGCCGAGCAGGCGGTCGATGCCGCCGAGTCGGCTATTCTTGCTGCCGCGGCGGCAAGCGGAGCGCGGGTTTCCCATGTTCCGGAGTTTGACGAGCCCAAGGCGGAACTGGACGCCGAAACGGCCTATTCGCCCGCTTCTGAGCAGAGCGAGTCCAAGTCGGACGACCTTTACGAGGCTCTCGACGATGCCGAGAGCGACCGTCCGGAGCATCGTGCGCGCCGACGCGGCGGGATGATTGTGCCGGCAGTTGCCGGTACAGCGATTTTGGCGCTGCTTGTGGGGGGATATTTTATGTTCCTCGCACCGGGGCCTGCGCCCACCGAAGCGCCAGTGCTGACGGCCGAGGCAGGTGACCTCAAGGAAGTTCCGGAAAGCACCGGCACACCTTCGACCGCCTCCGAGTCGGTCATTTTCAATGAGATTAGCGGCAATACGGTGCCACCCGAAGAAGAGGCTCTCGTTTCGCGTGACCAGACCAATGGTGCGACCGGCGCCGAGATCGGCAGCGTCATTGCACCGGAGGAGGGGGAGACGCTACTTGCTAACCGCCCAGTGCGAACCGTGACCGTGCGGCCGGACGGAACCATCGTAGCGAGCAATGACGGCATTGCTGGAAGCAACGTGCTTCCTGTGGAGCGTCCAGACGTGCCGGCTGTGCCGAACAGCACTCTGACTTCCGATCCTATTGGAGAGGCGATCGCGGCGGCGATGGCCGATGAATCTGCATCCGGACCAGCGGCTGCGGCTACGCCTGAAACTGCCCCAGATGCGGTCGCAACACCGACTCCGTCGGCTACGGCGGAAACGACTCCTGCCACTACAGCGGAATCGGGTGAAGCCACCGAACCGGCAGAAGCCCCGGCGGCTATCGATCCGGCGACAATACCGCATCCCATTCCGCGTCCGGCCGGCCTGACCAGTTCGCAGACCACGCAACCGGCCGCAGGGCCCGCGCAGCAACCGACGCAGATCGCCGCCGCTCCGGTTCAGACCGTTACGCCGCAGACTCCGCCGGCTGCTGCCACCGCTACGCCTGCCAGTGTGGGTGCCTGGGTGCAACTTTCCTCGCAACGGACTGAAGAAGCCGCTCGCGCGGATATCCCCAGCCTGCAGTCACGCTACGGCGCGTTGTTCGGCGGTACGCCGCTCGACGTTAGCCGCGTCGATCTCGGCGATCGCGGAATTTATTATCGCGTGCGGCTGCCTCAACCCACCATGGCGGATGCCAACTCCGTCTGCAACGCGATCAAGGGGCAGGGCGGAGACTGTTTCGTTCTGAACAACTAGGCTTTCCGGGTCCTCGCGGCTTGACGGAACAGGGGGGAGTGGCAATGCTGCTCCCCCAATGCATTTGAGGGCTGAAGCTTCCCCCATGGCAGATACACAGCAAAGCTGGATGGAAGACCTGCCGCAGGACCGGACCGGCCCCGAGGCCGTGCTGCACGTCGACGTTGGCGGGTACGAAGGTCCGCTGGACCTGCTATTGGATCTCGCGCGCAAGCAGAAGGTCGACCTTGCGCGGATTTCTGTCCTTGCGCTTGCCGAACAATATCTCGGCTTCATCGAATCCATCCGCAAACAGAGGATGGAGGTCGCCGCCGACTACCTCGTGATGGCGGCGTGGCTGGCCTACCTCAAGAGCCGCCTGATGGTACCGCAGCAGGATGATGACGAGGAGCCGACCGGCGAGGAGATGGCAGCCATCCTGCAATTCCGCCTCGCGCGGCTCGAGGCGATGCGCGACGCGGCCGCACGGCTGATGAACCGGCCAAGGCTGGGCCGTGACGTGTTCGCCCGTGGCATGCCTGAGCCGGTCTCGATCACCCGGCACAGCCTATGGGAAGCCGATCTCTACCAATTGCTGCGCGCTTACGCATCCCAGCGTGAACGCGGCATCCCCGCAGAATACGCACCGCATCAGCGGACCGTCTGGGCGCTTCAGGAAGCGCGAGAGATACTTGAGCGGCTGATAGGGCACAATTTCGAGTGGGTGGCGCTCGACACTTATCTTGCGCACTATCTCGGGCAGCCCGAAGAGCGCGCGACGGTTCTCGCCTCGACCTTTACAGCATCGCTTGAACTGGTGCGGCTGGGGCAGGTTGAAGTGCGCCAGAGCGGGGCGTTTGCGCCGCTGCTCCTCAGGCGCCGCAAGGCCGACATCAACTAATGAGCGATCATTTGGATCAATCGGACCAGCCGGAAGTCCATGCGCGCAATCTGCGCGTATTGGAGGCGCTGCTGTTTGCCTCGGCCGAGCCCATCGATCTCGCCGAGGTCAAGCCGTTCCTGTCCGAGGCGGCCGATGTGGAGGCGCTGGCTCTCGAGCTGCAGCAGAACTACGCCGGGCGGGGCGTCAACCTCGTGCAACGCGGCAGCAAATGGGCCTTCCGGACGGCCGACGATCTCAACTTCCTATTGCGGCGCGAGGAAACGGACACGCGGCCGCTGTCACGTGCGGCCCTGGAAACGCTTGCTGTCATTGCCTATCACCAGCCTGTGACGCGTGCGGAGATCGAAGAGTTGCGGGGCGTTTCGATGTCCAAGGGGACGCTCGATGTCTTGATGGAGGCCGGATGGATCAGGATGCGCGGCCGACGGCGTACACCGGGCCGGCCAGTGACGTACGGCACCACTGAGGGCTTTCTGGATCATTTCGGGCTGGAAACTCTGGGCGATCTGCCGGGGCTCGAAGAGCTCAAGGGCGCAGGCCTGCTTTCGACCCGCCTGCCGGCAAGTTTCCAGATTCCCCTGCCGTATGACGGCCTATTGCGCGAGGACGAAGATCCACTCGACCCAGACGATGCCGGCGATCCTGAAGCCGACGACGCGTTGGATCTGGAGCGCGACCCGTAGCGGTCATACCGGATTGCGCGGAGGATTCGATGCCGCACCGGTCTTCTGCTTCCGAAGTCGCCCTTGTTTTCGACGCCGTTTGACAATATCTGTCACAGGGAATTGGCCGTGGCCGGAACCTTCTTCCGGCCGACCAAAGGAGGTATCCAATGAATCCCGGACCCTGGGGTATTCTTATCATCGCGCTCGTAGTGCTTTTGCTGTTCGGGCGCGGCAAGATCGCCAACATGATGGGCGAGGTTGCCGGAGGCATCAAGGCATTCCGAAAGGGCATGTCGGAAGACGAGGACAAGCCGGTCGCTGAGATCGAGCAGAACCGCACAACCGACACTACGCTTAACGAAGTCAAAGAAGCCGACCGCAGCAAGGACGCATAAGACCGCGCCCTTCAAGTTTCCTGCCTTCAAGGAATCGTCCTCATGCTTGGCCTCGGCTGGAGCGAAATGCTCGTCATCGCCGTTGTGGCGCTCATCGTCGTGGGTCCCAAGGACCTGCCGATGCTGCTCCGCAATCTGGGCCGCATGATGGGGACGGTCCGGCGGATGAGCAATGAGTTCCGACGTGAGATCGACAAGGCGATCGCCGCCGACGAATTCAAGGAAGCTCAGAAGGCGCTCTCTGACCCTCTCAAGCAGACCACGGCAGACATTACCCGGGAATTCAACAGCATCCGCGACGGCAAGGTAGAGCCCTCGGGCAAGCTCAAGCCGAGCGAGCCGGGCAAGGAAAGCGTCGTGGAGGAAATTCGTGCCAAGGCGGGAATTTCCGCACCTATGCCCGACAAGACGCCTAAACCCTCCACTGAACCGGCCCCGGGGCCCAAACCCGGCAAGACGACGGCCGCGCGCAAGACTACGGCGAAGTCCGCATCACCAAAATCCGACCCGGCTCAGGCCAAGGCATCTGCCGCCGCAAAGAAGTCCCCGGCACGGAAACCCACTGCCAAGGCTGATCGGGCCAAGCCCGCGGATGGGGAGGCCTGAGTCATGGCAAACGAGACCAAGACCACCGACCCAGATGACGAGATCAAGGGCAGCGAGGCGCCGCTGGTCGAGCACTTGGCCGAGCTTAGGCAGCGACTGATCTATTCGGCCGTGGCGCTGGCGGTGCTGTTCGTCGCCTGCTTCTTTGTCGCCGACCATATCTATAACTTCCTGCTCGGACCGTTCATCGCCGCAGCCGGGAGCCCTGAGGCGGTGCGGCTCATCTACACGGCCCCGCAGGAATTCTTCTTCACGAAGCTTTCGGTGGCGCTGTTCGCTGCGATCTTTTTGGCGTTCCCTGTCATTGCGAGCCAGATTTATGCTTTCGTCGCGCCGGGGCTCTACAAGAACGAGCGCATGGCATTCCTGCCATATCTCATCGCGACGCCGATCTGCTTCCTTATCGGTGCAGCGGTGGTCTATTACGGCGTCATGCCGCTCGCGCTGGGCTTTTTCCTCGGTATGCAGCAGGTTGACCCCGGCGGCGTGACCATCGAGATGGTCACCAGGGTCTCAGAATATTTGAGCCTTGTCATGACGCTGTTGCTGGCGTTCGGGGTGTGCTTCCAATTGCCGGTCATTCTGACGCTTCTGGCCCAGATCGGCCTAATCGGGGAGGCCAACCTCAAGAGTTGGCGCAAATATGCGGTTGTGATTGTCATCACGCTGGCAGCGTTCCTGACGCCTCCCGACCCGATCTCCCAGATCGGCCTGGCGCTGCCCTTGCTGCTGCTCTACGAGTTTTCGATCCTGGCCGTGCGGTATGTCGAAAAGCGCCGGTTGGCCAAGGAGGCGCAACTGCTCAAGGATCTCGAAAGCTAGAATAGCTGTCCTTGTTTTCGGATGGCGTCTCGGCTAGGCAGTAGGCCGCTTTTACTCAACCCGAGCGGACCCAACGCCAATGTTCGACATCAAGTGGATCAGCGCCAATCCTGAAGCCTTTGACACCGCCCTCGCGAAGCGCGGGCTGTCTCCACTTTCGGCCTCGCTGATCTCCCTCGACGAACAGCGCCGATCGGTCGTGGCCGAGCTCAATACGGTCCAGGAAAAGCGCAATGCGTCGTCCAAACTCATCGGGCAGGCCAAGGCCCAGAAGGACGAGGCGCGCGCCGCAGACCTCATGGCAGAAGTGGCCGGCCTCAAAGACCGAATGGCGGAGCTTGAGGGGCGCGAAAAGGCGCTTACCGCTGATTTGCGCGATGCGTTGTCTGTGATCCCAAACATCCCCCTTGCGGAAGTACCCGAGGGCGCGGACGAGAACGACAACCAGCCCTATTTCAGGGCGAACGAATCCGAAGCGACACGACCAGCGAGACCGGAGTTTAGCTTCGCGCCCAAAGAGCATTACGAGCTGGGCGAAGCGCTGGGCGGCATGGACTTCGAGACGGCGTCGAAACTGTCGGGCAGCCGGTTTGTCGTGCTCAAGGGGCAGGTCGCACGGCTCGAAAGGGCGATCGGCCAGTTCATGCTCGATCTGCACGTCAACGAGCACGGCTATACCGAGGTGCAGCCGCCACTGATGGTCCGGGACGAAGCACTCTACGGCACCAATCAGTTGCCGAAGTTCGAAGAAGATCTTTTCTTTGCCCCGCACGGGGACGCGCGTCTTGCGCTGATTCCGACGGCTGAGGTTCCGCTGACCAATCTCGTCCGCGAGTCGATCCTTTCGGAATCCGAGCTGCCGCTGCGCTTCACCGCGCTGACGCCGTGCTTCCGCTCGGAAGCAGGGTCTGCGGGCCGGGACACGCGCGGCATGCTGCGCCAGCACCAGTTCAACAAGGTCGAGCTGGTCTCGATCACGACCCCGGAAACCTCGGGCGACGAACATGAGCGGATGCTGACCTGTGCCGAAGAGGTGCTCAAGCGTCTCGGCATCCATTACCGGGTGATGACGCTGTGTACGGGTGACATGGGTTTCGGCGCGCGGAAGACATACGACATCGAAGCGTGGCTGCCGGGGCAGAACACCTACCGGGAGATTTCGTCGGTTTCGGTGTGCGGCGATTTCCAGGCCCGGCGGATGGATGCGCGCTATCGCGATTCCGACGGGAAGCCGCAATTTGTTCATACGCTCAATGGCTCCGGCGTTGCTGTCGGACGTGCGCTCATCGCGGTGATGGAGAATTACCAGAACGAGGACGGGTCCATCTCGATTCCAGGCGCATTGCAGCCCTATATGGGCGGCCTCACCAAAATTGGCGGTTAGGAGAAGAGTTTGCGCATCCTCCTGACCAATGATGATGGCGTGGATGCGCCAGGTCTCGCCATTCTTCTCGAAATCGCACGGTCGATGTCGGACGATGTATGGGTCGTCGCGCCTTCCGCCAACCAGAGCGGAACTGGGCACCGCTTCACCTTCGGTTACGAACTCGAAGTGGAAGAGCGAGGGGACCGCATCTTCGCGCTCGACGGAACGCCCGCTGACTGCGTGGTGGCGGGTGTGACGCATGTGCTCAAGGATAAAAGGCCGGACCTGGTGCTCTCCGGTGTCAACCGCGGACAGAATCTCGGCGACATCATGCATTGCTCCGGTACGGCAGCGGGTGCGAGGGAGGGAGCCTTGCATGGAGCAATCGGCATCGCGCTCAGCCAGTCCATGGACTTTTCCCGGGGCGATGACCGAATCGATTGGGAGCCGTCAAAGGCCTTCGGGCGCGAGACGGTCGAATCGATCATCGAGATCGCGGCAGGCCATGACGCCTATTTCAACGTCAACTTTCCCATGTGCCGTCCCGAAGAGGTGACCGGGATCCGCCTCGTGCCACACCAGCGATTCTCGCACTCGCCATTCGAGTTCTACCCCAGCGACAATGTGGGCAAGCATTTCGTTGCCATTCTCGACACGCCCAAACCGCTGGACCCTGGCGCGGATTTCCATATCCTGCACGAGGAAAACGCGATCACGGTGACGCCCTTGCTTTTGCAGCAGACCGATATGGAGCTGATCGAGAGGTTTGACGGGCGTCTTCCATTCTCGGGGGGATGATGGAGGGGGACGGCGGCGTGACCGATTTCTGGGAAGCGCGGGCCGGCCTGATCCTGCATCTGCGGCAACTCGGGATCACGGATAGCGAGATCCTAAGAGCATTCGAGACCGTACCCCACGAAGTCTTTGTTCCCGCCGACTATGCCGAATACGCCTATCGCGAGTCATCTCTGCCGATCGAGTGCGGACAGTCGATAACCGCTCCGACGATTCTCGCCACGATGATTGCCGTTCTCGCCCCTCAGGGTGCCGGCAAGGTGCTGGAGGTCGGTACCGGATCAGGCTATTCCGCCGCGCTGCTCTCTCGCATGGCGCGACGGGTATTTACGGTGGAGAAATACAGGACGCTGGCTGGCTCCGCCCAGCAGTGCTGGCGCCAGATCGGCTACTCCAACATTGTCGGCCTCAATGATGATGGTCTTGTGGGGCTTGCGCAGCAGGCGCCATTCGACCGGATCTTTCTCACCGGTTCGGTGCCGGAGGTGCCGGAGGACTTGCTCGAACAGCTCGCCGATGGCGGTGTCGCCGTAATGCCCGTGGGCGCTGCGTCAGAGCGGCAGGCGATTGTGCGAATAGAGCGCGCCGATGACAGCTTCATCGAAAGCGAGCATGGCCTTGTGCGACTTTCGCCGCTGACTTCGGGCCGGTCCCGCACGCTTTGATCTCCCTTTAAGCTCGTCTTTACCTTAACAGTTTAACTCTAATTGTACCGAGTACATGAGTTGACGAGCAGTCCCATGCGTAATTGCGACACATTATCTTTCTTTCGCAGGTCGGCGTCGGCTACCGCCCTTGTTGCAGCCGCTCTCGTTCTTGCGGGTTGCTCTTCTATGGGATCGTTCGGGAATGACCCTACGGTAACAGGGTCTTCCGGGCAGCGTGCCGGGGCGGCCTGGGGGCAGGCGATGCCTGCCTACGTCCCGCCAGCCAATATCGGTGGTGGCACATCGACCACCTACGCAACGGCCAATCAGCCCGTCATCATCGACCGCACCACGGCCCAGCCAATAGGCGGGCAGGGCGCCGTCGCTACCCAGGATCTTCCGCCTCTGCAGCCATCAGTAACGAGTACCCAAGCCATGCCTGCTCAAACCGCCGTTGCATCCGCACCCTCCCAGCCCTCGCCGGCCCTTGCTGCGCCGGTGTCCAGCGCGCCGCAACTCGGCGTGGTCTCGGGAGACACCTATACGCACACGATCGCCTCCGGCGAATCGCTCTACACCATCGCGCGGCGCTACGATGTGAGCGCGACGGACATAATTGCCGCCAATAACATCACGGCCCCCGACCGCATCCAGGTCGGTCAGCGTCTCGTCATTCCTGGCCGGGCCGATCTTCTGGCTCAGCGCGGGCAACAGCCTGTCCAGGTGGCGACCGCTCCGGCGACCCAGCCGTTGACACCGCCTTCGGCGCCGGCCCAGCCTGCAGCCGTTGCCCAACAGCCTGCTGCGACCGAACAGGTTGCCACTGCACCGGCACAGCAGCCGGTTGCCGCCCAGCCTGCCGCCACGGCCTCCGACAAGTTCCGCTGGCCGCTTTCTGGTCGTGTAATCACGGATTTTGCCGCTTCGCGCGGGACTGGCATCAACATTGAGGCGCCGGAAGGAACAACGGTTCGCGCCGCAGAATCCGGCGAGGTCATTTATGTAGGCAATGCCGTCGAAGGTTATGGAAACCTGATCCTCATCAAGCACGCGAACGGTTATGTCTCGGCCTATGCGCACCTCAAGACGATGGGCGTGGTCAAGGGCGACAACGTGAACCGGGGAGATGCCATCGGCACGGTCGGCATGACAGGTGCGTCGGTGTCACGCCCGCAGCTGCACTTCCAGTTGCGCCGTGGCGCCACGCCGGTTGATCCCACTCCATTGCTGGCTGGATAAGCATGGATTGAGGAGAGAATTCAGGCCCGCCCGGAGTTCCGGGGCGGGCCTTTTTCGTCAATGCCTTCAGATGTCCTGGATCGACTGACCCTTCGCGCCCGCTAGGTGCCGCACGAACTGCATCGCCACCCGGCCTGATCTGGCACCGCGGGTTGCTGACCACTCGATAGCCCGGGCGCGTAACTCGTCCTCTGTTACGGGAATCCGGTAGTGGCTGACATAGCCACGGATCATCTCGAGATAGGTGTCCTGATCGCAGTTGTGGAAGCCCAGCCACAGGCCAAAGCGGTCTGACAGCGACACTTTCTCCTCGACCGCCTCACTTGGATTGATCGCCGTCGAGCGCTCGTTCTCGATCATGTCGCGAGGCATAAGGTGACGGCGGTTGGACGTTGCATAGAAAACGGTGTTGGCGGGACGGTCTTCGAGTCCGCCATCGAGCACTGACTTCAGCGCCTTGTAGCTTGTTTCGTCGCGGTCAAAGCTGAGATCGTCGCAATAGATGATGAAACGCTCCGGGCGTTTGGTGACGAAGCGCAGGAGGGTTGGAAGGGTCCGGATATCCTCCCGGTTGATCTCGACCAGTACCAGCCGGCCCATTCCCGGCTCAGGATTGGCGATGATGTGGGCGTGGATCGCCTTGACCATCGAGCTCTTGCCCATGCCACGCGCGCCCCAGAGCAGTGCATTGTTGGCGCCATGGCCGCGCGCGAATGCGAGCGTATTTTCCAGCAGAATGTCGCGTTGGTGCGCCACGCCCTGCAGCAGGGCTAATGGCACGCGATTGACGGAAGCGACCGGTATCAGCGTTTCGCCGGCACCATCCCAAAGATAAGCATCGATGCCGTCGGTCAATTCTGGGGCGGGACGATCGGTCCCGCCAATGGCCGCCAAAGTGTGCGCAATCGTGTCGAGAGCCCGGGCAATCGAGGCGAGCTGATCATTCTTGTCCACTGGTGGAAAGGCTCCTTAGGTGCGCCCGATAGGCTTTGCGTTTAATGGGGGGCGCTTGTATAGTCCGCGCGATTTTTGGGCAGGCTAAACCTCCCAAAGCCGCAAAACGGTCCCTATATGGGGCAATCAGCCATGCTTTGACAAGCAGAGCCAAGGAGCAGTCTGTCTATGTTTGTAACCCCCGCCTTAGCGCAGAGTGGTGCAGCCCCGTCCGGTATGGACTTTGTTTCCAGTTTTATTCCGATCATCCTGCTTATCGCCATTTTCTGGTTCCTTATCTTCCGTCCGCAACAGAAGCGCATGAAAGAACACCGGGCCATGCTCGAGGCGATCAAGCGCGGTGACACCGTGGTCACCAGCGGCGGTATCGTGGGCAAGGTGACCAAGGTCGCCGAGAACGAGGATCTCGAAGTCGAGGTTGCACAGGGTGTGAAGGTCAAGGTCGTGCGCTCCATGGTTGCCGACGTGCGGACCAAGTCAGAGCCGGTCGAAGACAAGGCCTGACGCTGCCTTCATCGGCTCCAGACACATCAATATTCGCGCCAGCGCGACCAAGCGCTGGCGCTTTAGTTCATAACGGACGATCCAACTGCAATGAAAAATTCGCCCATCCGGACCGCCATTATCCTTCTCGTCTCGCTGGTCAGCATGTTCATGGTGCTGCCCAATTTCTTCGAAGACGACACGCTGGCCGGGTGGCCCGATTTCCTGCCCAAGCAGAAGGTCGTTCTGGGTCTCGACCTGCAGGGGGGCGCGCATCTGCTGTTGCAGGTCAACCGCAATGACATCGTCGAGGGTCGGTTGGGCGACATCCGGCGCGAAGCGCGTTCGCTCCTCGTCAATCAGGGCATCGGCAATGTCATCACGACGCGCGGCAATGTTCTCGACATCCAGTTGACCGAACCGTCCCAGCGCGATCAGGCGCGCGAAATATTGGCTCCGCTCGCGACGGTGGTGGACAGCACGGCTTTTGGCGGCACGTCCTCGGCGGAAACCACCATCGAGAATATCGGCAACGACACGATCCGCGTGACCCTCACCGACGAGGCGATCGCCGACCGTATGTCGACGCTTGTCGCCCAGTCGCTCGAGGTTATCCGCAAACGTATCGACGAGGTGGGTACCACTGAGCCGATCATCCAGCGGCAGGGGCAGGACCGCATTCTCGTTCAGGTACCCGGCTTTGACGATTCCGGGCGTTTGAAGGACCTCATCAGCCAGACGGCGCGGCTGACATTCCACATGGTCTATCCCTCGATGACCGCCGAGCAGGCACAGGCGCAGGGTCTTCCCCCAGGAACCATGGTCGTTCCGAGTGCGGACGGGTTCAACGAGTTGCTCTATGAAGACGTCGCGCTTGGCGGTGAGCAGCTTGTCGATGCGCAGCCGGCGTTCGATCAGAACGGGCAGCCGGTCGTAACCTTCCGCTTCAACACGCAGGGCGCGATCACCTTCGGGGAGATCACTTCGCAGAATGTCGGCCGGCGGTTTGCGATCGTTCTTGACGGCCAGGTCATAACCGCACCGGTGATCCAGCAGCCGATTACGGGCGGAACTGGTCAGATTTCCGGTAGCTTCACCTCCGAATCCGCGAGCGATCTCGCGGTGCTGCTTCGCGCGGGTGCACTGCCGGCGACGCTCGACGTGGTCGAGGAACGCACCGTGGGTGCGAGCCTAGGTGCAGACTCGGTGGAGAGCGGCATCATCGCGGGTATTGTCGGTACGATCGCCGTTGCCATATTCATGTTCCTCGCCTACGGGCGGTTCGGCCTCTTCGCCAATATCGCTCTTGTCATCAATATCGGGATGATTCTGGCCGCGCTCTCGGTGCTGGGAGCGACCCTCACGTTGCCGGGCATAGCTGGTATCGTCCTCACCATCGGCTTTGCCGTGGACTCCAACGTGCTCATATTCGAGCGCATCAAGGAGGAGCTGCGGTCCGGGCGGTCGGCGTACCAATCGGTCGAGGCGGGCTTCAAACGGGCCATGGTCACGATCATCGACGCCAATGTGACGACGCTTATTGCAGCGGTTGTGCTGTTCTTCCTCGGTTCGGGGCCTGTGCAGGGCTTTGCCGTCACGCTTGCCATCGGCGTGCTGACGACGATGTTCACCGCCTATCTTGTCACGCAGGCATTGATAGGGCTGTGGTTCTCCTGGAAACGGCCCAAGCAGATCAGGGTGAGCCTGATTTCCCTGGTGCCTGACACGGTCCGCATCCCGTTCATGTCGCTTCGCAAGATCGGCTTTGCGATCTCGATCATTCTCGCGATCGGCGCCCTGGGGCTCGAATTCACGCGCGGTTTCAACTTCGGCATCGATTTCACTGGAGGGAGCGCGATCGAGATCCAGGCTCGCGAAGGCGAAGCCGACATCGCAGCCTTGCGTACGCAACTCAATGACCTGAATCTTGGTCCGGTCCAGGTACAGACCTTCGGCACGCCAGAGGACGTGCTTATCCGGATCGGCACCCAGGACCGCACCGACGCGGAGCAGAACCAGGCGGTCAGCCAGGTTATTGGCGCCGTCGATGAAGAATATGAGGTGCGACGAACCGAAAGCGTCAGCGGCACCGTTTCGAGTGAACTGGCATTCGCAGGTACGCTGGGCGTCATCTTCGCGATGATCGGCATCACGATCTATGTGTGGTTGCGTTTCGAGTGGCAGTTCGGCGTTGGCACCATGCTGGCGCTGGTGCATGACGTGATCCTGACGATCGGGTTGTTCACGCTGCTGCAGCTCGAGTTCAACCTCGCCAGTATCGCGGCGGTACTGACCGTGATCGGCTACTCACTCAACGATACCGTCGTGATCTATGACCGCATCCGGGAAAACATGCTCAAGTACAAGAGCCTGAGCCTCTCGGAGATGATCGACATCTCGCTCAACCAGACGTTGAGCCGAACCGTTCTGACGGGCGTGACGACTTTCCTCGCGATGCTGGCGCTGATCGTCTTCGGTGGCGAGGTCGTGCGGAACTTCACCATTCCGATGGCTTGGGGCGTGCTCGTCGGCATCTACTCGTCGCTGTTCATTTCTGCGCCGGTACTGCTTTATCTCGGTCTCAAAACCCGTAACGATGCAGTGGCCGGCCAACCCAAGCCGGAACGGCGCGCCGACGGCGCTTCGGTCTAGCCGATGCCTTGGGAAGCCGGGCAGGGGCACTATCCTTATCAGGCGACCATCGACGCCTATGGGGATGGAGGCTTCCGCTTTGCCGAGATGTCGCACAAGGGGTCGCTTATCTGTCTCCCCGGCGGCATGTTCGCCTGGGACGTCACCTCTGCCGCCGAGGTCGATCTTGAAGGTCTGGGCCGGGTGCTCGACGCTTCCGATGAAATCGATGTGCTCCTCATCGGATTGGGGCCCGACATCGCGGCTATTACGCCCGAGATTCGTGCCGCCTTCAAGGATCGCGGCGTGATCGTCGAAGCGGTCTCGACCGGTAGCGCGGTTCGCACCTATAACGTGCTGCTCGCCGAGCACCGGGCGGTCGGAGCGGCCCTGATCGCTGTCGACAAGGCGCGCTGATATGGAGGACGACCGGCCTGACGGGGAGAGCTTTACCCATGCCGCGCAGTCGCTGCGCGCGCTCGATTTCGACCGTTATGCGGCAAGCCTCGCCATTCCCGACACGCACCGCGGCGCCGTCCAGGCGATCTGGGCCTTCTCTGCCGAGGTCGCTGCGACGAGTGAGAGGGTGAGTGAGCCTGCGCCTGGAGAAATCCGTCTTCAATGGTGGGTGGATGCGCTGGAAGGCGAGGGGCATGGTTCGGTGTCGCGCAATCCGGTGGCAAAGGCGCTCCAGGCTGCGCTCGACGCCTATGAGCTGCCCGCCGGCCCGCTTGTGAGGCTTCTTGCGGCACGGCGTTTCGATCTCTATGGCGACCCCATGCCGGATCTGGCGCAATTTGAGGGCTATGCCGGGGAAACGACTTCGGTGCTCTACCAATATGCGGCCATGATCCTGAGCGGACGGCCGGCCGAAGACGCTGCCGACGCGGCGGGGCATTTCGGCGTCGCTCAGGCCTTGGCTGGGCATCTGAGGGCGTTCGGGTTCAATGCTTCCCGAGGACTCATCTTTCTTCCGTTTTCCGTCTTTTCGGCTCACGGTGTCAGCGAAGCAGAAATCCTCTCAGGCCTGCCCAGCGAACGAATGGATGCTGCGCTGGGGCAGTTGCGGGAGATCGCGATCGAGCATCTCGACAAGGCGCAGCGCCATATCCGTCATCTCCCAAAGAACATCACTCCGGCTTTTGCCGGGGCAGCGCTGATTCAGCCCGCA
Organism: uncultured Pelagibacterium sp.; assembly: GCA_964429025.1. Classification (GTDB taxonomy): domain Bacteria; phylum Pseudomonadota; class Alphaproteobacteria; order Rhizobiales; family Devosiaceae; genus Pelagibacterium. The sequence goes on from CAYSBF010000011.1 coordinate 32,105, forward strand.
CTTAAGGCAGAGGCGCGGCGGACAGGCAGGGCAGTGTTCTCTTCGCCGCCCGAAATTCCTGCTTTCGTAAAGTTGGGACGCATCGCCCTGTGGCGTATCCGGCGCGGCCTATAGCCAGCGCGCAAGATCCTCAAGGGCACGGGAGGTGATCGCCTTTTTCTTGGCCAGTGCCCTGTCCGGACCGCGCCAGCGGCCTTTGAGACCTTCCGGCTTGGAAATTGTCACGGGGGGAAACAGCCCGAAATTGACGTTCATGGGCTGGAATGAGCGGGCGCCGGAATAGGCTTCGGCCTCCACATGCCCGCCGGTGATGTGCTGGATGAGGGCGCCGAACGCAGTGGTTGGTGGCGGCGGAGAGATCGGCTCCCCCTTTGCCTCCGCAGCAGCGAAACGGCCCGCGATCAGCCCCATCGCGGCGCTTTCGACATAGCCTTCCACACCCGTCACCTGACCGGCAAAACGCAAGCGTGGCTCGGCTTTCAGTTTAAGATCGGGCCGCAACACCTTTGGCGAGTTGAGGAAGGTGTTGCGATGCAGGCCGCCGAGACGGGCGAACTGGGCGTTCTCCAGTCCCGGGATCATCCGAAAAATTTCTGTCTGAACACCATAGCGCATTTTGGTCTGGAAGCCGACCATGTTCCAGAGCGTGCCCAAGGCGTTGTCCTGGCGGAGCTGTACTACAGCGTGGGGCTTGTTTTCCGGGTCCCGCGGATTGGTGAGGCCTACCGGCTTCATGGGGCCGTGCCTCAGCGTTTCGCGACCGCGCTCGGCCATGACTTCGATGGGCAGGCAACCATCGAAATACGGTACCTTTTCCCAATCCTTGAATTCGTGCAGGGGCGCCGCGAGCAGTGCATCGATAAAGTCGTTATACTGGTTTTCGTTCATCGGGCAGTTGAGATAGTCGGCGCCCGTTCCGGCCGGACCCGGCTTGTCATAGCGGGACTGGGCCCAGACGATGTCCATGTCGATGCTGTCGTAGTGGACAATGGGCGCGATGGCGTCAAAAAAGGCCAGAGCGTCCTCGCCCGTCAGTTGCTGGATCGCATCCGCAAGTGCCGGGGCCGTGAGCGGCCCGGTCGCGATGATGACGTTGTCCCAATCGGAGGGGGGAAGTCCGGCAATTTCCTCGCGGGCAACGGTAATCCTCGGGTGAGCGGTGATCGCCTGCGTTACGGCCTTGGAAAAGCCGTCCCGGTCGACGGCGAGTGCGCCCCCGGCGGGCAGGGCACAGGAATCAGCGCTGCGCATGATGAGTGAACCAGCACGGCGCATTTCTTCGTGGAGAAGACCGACTGCATTGTGCTCATGATCGTCGGAGCGAAAGCTGTTGGAGCAGACGAGCTCGGCGAAGTCGGCTGTGTGGTGCGCATCGGTCGGGCGAACGGGCCGCATTTCGTGCAACACCACATCAACGCCGGCTTCGGCGGCCTGCCAAGCGGCTTCGGAGCCGGCGAGACCGCCGCCGATGACATGCACGATACTCATGGATTGTTCCAGGCTTGTTGTCCTTGGCCCTGCCTATAAGGCTTCGGGCCGGACAGGGCAACCGCCACCTGAAGGTGAGCCCGAATGCAAGAAAGGCACCTGCCAAGAGGTGCCTTTCACAATTTTTGCGCGTGTCCGAATGCCGTCTTAGAGTGCGTTGGCATGGTCACGGGCAACGCGGCGAATGTCGGCGCGATTGATGCCGAGGTCATTGAGTTCACGATTGCCGAGCGCGTTGAGTTCGCGGACGGTCTGGTTATAAGCCGACCACCTCCGGAACGTCTTACGGATGTCCATGGTTGTCTCCTTTCGTTCAACGCCACCGGGATAAGGCAGTTGCACCCGGTTGTGCAGACCCAATTTCAACAGGGCCGGTCTGCAAAATCTGCATGCCTGTCAACGCGTTACGTCACAATTTGTTAATGTTTGGCTGTTTGGGCCGGAAAACAAAAAGGCATCCTCGTACGGGATGCCTCTTCAAGTCCGACATTGGAGGTCGTCGAATATGTCTTAGATGCGGTTTGCATGGTCGCGGGCGATGCGTTCGATATCGCCGCGTGTAATGCCAAGGTCGGTGAGCTCACGATTGCCCAGCGCGTTCAGTTCGCGCACGGTCTGGTTGTAAGCGGACCATTTCTGAAGCGTCTTGCGAATACCCATTTCTTTCTCCTTTCGTGTTCGCAAGGAGATATATGGACGCATATGCGACTCATCCAGTCGTCTTTTAGCAGATCGGCTATGCGCGGCGGGCATGGCTCCGGACGTCACTCGGGCCGATCGAAAAGGCTTTTGGTCATCCTGAAAAAATCCGGACCCGGCAAACCGAGATCATCGCATGACGTTCTTGGGTTGCGCGCCACGCTGCGCCAGCCGCGCGGCTTGTGCACGGGCACCGGCTTGCTGCTCCAAACGATCCGTACAAACATCGAGTCCTCCATGCAGGACCTGGCTCGAACGCCTGAAGGATAGCCCAGATTCGGGTCGCCTGGAATCGGAGCGGGGCGCACGGCGCTCATGCAGCGGATGCATGCAACCATCATACGCTTGACACAGTGTTGTGGGTCGGCTGGTTACTGGGCTGCAGTCCCGATGCGCAGGGGCCGGCGGCTCATCACTTCCTTGAGGAACCGCCCCGTATGCGAGCGGGGATTCTCCGCAACGTCCTCAGGCGTGCCCACAGCCACAATTTCACCGCCGCCATCGCCGCCCTCAGGGCCGAGGTCGATGATCCAGTCGGCGGTCTTGATGACTTCTAGATTGTGCTCGATCACGATCACCGTGTTACCGGTCTCGACCAGTTCCTGGAGCACTTCGAGCAGCTTCGCCACATCGTGGAAGTGCAACCCGGTTGTGGGCTCGTCGAGCACGTAGAGCGTTCGGCCTGTGGCACGCTTCGAAAGCTCTTTGGCCAGCTTCACACGCTGGGCCTCGCCGCCTGATAGGGTTGTCGCCTGCTGGCCGATCTTGACGTAACCGAGCCCGACGCGTTGCAGCGTTATCAGCTTATCGCGGATCACGGGCACGGCCGAGAAGAATTCTGCCCCTTCATCGACTGTCATGTCCAAGACGTCCGAAATCGACTTGCCCTTGAACTGGACTTCGAGCGTTTCCCGATTGTAGCGATGCCCCTTGCAGACGTCGCAGGTTACGTAGACGTCCGGCAGGAAGTGCATCTCTATCTTTATGACGCCGTCGCCCTGGCACGCCTCGCAGCGCCCGCCCTTGACATTGAAGGAGAAACGGCCTGGCCCGTACCCGCGCGCCTTGGATTCAGGCATATTGGCGAACCATTCGCGGATATGGGTGAAGGCGCCGGTGTAGGTCGCAGGATTCGAGCGCGGGGTGCGCCCGATCGGGCTCTGATCGATATCAATGACCTTGTCGAGGAATTCGAGGCCGGTCAGGCTTTCATGCGGTGCCGGATGGACACGCGCCCCGTTGAGCCGCCGCGCCACCGCCTGATAGAGCGTGTCGATGGTGAGCGTAGACTTTCCGCCGCCCGAAACGCCCGTCACGGCGACGAACAGGCCAAGCGGAATGTCCACCGACACGTTCTTGAGGTTATTGCCGGTTGCCCCCAATAGGCTGATCTTGCGGCCCTTCTTGGGCTTGCGGCGCTCAGCCGGAACGGGGATGCCCATGCGGCCCGAAAGATACTGTCCGGTAATGCTGTCGGGGTGGGCAAGAATATCCTCGGGCGTGCCCTGTGCGACGATTTCGCCCCCGTGGACGCCTGCGCCCGGTCCGATGTCCAGCACATGATCCGCTGTGAGGATCGCGTCCTCGTCATGCTCGACGACGATCACCGTGTTGCCGAGGTCGCGGAGGCGGCGCAGCGTGTCGAGCAGGCGGGCGTTGTCGCGCTGGTGGAGACCAATCGAGGGCTCGTCCAGAACGTACAACACCCCGGTCAGTCCGGAGCCGATCTGGCTGGCGAGCCGGATACGTTGACTTTCACCACCCGAGAGCGAGCCGGAATTGCGCGAAAGCGTGAGGTATTCGAGCCCGACATCATTGAGGAATGCCAGGCGCTCGCGGATTTCCTTCAACACACGCTCGCCGATGGCGCGCTGGGTGTCGTTCAACTGGTCGGGGAGCGCGCCAAACCAGTCGGCGGCGGCACGGATGGAGAGGTCGGCGACTTCGCCGATGTGACGGCCGGCGATCTTGACGGCCAGCGCTTCGGGCTTGAGGCGATAGCCATTACAGGCGGGGCAGGGTGCCGCCGACATGTACCGCTCAATCTCCTCACGCGCCGCCGAGGACTCGGTTTCGCGGTAACGGCGTTCGAGATTGCCGACGACGCCTTCAAAGGGCTTTCTCGTCGTATATTTGCGCAGACCATCGTCATAGACGAATTCAATCGGCGTCTTGTCGGTGCCGAACAGGATGGCATGCTGCACCTCAAAGGGCAGGTCCTGCCATGCAGTGCCGGTCGATGCCTTGAAATGGCGCGTCACGGCCTGCAGCGTCTGCAGATAATAGGGCGATGACGTCTTGGACCAGGGCTGGATCGCGCCATCGCGCAGGGAGAGCGTGCCGTCCGGCACGACAAGATCAGGGTCGATCTTGGCTTCCGTACCCAAGCCCGAACAGACCGGACACGCGCCGAATGGATTGTTGAAGGAAAACAGGCGCGGTTCTATCTCGGCAATGGTAAAGCCGGAGACGGGGCAGGCGAATTTCTCCGAAAATGTGAGGCGCTGAGGCGTACCGTCCTCTGCCGTACGGTCGGCGAACTCGGCAACGGCGATCCCGTCGGCCAGACGCAAGGCGGTCTCGAAGCTCTCGGCAAGGCGGCTCGAGATGTCGCCGCTGACGACGACGCGGTCGACGACGACCTCGATATCGTGCTTGAGTTTCTTGTCGAGGGCAGGAGCTTCCTCGATCTCATAGAACTGCCCATCGATTTTTACGCGCTGGAAGCCTTTCTTGAGGAGATCGGCCAGTTCCTTCCGGTACTCGCCCTTGCGACCGCGCACGATCGGGGCAAGCAGATAGAGACGTGTGCCTTCCTCGAGTGCCAGTACCTTGTCGACCATCTGGGAGACCGTCTGGCTTTCGATCGGCAGGCCGGTGGCGGGGGAGTAAGGTACACCCACGCGCGCGAAGAGGAGGCGCAGATAGTCGTAGATCTCGGTAACCGTGCCGACGGTCGAGCGCGGATTGCGCGAGGTGGTCTTCTGCTCGATCGAAATGGCAGGGGAAAGCCCGTCGATCTGCTCGACATCGGGCTTTTGCATCATTTCGAGGAACTGGCGCGCATAGGCCGAAAGGCTTTCGACATAGCGGCGCTGCCCTTCGGCATAGATGGTATCGAATGCAAGCGACGACTTTCCTGAACCCGACAGGCCCGTCATGACGATGAGCTTGTCGCGCGGCAGGCGCACGTCGATGTTCTTGAGGTTGTGTTCCTTGGCACCGCGAATGACGATGTCACGATTGGGGTTCGATAAGTCCGTCATTATATGCGGTCCGGGCACAGCAAGCCCCTTTGGGAGGCAATAGCAAAGTGGGAGACGATACGGGCGCGGCGCGCGCCCGGATCACATAAGCACAACCTTGCGGCACCGCAAGGCGGCGCGGCAAATTGGATCACATGCGTAGAACATATGTGGAACAGGTCGATTCCGTCAACGGGATTCGTCGGCAACAACGGTCGCGGAGGACGTTGACATTGCCACGGAGAGAACATAAAGAGAACATACAATCGGCAAGTTGAGGATCAATCTGTGTAAAAGCTCAATGTCCGGGAACGTCGTGCGTCATTACCCACTATAGTGCCGGACCTAGCTGGATTTAGAGGTTTGCAATGTCGGGAAGCGTCAACAAGGTCATTCTGGTAGGGAACCTGGGAGCTGATCCGGAAGTCCGCTCCCTGACGAATGGCGGCAAGGTGGCGCAACTTTCGGTTGCCACCTCCGAGCGCTGGCGCGACCGCAATACCGGTGAGCAACGCGAGCGGACCGAATGGCACCGCGTGGTGATCTTTTCGGAAGGCCTGGTGCGCGTCGCCGAACAGTTCCTCAAGAAGGGTGCAAAGGTCTACATTGAGGGCCAGTTGCAGACCCGCAAATGGCAGGACCAGAGCGGGCAGGACCGCTACACGACGGAGATCGTGCTTCAGGGCTTCAACTCTACGCTGACCATGCTGGACGGCCGCGGCGAGGGTGATGCTTCAGGCGGTGGATACAGTCAGGGCGGCTATAACCAGGGCGGCGGACGCCAGGTCGAAAACCGGGGCCGGCCCCAGAGCGCGCCGTCATTCGAGCCGGGTGGTATGGACGACGACATCCCGTTCTGAGCGGAGATTAAAAGGCGGCTTCCGGGCCGCCTTTTGCTTGTGACTCTTTATAGTGGCTTGTCGTCATCCGGCGCGGCCGAAATGTCGTCATCGGGATCCTGGGTCCGCACGATCTCGACCTTCACCCTGGTCGCAAGTGCGGCGATGGCACCGATCGCGGCCAGCCACGGGGCGGCGAGCACCATCACACCACCGGCGATCGCGCCGGCGGTCAGCGGGATTTCCAGAAACGTATCGCCGCTTTCGGCCTTGACACGCAGCTTGCGGACGTTGCCTTCGGCAATGAGTTCGCGGATGCGCTCAATGAGTTGGTGACCGGCGACCTCGACCTCTTCGGTGAAGGTCCGTCCACGCCTGTTGTTGTCCTCTTCCATCGTTGCGCTCCCGTTGAGGCGTATGTGTGTCAGCCTTTCAGGTGATGCATGCGACCCGGCAAATCAAGGGCTGGCGCCTATTGAACCTCGAAGGGGATCTGCGCCACCGTCGACCAGCCGGTGTTCACGTTGGCGATCTTGAAGTCCATATGGATGCTGTCGCCCTGGAGGGCGAGGTCGGCGTCAATACGGTGCTCGCCACGTTCGGCGTTGCGGTCGATGAGGTTGAAGGCGATGCCGTCGCCCTGGCGCTGGCCGATTGCCACCCCCTGGAAGCTGGCAACAGACGACATGATCGCCTCGTACCGGCCAGCGGCCTCGACATAGGCCACCGTCCCGGCGATAGCCAGCGTGCGCCCGGCTATCGTGCAGCGGCCGTTGAAGGTGACTTTGGTCGGCTCGGAGTCGGCGATGATCATACGGCAAACGACCGTCTCGTCCTGCCGCGTGTCGGAAAATTGCGCGGTACCGCGGCCGCGCCATTCGCCGATATAGCTCTTTAACAGGTCAATATCCTCCTGCGCCGCAAAGGCGGGGGCTCCGAAGGGCAGGACGGCGAGGATCGCCAGGGACAGGCTAAGCACGCGCTTCATGTGGTCTTTCGCTCCAGCGTTCAAAAATGCGTCTCCCGCCGATCAGGATGGCGGGGAGGACGATCAGGTCTCCGATCAAGGCCGCAAGCAGCGTTATGACCGTCAGGAATCCGAACATCGCAACCTGCGGCAGTGTCGATATCATCAGCACGGCACAGCCCGCGACGAGGATCAGCGTGGTGGCGATCAGAGCTGGGCCGACACGGTCGAGCGTAGCATCCACCGCCTCGGCCACGGAGTTGCCGCGCTCGCGCGCACGGGCGTAATGGGCGAGGAAATGGATGGTGTCGTCCACGGCGATGCCGAAGGCCACCGTCAGGGAAATCACCGTCGTCAATTGCAGCTGAATGCCCGATGAATAGAGAAAGAGCTCGGTCAAAAGGATCGGCAGGGCGTTCGGGATCAGCGAGACAAGCGCCATTTTCCAGGACCGGAATGCCAGGCCGATGAGTAGAACCGAGAGCAACACGGCCAGCGCGAGACTCTGTTGTAGCGTTGCGATCATCGACATCGAGGCATAAGCCGTCAACACACGGAAACCCGAAATTTCGGCGCCGGTCAGTCCGGCGGCGGTAAGGTCGGCGCGCACCGCCTCGATCACCTCCTGAGTGCGGCTGGCGTCTTCTGAGGTCGGCGAGAATGCCGTGATCATCGCCTCGGACCGGTCCTCGTTGATGAAGCGCCGCTGCAGGAATGGCCCAACAGCACCGAGAATCTGTTGACGCGAGAAGCCGGTATCGGAATAGTGCCGAAAGCTGGCGGCTGAGATTACTTTTCCAACACCGAAGTGGTCCTCTGCCAAGGCATGAACACGCTCGATCAACTCGAAATCCGCGTCGGTCATTTCTTCGAGGCTGCCTGAGAGCGGCACGCGGATGTAAACGGGCGCGACGCCCCCGACACCCATGTCGATCTGACGGCTCGTTTCCAGTGAGTCGCTGCTGCGTGGGAGGAAGTCCTGGAACGAAAAGCGCGGCTCGAGCAGGAAATGCGGGACAAGCAGCGCTACAGCCGCAATGAGCGAAATCGCGGCAATCCGGCTGGGCGCGAGCCGCGCGAAGCGCCGAAACAGGGGAATTGGAGCGGTCAGCGCAACCGAGGGTGAACGGCGCGTGCTGTAACCGAGTCTGAGAGCGACGAGCAGGGAGAGCGGCAGAAAGGTCACGAGCGCTACAAAGGCAATGCCCATGCCCAGTGCGCCCGATATCGCGAATTCATGCAGCCCTTGCCCGGGAGCAAGCATGAGCGTCAGGAATGCCACGATGGTGGTCAACGCAGTGAGGGCGCAGGCGGGGCTGACCTTGCGAACCGTTTCGGCCAGCGCCTCGTGCGGGTCTGCACCGTCCTGCCAGAGCCGCAGCCAGTAGAAACAGAAATACATGCTCTCGGCGAAGGCGATGACCAGGACCAGTGCCGAAACCACGTTGGTCAGAAAAGTGAAGGCGCCAAAAAAGAGGAGAATTGTGCCTGTGGCCCAGAGGGCGGTCATGGCCGGGGCGAGCGTTGCCAGTAGCGCACCCCAGAAGGTGCGGAAGGCGAGAAGCGCCGTGAGGAATCCCAAAAGCACGCCGATCACCATGAAAGTCAGTTGATCGTTGAGCGCGGCGTGCATCAACTCGCCTTTCCAGATGGCCGGTCCGGTCAGCTCGATCTGGATGTCGTCAGACTGATAGTTTGCGATAAGCGAGCGCAGCGATGCCACCATGGCCGCGTCGCCTTGCTGGCGCAGCATACCTGGATCGGGGAACATGATCATCACGATCCCCGAATTGCCTTCCATGATGAGGTTGCGCATGATCGGGTCGGTCTCGCGCAGCTCGGTCAGCGCAGCTTCCACCTGCTCTCGCGTCTCCATGCCCTCGGGAACGGCTGGCATAGTTACGCCGGGTTCGATCGGCCGCCTCAGCGAGAAGGGCGACAAAGTCCCGACGGCGACAGGCTCCAGTTCGAGTTCGAATGCCAGGAACCGGAGGTCTTCGAGCACATCGGGATCGGTGAGATTGGGTGAGGTGACGAGTAGATAGACGTCATTTTCGAAGGTGCCGAAGGTTTCACCGAGCGCCATGTAGCGATCGAACTCTGCACCCGACCCGCGGTAAAGCCGCAGCAAGTCGCCATCAATGGAGAATTTTGTCGCCTGCCATCCGCACAGCGCAGTGAAGGCGAGGACCAGCAGTGCAAGCATGCGTGGATAGCGCAGCGTAAGCAGGCCCAGGCGCTCCAGGCCAAAGCCGATAGACACGAATCTCCCCCTTCGCACGATTCGCCAATCAACAAGGCTGCACTGGTAATCCCTTGCCGTCTCGCCGTCCAGAACGTCCGGAATTATTGATCGGCGACGTGGTCGGCGACATAGGCGCCGCGGCGACCCATCGGCTTGGGCGGCCCAATGGTAGTGTCGACCGCGGTCTGAAGCTCGATTTCGGCGTTGAATGCGGCGCCAAGGACGAAAATCATCGCCGAAATGTAAAGCCAGAACAGGAGCACGACCGCTGCGGCGAGCGAGCCGAAGGTGGCTTCGAACTCTCCAAAGTTCTCTACATAGAGCGAAAATAGAAGGCAGGCGCCGAGCCAGAGGAGGGAGGCGAGCGTGGCTCCCGGCCATATCCAGCGTACCTTGGCGGGCCGGCGCTTGATTGTGAACCGGTAGAGCAGGGCGAAGGCCAGCACTGCCAGCACGAGCAGTAACGGCCAGCGCAAGAGAAGGGCCAGATGTTCGCTCGTGCCGGGCACTGGCGAGAACTGCGTGAGGATCGGAATGGCCGCGACCAATCCCAGCGCAATGACCATAAAGGTCGCTCCAACGACGGTCACCACAAACGAAACAAGCACTGACTTGATAAAGCTCCGGGCTCTCGTTTCGTGGTAGGCGACCGAGGAAGCATAGATCAGCGCGTCCACCCCCCGCGAGCTACTCCAGAGCGCGACGACGATAGAGATGGCAAGGCCGATGCCGAGACCTGATTGCGGCTGGCGCATAAGCGAATCGAGCTGGTTGACGATCACCGCGAAGGCGATGTCCGGCATGAAGGTCGAAAGCCGCTCGATCTCGCCGCGAATGATCGCGTGCTCGCCAAGTATGCCGACCAGAAGGACGACAATGGCGATGGCTGGGAAGATGGAAAGGAACCCGAAGAAGGCGACCCCGGCGCAGCGCAGGGACATGTCCTGGTCGGCCAGTGACAGCATGGTCCTCCAGAGAATGGACCTCCAGCCCTTCCAGCCGATGGCAACCGGCGTTCGTGCTGTGTGGCCGTCGCCGGACACTGCCCTCAGCCCGTACTAAGAATGCGCTCGATCTGGTCGACCGGATGATTGGTCAGCGTCTTGGGGACCTCGCCGATCACCTTGTCTGCGACTGTTGGATGCAGTTCCTTGCGCAACTCGCCAAGCACGCGCGGCGCGGCGCAAAGCACGATCTGCTTGAAGCGATGCTGATTGGCATAGCGGTAGAGAAGCTCGGCGGCGTCCTTGGCGAACCGCTCTTCGGCGAGACGGTGCCAGTCCGTCTGTTCCATCGCGCTCCTCTGGCCGGGCCCGGTGTCGTTCATGCGCCCCGGCGCGTCGGTTCCCTGCTCGCGGGTGGCAGGGTTCTCCTGTTCCAACTCCCTTACAACCCGGAAGTCGGGGTTCTTGCGCGTCCCTGCATTCTCAAAGAACAGCGCCTTTTCACCGTCAGCGACCAAAACCCAGACCTTGTTATCGAGCTGGAAATCCATTTCCTGCATTGGGGCGTCTCCATTGTTGTCCGAATGGAGAACTCACTGGCCGGGGATGGTGTTCCGGGCGATCAGTGCGGGGAAAAGTCCCCGTATCTGCCGAGGCGCGAAAGGAGTAGCGGAACCAGGAGAAGGGCGGAAACGCCAAGAAAGACCGGCGTGAATCCTGAGCGTTCGGCGATAAATCCGATCGCCGAGGGCGCAACCAGGATGCCGGAATACCCCATCACCGTGACAACCGACAGGCCGATACCTGCCGGTACGCCCGGCAAGTTGCCGGCCGCTGAAAAGGCGATTGGTACCATATTGGCGATGCCGAGTCCGGCAAAGGCAAAGCCGGCAATGGCCAGTTCGGCCGTTGGTGCGAGAGCGCCCAGCACCATGCCCACCATGGCAATCGACGCGCAGACGCGCAGCGTTCGCACCGCCCCCAGCTTTTCGCGGATCAGATCCCCCATGAAACGCATGGCTGCCATCGTTCCCGAGAATGCGGCAAAGCCTAGGGCCGCAAGCTCGATGCTGGCTTCCAGCTCTTTTTGCAGGAAATGCGCCGACCAGTCGAGCACGGTCCCTTCGGGGAGCATCGAGAACAGCGCCATAAGGCCCACGAGATAGGGAAGCGGCGACGTTGGGATGCGCAGCGGGGTCGCAGCGCGCGAGGCTTCGGTCGTATCGTCGCGGGCGACCCATGGCAGGACCGCGAGAATCGCGATGGTTGCAGCGATAGTAAAGATGATGGCATGGCCGACTTCGCCAATCGATCCGATCAACAAGCCGCCCGAGGCCGCCCCAATCAGGCCGCCGAGGCTCCAGAAGCCATGGCATGACGACATGATAGCCTTGGCCATCCTCTTTTCCGCGGCCACCGCGTTGGCGTTCATCGCCACGTCCATGCCCCCGACAAAGCCGCCGAACAGGACGATGAAAACCGCGACCATCCACAGTTCGGGCACCAGGGTGATGATCAGGAGCAGGGGCAGGACGATCACGGACACAATTCGCAAAACAGGAGCGGAGCCGTATTTGGCCGTCAACATGCCGATGACCGGCATCATGGTGACGGACCCGATGCCGAAGGCGAGAATGAGGAGCCCCATGATGGTCTCGCCGATCTCCAGCCGGTGCATCAGCAGGGGAATCTTGGGCGCCCAATTGCCGATCAGGAAGCCGTTGACAAGGAAAAGCACGGAAACGGCGACGCGGTCGGTGCGCAGGCCGAACGGAAGGCGGGCGAGGGGGGCGGTTTCGGCGAGGCCTGTCATTTCGGGAACCAATGCGGCGGGAAAAGCGGGGAAGATAAATCGCACCGAAACGTTTCGGGCAAGCAGGATCGTGCCTATATTGGGAACATGGAAATTTTTCGGTGGACGCTGTGCCTTCCTTGCCTCACAGCGCGCCGCCAAACTGGTGCAACCGGGCGGAATCGCATACACCACGCCCAGCAGAAATAATGCAGAACGAGCATCGTGACAGACACGCCTGAAAACGACGCCGGCGGGATCGGCCCGACCGATATCAATCCGATCTCCATCACCGATGAAATGCGGAAGTCCTATCTCGATTACGCGATGAGCGTGATCGTGTCCCGAGCGTTGCCTGACGTTCGGGATGGGCTCAAGCCCGTGCATCGCCGCATCCTTTACGCGATGCACGAACTGGGCTTCGAGCACAACAAGCCGTACCGCAAATCGGCTGTCACGGTCGGTGAGGTGATGGGTAAATACCACCCGCATGGCGACGCCGCGATCTACATGTCGCTGGTCCGCATGGCGCAGGATTTCTCCATGCGCGTGCCGCTGATCGACGGGCAGGGGAACTTCGGCTCGGTCGATGGCGATATGCCCGCGGCCATGCGCTATACCGAATCGCGCATGAAGAAGGTCACCGGGGCGATACTCGAGGACCTCGACAAGGACACTGTCGACTTCCGTGACAATTACGACGGCTCCGAGCAGGAACCGTCGGTGCTGCCGGCGCGGTTCCCGAACCTTCTGGTCAATGGTGGTTGCGGCAT
>CAYSBF010000012.1:0-42835 GCA_964429025.1 uncultured Pelagibacterium sp.
GGGACGCCACGCCCTCCTGAATCCGGGCGCCGCCGGAATCGTTGAGCCCGATAATGGGGGCGCCGTTCTGGACGGCAAGATCCATGATCTTGCATATCTTCTGGGCGTGCGTTTCGGACAGCGAGCCCCCGAAGACGGTGAAATCCTGAGAGAATACGTAGGTCAGCCTGCCGTTGATCGTGCCCCAGCCGGTGACAACGCCGTCGCCGGGGATGATCTGCTTGTCCATCCCGAAATCGCGGGTGCGATGGGTGACGAACATGTCGTATTCTTCGAAACTGCCCGGATCGAGCAGAACCTCGATCCTTTCGCGCGCGGTGAGCTTGCCCTTGGCGTGCTGCGCTTCGATGCGCTTTGCGCCGCCCCCTTGCCGCGCATGCTCGCGCCGTTGGTCCAGCGCGTCTATGACTTCCTGCATCCAGCCCTCCGCAAGTCGCCCCAGATTACCGCGATTTGGTGATTTGGCGAGAACCTTTTGGCCCAGGCATGACCCTCAGCCTCCCGGCTTGCAGATGACGCGCCCCTTGACCCCGCCCCTGAGGATCGCCTTGCCGATCTCGGGCAGGTCTTCCAGTTTTGCCTCCGTCACCATCCGCTCGTAAGCGGCAGGGCTGAAAAGGCTGGTCAGCCGGTCCCAGGCGGCCACCCGTGCCTCATAGGGCTGCATCACGCTATCGACACCGGCGAGCGTGACACCGCGCAGGATGAAGGGGATGACGCTTGCCTCCCAGCTGTCCCCCGCGGCCAGCCCGACGGCGGCTACGCAGCCGCCTGCATGAACCTGTTTGAGAAGTTGGCCCAGCGGCGCGCCGCCGACATTGTCGATGGCGCCCGCCCAGCGGGTGGCGAGCAGCTTTTTTTCGCTCGGCGCCAGAACGTCACGGCCAACGACATTGCTTGCCCCCAATGCCTTGAGGTCCGCTTCGAGCTCCGGGCGGCCGCTCATGGCGTCCACCCTATAACCCATGCGCGCCAGCAGCAGCGTCGAGATGGAGCCAACGCCCCCGCCGGCGCCCGTTACCAGAACCGGACCGCTGGCCGGGCTCACGCCCTCCGCCTTGAGCCGGTTGATGGCCAGCATGGCGGTGAGGCCTGCGGTGCCCAGCACCATCGCGTCCCGCGTCGAGAGCTTTTTGGGCAGCGGCACGAGCCAATCCGCATCGACCCGGGCACGTGTGGCGAAACCGCCCCAATGCCACTCCCCAACCCGCCACCCGGTCAGGATCACCGCCTGCCCCGGATGGTAGCGAAGATCTGTGCTCCCGATCACGCGGCCGGCAAAATCGACGCCACCGACATGGGGATATTGCCGGACGATGCCCCCCTGCCCCGACAGCGCCAGCCCATCCTTGTAGTTGAACCCAGCCCACTCGATGCCGACGAGAACATTGCCCTGGGGAAGGCTCGACTCTTCGAGCTGGACGACCTTGTTGGTGACCTCGCCGCCATCACTCTTGTCGGTGACTAACGCCCTGAACGCCATCTACAACTCCTCCGCTACGCCTTTCCTATGAGAATCCGATTTCGGCCTCGCGTCCAGAAAATTGCGAACACCCGCGGTCAGAAAGGCCGAGCCAGCCTGTCGATCGGCACCCCCGCAGCCGACATTCCGTTGGAGAACTGGCGCATCAGCTCCGGGTCGGCAATCTGCTGGCGCAGGGCCGGGAGGATGCCCATCCTGCGGAAGCGCTGGCCCGCCAGGACACGCGGCAGATAGGTGCTGATGATCTGCAGATCCCGCACGGAACCGCCGGCCGCCAGCATTATGGCGGCACTGGTATCGGGGAAAACACCCAGCGTCCTTTGCGCGTGCTCGATCGCCTGCCTGTACTCGCCGTTGCGCAGGGCGTAGAGCGCGGGCGTGAGAAAGAACCAGGCGGGCGGCTCTGCCTCGGCGGCCAGCACCTGTTCGGTGCGGCGCATCGCACCGTTCCAGTTCCCGACCTTGGCAAGGACATGGGCGTAGGTGGCAATCGTATCGACGGCAGCGGGGTTGAGATGCAGGGCCGAGTTGTACCGGTCGCGGGCCGACTGCATGTCTCCCCTGACCAGCGCGACATGGCCAGTCGCGGACCAGAGGAAGCTATTTGTGGGTTGCGCATCCCGCGCGGAGACCGCCAGCGCTTCCGCCTCATCGAGCAGCGCCACGCCTTCCTGGGTGTCGACGCCCACGCGCCAGGCGTCTTCGGCGATCATGCTGGCAACGATGGCGACAGCTTCCCAGTGGTCTGCCGCAAGATTGCGGCCGCAGGTCCTGGCGCGATCTGCGGCTGCTTCCGTCCGGTGCTCGACATAGAGGCGGTAGGCGACGAGACACGGATAGAGATCGAGCGGCGCATCCGGGGTCGCGGCAAGCCACTCCCGGGCCGGCCTGTGCAGCACGCCCCGGGGACTCGCTAGCCGCAGAACGATATGTTCGGCGACATCTCCGATGGACATTGACGGCTGCCCCTCGACAAGAGGCACGACGAGATTGACGGTCGCCAGCGCCGAGTCTGAAAGCCCCTCGGTCAGCAGGGCGTTATACTGGACGCCATCGGCGATCCGCCGCGCCACCCCGGTCAACCGGTAAATGGGCATTTCGAGCGCCATCTCGGCAGGTGACAGGGCCGCTTGGGCGCCGCCATACCGTGCCGAGATGTCAGGGAATCTGTTGAAATCGGTCACGAGTTCGACCGCGAGACCGGCGACGAGAGGCGTTCCAAGTTCGTCGGCTACAAGGTTCTCGAATTCCTCAACAATCACCACCGGCATGCGTGGCTGGTCCGGTCCGTCCGTTATGGCGGTACGCTTGGAAAGGCTGGGCCAGAATGCAACCGCTGCGACGAGGATTACGACGGCAATGAACCCTATGAGCCAGGTATTGTTCGGCTTTGCTCGAGCGGTACCGGACTGCGCTGGCACAGTTGCGGCGTCCGTCTGCTGATCCTTCTCCTGCAGATGGAATTCCGGAACATAGCGCCCCACTGGCAGGTCGATCCTGACTCTGCTGCGCGACTGGCCGCTTGCGTAAAAGCCGGAAATCAGCGCGCGTAGCCGCCGCGCCTGAACGCGGACGATCGGGTCGGACTGCGGATCGAAATCCTCGCCCCGGCCAAGCACATCCACCGCGATCGAATAGGCCTTCAGGTTCGACTCGTCACCGTTGATCCGGGCTTCAACGATATAGCGCAGAAAGGCGCCGAGCTGGGGAGAACGGCGCATCGGTTCCCATGCCAGCAACTCCTCGAGAGCCGCTCGCACCTCTGCGACGTCAAGATCGCCAATGCCGTCCCCCGATGCCATTGGACCTCCCGCGACCACACTAAACATGTCCGTTTTACATGTAAATCGCAGCAGATGTTACGCCGACTAACGGTCGATAACGTTCCGTCACGGAGCGAACGGGTCCATTTGCCTAAGTCTCCGAAGCCGCGAGCGGACTGGCTTCGGGATAATCATACGCGCGCCTTGGCGGAGGCGCCGCTTACTGACGATCAGTGGACAGTCGCAAACGGTCAGCACCCGCGCTGCGCCGATACTGTTCGGTGTTGCTGGAATTGGGGCCAATGACCGATATCGCTGTCGCCGAAGACGTGCCTGTGTTTGCGCTTGTGGACGACCATATCCATTCGGCGCGGCTGTTTACCCGCACCCTGCGCGATGCCGGCGCGCTAGCCGACATCCGCTGGCTTGGTGATGCAAAAAGGGCGCTGCGCGCGCTGGAAACGCTCTTTGGGGACACCGGCGAGGATACGCCGGACATGGTCATCGTCGATCTCAAATCCCATTCCGCCGCCAACGAAGAGTTTGTCGCGCTGATCGCGCCGATGGCGCGGCAGGCCGGCGTGCCGGTGACGGTCCTTGTGGCCAGGCCCGACGCTGAAAAGCGCCGCCGCCTCATCACCGCCGGGGCGTCCGCGGTGTTTGAGCGCCATCACGACCGTAACGCCTATCAGCGCGAGATCGCGCGTCTTTCGAGTTTCTGGGTGCTGGAGACCGGCACCTGGCCCATTCGAGCGTAGCCACCGCGTCCCCGGCTCCGCTCGATAGGGAGGAATGAGTTCCCGCATGCGTCCCCCCAATGGTCGTTGGGCGCTCGTTCCTCCCGCTATCCTAACCGGCTCGACCGAGCCGATCCGACCTTTGCGGCTTGCCCCTCCCGAGCCGCAATGGGAAAGGCGCCGGGCGATTGCGTCCTCCTGACCGGCGTCTTTCAAAGCCTGGGGAGAGGGACAAGGTGTTCCTTGGCTGCCAGCGTTCCCGGCCCCTCTCCCCACCACCTTTCCACAGCCCCGGCCTACCCCGTTGCCAGCGCGTCGCCATTGGCGCATCCTCCCCGATGCAGGCGTTAACATTTCGGCAACTTTCCTCTGGAGGCCAGAACGATGAACACGCCACGCATAATCAGCCTGACCGCACTTGCGGCCAGCCTCGCCATCATCGTGATGACCATCGCTCAGGCCAATGTCTCCGGTCCTCAACCGGCTGTTCAGCCGGCGATAACCGAATGCACCCAGGCGGGCACGCTTGCCCGGTGCGATTGGCGCGGAGATCATATTCAGTTCCCTGTATGAATGAGCTGGGGCAGGAAACCCTGCGCTGACCGGGCACCGGCCATGCGCTTGAACGGGTTCCTGCAGCGACCTACATCGATAACAATGGCTGGCATGGGCGGGCCCTGGATGGAACCGGTCCGCCGCGGCCGCGTTACACTGATGGAGTAATCCAGCCAACCAGGGGCTATGACAAACCAGCACTCCGCCATTCTGTCGGCACTTACCGGCCCTTTGGCGTTATTCTGCGATTTCGATGGGACGCTTGTCGAAATCGCCCCGACGCCCGACGCCATAGAAGTGCCGGGCTCATTGATCGAGCGCCTTGCCAACCTCGAAGAAGTGCTTGGCGGCGCCTTCGCCATCATCACCGGCCGCACCATCGCAAATGTCGATGGCTTTCTTTCCTCCCATTCCTTTTCAGTGTCGGGCAGTCATGGTGCCGAACGCCGTCACCGTGGCCGCCGCAGCGAGGCGCCCGCAGCCCTTGCGAATACCGCCCGGACGATCGAGGAGGTCATTACCTCCGAGTTCCGCGACGATGACCGCATCCTCGTTGAACGCAAGCCTACAGGTGTGGCCGTTCATTTCCGCGCTGCCCCCGAGCGCGAGGACGATGTGCGGGCAGCAATGGAGCGGGCGCTGGCCCAGGCTAACCAGTTCCACGCCATCGAAGGCAAAATGGTCATCGAGGCGCGGCCCCGGGGAACGGATAAGGGCGCTGCGATTTCAGCGCTCATGGAAGAAGAACCGTTCAAGGGCCGGAGGCCGGTGTTCATCGGCGACGATGTAACCGACGAGGACGGGTTCCGCGCGGTGAATGCGATGGGCGGCATCGGCATCAAGGTGGGTGCCGGCGAGAGCGCGGCCCAATTCCGGCTGCCGGACGTCAACGCCGTTTACGAGTTGCTCGACCGGCTCGCGAGCGGTGGTGCGGCGAAGTGGCAGGCTAGATACCAAAGCGAGGCAATGAAATGACGCGGCTGATCATCGTATCCAATCGTACGCCGGGCCGAACGCCCGCTGCCGGCGGGCTCGCCGTCGCGCTGAAAAAGACGCTATCGGAACGGGACGGGTTCTGGCTCGGATGGTCGGGCAGCTTTTCCGACAAGCCTGCCAAGGAAGCGCGCTTCGAGACGATAGACGGGCTGGATGTCGCGCAGATCGACCTCACGCGCGAAGACCACAAGGCCTATTACGCCGGTTTCTCCAATTCGATCCTCTGGCCCGCCTTTCACCTACGGCTCGACCTCACCGACATTCAATCCCATTGGTATGAAGGCTACCGGCGCGTCAACGCGATGTTCGCCGATGCTCTGGTGCCGCATCTGCAGCCCGACGACATCATCTGGGTGCATGACTACCACCTGATCCCGCTGGCAACCGAGCTGCGGCGGCGCAATGTCAGAAACCGCATCGGCTTTTACCTCCACATCCCCTTCCCCACGCCAGACGCCTTGCGCGCCATCCCCCACCACGAGGAACTTCTCGGAGATCTCGTGGCCTATGACCTCGTGGGGTTCCAGGCGCAGCGCGACGTGGCCGCGTTCAACGAATTCATCGCCCATGAGCAGATGTATCTCGAAGGCGGCGGGAAACCTGTACTGGTCGATGTCGGCGACACGGTGCTCGACGTGTTCCCCATAGGATCGGACCCGGATGCCTTTGCACGGCTGGCCATCAGCCCCAACGCCCTCAAGATGCACAAGCGCGTTGCGCGGGCCATGAACGGACGCGCGGTCATTCTGGGCGTTGACCGGCTCGACTACTCCAAGGGCCTCCCCCAGCGGGTGAACGCATTCGAGAAGCTGCTCGAGAACAATGCGCGGCTGCGCCGGATGGTCCATATGATCCAGATCGCGCCGCCTTCACGCGACACGATCAAGGAATATCAGGTCATCTCGGACGAACTCGACGCCGCCGTCGGCCGCGTGACCGGGCGTTTTGCCGAGCCCGATTGGCTCCCGATCACCTATGTGAAGCGGGCCTATTCGCAGGCTTCGCTGGCGGGCCTCTATCGCCTTGCGCGCATTGGCCTCGTCACCCCGCTGCGCGACGGCATGAACCTGGTTGCGCACGAATATGTGGGATCGCAGGACCCCGAGGACCCCGGCGTTCTCGTCCTCTCGCGCTTTGCGGGAGCAGCGGAAATCTTCCACGACGCCCTGCTTATCAATCCCTTCGATACCGACGAAACAGCCGAGGCCATGCGTCAGGCCCTGGCCATGCCGCTCGAGGAGCGCAAGGCGCGCTGGAGCCGGCTGATGGAGGCGGCGCGAGCTCACAATGTCGACAACTGGGCGTCGGACTATCTCGAGGCTCTGGCGCGGACCCGCGGACAGGATGGCGACGTTGGCCCGGAAGAGCCGGTAGAAGCCGAACCCGTGCCCGAAAAGCCTGTTGATGCGATTGTCCAGCAGACGCGCGCCGTTGCCCGCTCATCCCTCCTGCCGCCCTGGCTGCGGTCCGTCTTCGGCTAGGGCGCTTCAGAGCGACGGTCTCATTGCCGGTGACGACACGCCAGCAAAAAAAGAGGCGGCCTTTCGGTCGCCTCTCGAGTTTGCACTATGCTTGGGGAGGTAGAAGAATTCCGGATCTCAGAACGGAGAATCCGGGAAGTAGTAGTTCTCGGCATTCTCCGGCGTGATCAGCGGAGCACCGAGGATATATTCACCCGTCACGGGACCGTTCGAGGTGAAGTGGGCGACAGTGACGTCCATCGCCGTCGCGATCATTGCGGGCGGATAGAGAACGTCGACAGGGACCAGTTCGGAGCCCTGCATCACCATCTGGATGACTTCCTTCATGCCGGCGCCGCCGACAACGAACATCTCGTCGACGCGATCGGCTTGGCGGATGGCTTCGATCACGCCCAGCGCGATGTCATCATCCTGTGCCCAGACACCATCGATATCGGGGAAGCGCGAGAGGAAGTCCTGCATGACTTCAAAGCCGTCGTCGCGGTTCCAATTGGCATGCTTGTGGTCGAGAACATTGATGCCCGAGCCTTCGATGGTTTCCATGAAGGCGTTGAAGCGCTCGTCATCGATCACGGTCGGGATGCCGCGCAGGATGACGATGTTGTCGCCTTCACCGAGGCGGGTGAGGAAATATTCAGCCGATACACGGCCCAGTTCAGGGTTATTGCCGGCGACGTAAACGTCCTCGATGCCTTCCTGGGAGAGACCGCGGTCAACCACGGTGACAAAAGCGCCCGACTCCTTGACGCGGCGGACCGGGTCGGTCAGCGGCTCGGACTCGAACGGCAGGACGACCAGCGCGTCGATATTGTGGATCGAGACAAGGTCTTCGAGGTCGTTGGCCTGCTGTGCCGGCCCGTCAGCGGTCACCAGCACGATGTTGATGTTGGGATGAAGTTCCTGAAGCCGCGCCTGAGCCTGCGCAGCGTGCCAGTTGAGTCCCCCCGTCCAGCCATGCGTTGCTGCCGGAATCGAAACGCCGATGGTAATGGTGTCGTCCTGCGCCATGGCCGGTGCGGAAAGCGCCATCACGCTCCCGACCGCCAATGCGCCCAACGTCTTGAAAAGCTGCATTCTAAAGTCCTCCATTGTTACGCACCCGGTTTGCCCTTGGGTGCCATTCCGCCACGGTTCCATCCGCGGACGAAATTCTGGTTGGGCTCAGGCCGACGGCCTGCGCCGAAAGGGATTGAGGTTGGCGAGGTTCCCCCTTTGCAGCCAGACGGCCGCAATGATGATGACGCCCTGCACCGCACCGTTGAGATAGTTCGAGATGATATCGGTGAGGTTGAGGATGTTGCCGATCGTTGTCAGCATGATCGCGCCCACCACCGTGCCGCCGATGCGGCCATAACCACCCTTGAGCATGGTGCCCCCGATGATCACGGCCGCGATCGCCTCGAGCTCCCAAAGCACGCCGGTCGATGATGAGGCAGAACCCAGCCGCGGCACATAGATGATCGTCGCAACCGAGACGCAAAGCCCCTGGATGACGTAGGTGAGGGTGCGGACACGATCGACCTTGATGGCCGAATAGCGCGCGACGGTTTCGTTGGACCCGATCGCCATGCAGTAGCGGCCGAAAGCGGTGCGGTTGAGCAGCACCCAGCCGATGATCGCCACGATCGCGAAAGCCAGCACCGGCACGGGAATGCCGAAAATATTGCCGTAATAGACGGGGCGGTAGACGTCGCGCACCTCGAAGGCCAGCGAGAGCGTGCCGCCATCGGCAAAATAGGTGACGAGCGAGCGGTAGATGCCCATGGTGCCGAGCGTGACGATAAAGGCTTCAATCTTGCCCTTGGTTGTCATGAAGCCGTTGAGGAACCCCGCCGCCAGCCCCAGCAGGACCGAGACGAGGCAGCCCAGCAGTACCGTCTGCACGCCCACGCCCATGGTCCCGATGGCGCTGTTCATGACGATGATCATCACACCCGAAATCACCGCCGCCATCGACCCCACGGAAAGATCGATGCCGCCGGCAGTGATGACGAAAGTCGCACCCACAGCAATGATGCCGATGAAGGCGGAGCGCGTCAGAAGGTTGGTGACGTTGCCCTCCGAGATGAAGGCCGAATTGAGCAGGAAGCCGAAAATGCACAGCGCGATCAGCGCCAGCAGCGGACCCATGGTGTGGTAGTCGATCGTGAACAGCCGCTTCCTGGCCGGCTTTACGCCTTCATGCGCTTGCACGGTCATTGTCTTCCTTTTCCTCTTTCAGTCCTGCGGCATAGCGCATGATCTCGCCTTCGGTGATCTCGGCCCCTTCGAGCGTGCCGGTCTTGCGCCCTTCGCGCATGACGACGACGCGATGGGCAAGGCCGATGACCTCCTGCATCTCGGAGGACACGACAATGATCGATTTGCCCTCTTTGGCGAGCGCCGCGATGATGTGATAAATCTGCTGCTTGGTCCCCACATCGATGCCGCGGGTCGGTTCGTCGATGATGATGATTTCGGGGTCCGACTCCATGGCCTTGCCGAGCATCAGTTTTTGCTGGTTGCCGCCCGATAGCTGGCCTACCCGGACCGAGGCATCGCGCGCTCTGATGTCGAACCGGCGCGTGGCGCGCTCCATGGCTTCGACCTCGCTCGCTTCGACCAGAAAACCGGCGCGCATATGGCGGTAAAGCGTCAGAAGGGTAAGGTTGGGCTGAAGCCCGATATTGAGCAGTAGCCCCTTCCCCTTGCGGTCCTTGGTCATATAGACCAGCCCCGCCCTCACCGCCTCGGCGATGGACTTGAACTCCACGGGTTGCCCATTGACGGCAACGGTTCCCCCGCTTCTGTGTTGAAGCCCGACAATCGTCTCCATCACTGCCGTACGGCCCGAACCGATGAGGCCGGCAAAGCCGAGGATCTCGCCCTTGCGCAGCGAAAAGCTCACATTGCGCACGCCTTGGGCGGTAAGGCCGCTGACTTCGAGCACGACAGGCGCGTCGACATCGGGTTCGTGCTTTGGAGGATAAAGATTGGACAGCTCACGCCCCACCATCATCTCGGCGATGGAATCGGGGGTGAGATCCCCAGTTTCGACGGTCGCAATGAGCTGACCGTCCCGCAGGACCGTGATGCGGTCCGAAAGCTTCATCACCTCGTCCAGCTTGTGGGAGATGAAGACGATGGCCACCCCCTTGTCCTTGAGGCGTTGCACCTGCTCGAAGAAATATTCCGTCTCGGCCGGCGTCAGCACCGCCGTGGGCTCGTCCATGATGAGCACGCGCGCATCACGGCTGATCGCCTTGGCGATCTCAACCATCTGCTTGTCGGCAACCGAAAGGGTGTTGATCCGCGCATCCGGATCGACTGCGACATGAAGGCTTTCGAGGATACGCTGAGCTTCGGCGCGCATATCGTTGCGGCGCAGGAAGCCCCAGCGCGTCCATTCCCGCCCAAGGAAAATGCTTTCGGCGACCGTCAGGTGCTCGGCAAGGTTGAGCTCCTGATGGATGACGATGATGCCGAGCGCTTCGGCTTCGCCATTGGGCGGAAGCTGCACGGGCTGCCCGTCGAGACAGATGGTGCCCGAGGTCGGCGCTTCGAGGCCGGAGAGAATCTTGATGAGGGTGGATTTACCTGCACCATTTTCGCCGATCAGCGCGTGGACTTCGCCGGCGCGGATGTCGAAATCCACGCTGAACAGAACCGGCACCTCGCCGAAACTTTTCGAAATCCTGCTGGCCGCGAGGACCGCCCCCTCAGCCTGCGCAACGGCCTCACCCACTACGCCTTTCCTCCCCGTAAGACCGGGCGTTGATCGCCACGTGTCCTCGCAATACAAATTATGTAAACCTTTTCATCAATGATGTAAAGGTTTACACAATTATAGAACGGTATAACCTTGCCGCCGGACCGGGACTGGGCGAAAGAGCCTAAGGGCTTGAAACACCGGGCGATTGGCGGGGGTGAGGGGAAAGTTGAGCGCGAGCAAGCCGGCAACGATCGAGGATGTAGCCCTCATCGCCGGCGTTTCGATAGCCACTGTCAGCCGGGCGCTCAACGAGCCGACCAAGGTCGCCGATTCGACGCGCCGCAAGGTGATCGAGGCGGTGGCCCAAACCGGCTACACGACAAACGCGATGGCGCGCAGCCTGCGCATGCGGCGCTCGCACATGATCCTGATCCTGGCCCCCGATGTGGGCGACCCCAACTTTTCCAACATCCTTGTCGGCCTGGAGACGGAAGCCTCAAAGCGGGGCTATGGCGTTCTCATCGGCAATACGCAGAACGACCCCGACAGGGAAGCCAACTATCTGCGCTTCATCAGCTCCAATCAGGCCGACGGGCTGATCCTGCTGACGGGTCACCTGCCCTTCGGATTGCAGATCGGCAACGGAGCCGCCGTGCCGCCCATGGTGGCCGTCAACGAGCCGGTGCCCAATGCCGATGTGCCCTTTGTGGGGGTGGACAATTTCGAGGGCGCGCGCGTTGCGACCGACCACCTGATCAGCCAGGGGCACACCAAGATCGCCTTTATCGGCAAATCGACTAGCCGGGCGGTCGCAGGGCTTCGGGAAAGGGGTTACCGCACGGCCATCGAACGGGCGGGCCTCAAGATCGACGAGCAGTTCTTGCTTGAAGCGGACGGCACGACGGAAAGCGGGCGCGCCGCCGCCGAGCGGATGTTCGTGCGCGATCAATTGCCCACCGCCTTTTTCTGCGTCAATGACGCGACGGCGCTGGGGGTGATCATTGCGCTCAGCGCCCGGGGCTACGAGCTGCCCCAGGATTTCTCCATCATGGGATTTGACGACATCTCATTTGCCAGTTTCGTGACGCCTTCGCTGACGACCATGAAGCAACCCCGGCTGCAGATCGGAGAGGCCAGCATGGACCTGCTTCTGGCTATGCTCGAAGGTGAAGACATCAGGAAACGCGAGATTTTACTGCGTTCCGACCTCATCCTGAGAAACTCCGTCGCCCTCAGGCGCAGCGGGAGCTGACTCGTCTCCGATCGGTGCTGGCGTGGGAAGATTCTCAAGGCTCTCCTGGGGAGTGGATTCTTCGAGCGTCTCGCCGCCCTGCGTTGTCGTTTCGGTATCGGGCGTGACGGCCTCATTGTACCAAAGGGCCAGCGCAAACCCGACGACGAGGACGGCGATACCGATGATCAGAACCCTGAGGTTCATCTTCCGGCTGTTGCCCTGGCGCATTTCGGTCTTGGTGAGATCCGGTTTTTCGTCGGTCATCGGTCCCTCGTCATCTTTCGCTCGTTGCGACGTTCAACCAACCAAACGTTCTGGTTGGTTCCGGTGTTCCCCATTGGCGTACGATTCCTCCAATGCGCCTTGACGATTTTGCAGCTTGAGCAGACGCTAGCGGCAAAAAAGGGGACGCGCCATGACCGACGCAGCATTGTTGGCCCGAATGATCCGCGCCGGGCGCGGCCTCGAGCCGGCCGATCTCGTGATCACCAATGTGCGCATGCTTGACGTCATCACGGGCGAAGTTGCCGAAACCGACATTGCGGTTGTCGCGGACCGGATCGTTGGCACCCACGCGCGCTACCAGGGGAAGCAGGAGGTGGACGGAGGCGGGCGGTTCGCTGTTCCGGGCTTTATCGACACGCACCTGCATATCGAATCCTCGCTTGTGACGCCTTTGGAGTTCGACCGCTGCGTGCTTCCCCACGGGATTACGACCGTCATCTGCGACCCCCACGAAATCGCCAATGTGCTGGGCGCCGAGGGTATCCGCTACTTCCTTGATTGCGCCGAGCGGTCGATCATGGACATACGGATCAATCTTTCTTCCTGCGTTCCGGCGACCCCGTTCGAAACCTCGGGGGCAAGGCTTGAAATTGAGGACCTCCTGGCCTTCCGCGATCACCCCAAGGTCATCGGCCTGGCAGAGATGATGAATTTTCCCGGCGTGCTGGCCGGCGATCCGGGGATCCTCAAAAAGCTCGAGGCCTTCCAGGACGGCCATATGGACGGCCACGCGCCGCTCCTCTCGGGCCAGGACCTCAACGG
The DNA here is from genome assembly GCA_964429025.1 of uncultured Pelagibacterium sp. Lineage (GTDB taxonomy): Bacteria > Pseudomonadota > Alphaproteobacteria > Rhizobiales > Devosiaceae > Pelagibacterium. Next base: position 12,988 of record CAYSBF010000012.1, read on the forward strand.
CTATCTCGCTGCCGGCATCCGCACCGACCACGAGGCAACGGGCGCGAAAGAGGCGCGTGAAAAGCTCGCAAAGGGCATGGCCATCCTCATCCGGGAAGGCTCGGTGTCAAAGGACCTCAACGCCCTCGCCGAGGTGCTCGACGAGAACACCTCCTCCTTCGTTGCGCTCTGCACGGACGATCGCAACCCGCTCGATATTGCCGAAGAAGGCCATCTCGACAGCTCCATCCGGCGCCTCATCGCCAGGGGCTGCCCGCTGCACCACGTCTATCGCGCGGCCTCGCATTCCGCCGCGCGCATTTTCGGGCTCCGGGACCGGGGTTTGCTTGCGCCAGGATGGCGGGCGGATGTGGTGCTGCTCGACAATCTCGAGGAGTGCTGCGTGTCCGACGTGGTGGCTGGAGGACGGCTGGTAACGCCTGATATCTGGGACACACGCCAGACCGTCGCGCCTGTCGGACTGAACTCGATGAAGGCCAAGCGTATCGATGCTGCCGCCTTCATCACCGATCCGCCTCAGGGCAGGAACGAAGTCCCGGTCATTGGCGTCAGGCCCGGCCTGATCCTTACCTTCCGCGAATCCGCAAGCCTCGCCACCGATGAGCTGGGGCTCCGGCCCGATCTGGACGCCGACATCATCAAAGTCGCCGTTGTCGAGCGCCACGGCATCAACGGCAATATCGGCCGCAGCTTCGTCAAGGGCTTCGGGTTGAAACGCGGCGCCATTGCATCCTCGGTCGGGCACGACAGCCACAACATCACGGTTGTCGGCGCGACCGATGAGGACATGGCCCTGGCCGTCAACCGCCTGATTGAGATTGGCGGGGGATTTGCGGTGGCCGACGAAGGCGAGATCACTGCCGATCTTGCCCTTCCCATTGGCGGGCTGATGAGCCTCGAGCCGTTCGAAATCGTGACCGAGCACCTCAAGCACCTTCGACGCGCCGCCAAAGCGCTGGGCTGTACGCTGCCCGAGCCGTTCCTGCAGGTGGCTTTCCTCGCCCTGCCCGTCATTCCACATCTCAAGATGACCGACCGCGGCCTGTTCGACGTCGATCAATTCGATTTCGTGAGGTAACGCGAAGCCCTCCCACGAGCTGCCACCCCATCGCTTCTCCGGCGAACACCGGAGTCCGTGCCTCCAACTCCGCGCAATTTGAGGATTCGCACCGGGGTCCGGCTTTCGCCGGAACAGCGGGGAGAGTACCGGGAAATCGCCGGACTTAAAGCAGTCCTGGTCCCGCCTTGATAAAGCCGCGTTGCCGCTTATCTCTTTCGTTATGGATAAAGAGCGGACCCGACTTGAACGCCTGTTTTTGCGCCTGGAAGCCCGGTTTCCGCGCTTTGCGATGATCCTTTACGTGCTGCGCCAGCCTTGGGCCATGCTCATCCGGATTCCGCTCGGCATTCTGCTGATCATAGGTGGTCTGCTCGCCTTCCTCCCTATTCTCGGCATCTGGATGCTGCCGCTCGGACTGCTCCTTCTCGCCATCGACCTGCCGGTGTTGCAGCGCCCGATGAATGAGACACTTCTGCGCGGCGAACGGCAATGGAAGCTCTGGCGGCGTTCTCGCCGGGACAAGAAGGCGAGCTGACAGTCCCATTCCTCCCAGACTCACCTGCGCCTCCGCAGCTGCCACTTGCATAGAAAGTTATTTACCATAACAATAATGGCGCGTTTTGTTGCGCAAGTGGAGGAGGACATGAAAGTGATATTGAGGAGCACAGTTGCGCTGAGCGCAATGCTCGTCGGAGGAACATTTGCAGGGGTGGCTCACGCGCAGGCACTGAAATGCGGTGATCTGACGGCTCACGAATTCGGCATTTCCGATCTTGTCATCGAGAGCGCCGAACCGGAGGCAGAGGGTGAAGACTCTCCCACTGACCATTGTCTCGTTCGCGGACACGTAGCCGAGCGGACCGGCATTGACGGCAACATTTATGCGGTCAGTTTTGAGTTGCGCCTGCCCGACAATTGGAACGGGCGTTTCGTCCACCAGTTCAACGGCGGCAATGACGGCAGCGTCGTTCCCGCTTTCGGCGGCCTTCTCAATGGCGATCCATCCGACACCGCGCTCGCCCGCGGCTATGCCGTCGTCTCGAGCGATGCCGGACATGACGGCTCGGCCAATCCTGAAGCCGGGCTCCTCGGCGGATCGCTGTTCGGGCTCGATCCGGAAGCCCGGGCCGACTATGGCTATGGCGCCGTGGCGAAACTCAATCCCGCTGCCGTCGCCATGGTCGAAGCCTATTATGGCGAGGAGATCGCCTACAGCTATGGCGTGGGCGGCTCGAATGGCGGACGGCACGCAATGGTACAGGCCACTCGCCTGCCCGAGGCTTTCGACGGCATCCTCGCTGCCTATCCGGGATTCAACTTGCCCCGGGCGGCTGTGCAACACGCCTGGGACGTGCAGGCGTTCCACTCGGTCAATGGCGACATCCGCACCGCCTTCTCGCCCGAAGATCTCAAGACAGTTTCCGACGCCGTTCTGAAAGCCTGCGATGAATTGGACGGTCTGGCGGACGGCATAATCGGAGACACGATGGCCTGTCAGGCTGCCTTCGATCCCTCGGTTCTCTCCTGCGAGGCGGGCGAAACCAATCAGTGCCTGAGCGCGGCACAGGTCGAAGCGCTGGTCAAGATTCACGCAGGCCCAACAAACTCGCAAGGCGAGCAGCTTTACGTGAACTGGGCCTGGGATCGCGGACTTGAGTCGGGCGACTGGCGCTTCTGGAAGCTCGAAAGCTCCATACCGCCCTGGAACAACCTGCCCCTGATTGCGACTATGGGCGCCGCTTCGCTCTCGACCATCTTCTCGACGCCCCCATTCGAGACCGGCGGTGACCCGGACTCGCTGCTCCAGTTCCTGCTCGACTACGACTTCGACACCGATCCGCAGCGGATCTACGCGTCGGACGACATCTTCGACTCGCCCATGGAGGTCATGACCCCGCTCGACGCTGAGAATCCCGAGATGGCCGCATTCCGCGATGCTGGCGGCAAGATGATCGTCTTCCATGGCGTCTCAGACCCGGTTTTTTCGGTGATGGACACGATCAACTGGTACGAAAAACTCGACGAGAACAATGGCGGCAATGCCGGCAATTTCGCCAAACTCTACACCGTCCCCGGCATGGGGCACGGTTCGGGCAGCCCGGCGACGGACAAGTTCGACGCCTTCACCGCGCTTGTCGAATGGGTCGAGAACGGCGTGGAGCCCGATTATCTCGTGGCCACGGCGACGCCGGACAACCGGTATGTTCCCGAACTGATCGGAGCGACGCGCAAGCTCTGCGTCTGGCCATCAGTCCCCCGCTATCAGGGCGGCGACGAAACCAGCCATGAAAGTTTTGCCTGCGAGTAATCCTCACCGCGGCAATAAAGAAAGCCCGCCAGACCGGCGGGCTTTTTGTCATTGTATCGACAGGAAAAGGTTCGCCTCAAGCCTATGCAGCGAGCCCCTTCTTTTCCTGCCGCTTAGCGTGAAGGATGGGCTCGGTATAGCCCGAGGGCTGGCTGGTGCCCTCAAGCGCCAGCGCGAGCGCTGCCTGGAAGGCGACGGAGTTCTCGGGGTCGGGTGCCATCGGCTCATAAAGCGGATCTCCGGCATTCTGCCCGTCGACCACCTTCGCCATCCGGGTAAATGTCTCGACCACCTCGTCCTGCGTCACCACGCCATGCCAGAGCCAGTTCGCGATGGCCTGGGAGGAAATGCGGCAGGTGGCGCGATCTTCCATCAGCCCGACATTGTTGATGTCCGGAACCTTCGAGCACCCCACGCCCTGATCGATCCAACGCACGACATAGCCGAGGATGCCCTGGGCGTTGTTGTCGAGCTCGCGCTGAATTTGTTCGCGCGTAAGACTAGAGGCATCAAGCACTGGCATCGAAAAGAGCTCGGTGAGCGGCGGGATGGGCTCGTTGTGGCGCCGCTTCTGCGCCTCGAACACGTCGACCTGATGATAGTGCAGCGCGTGGAGCGTTGCAGCCGTCGGCGAAGGCACCCAAGCGCAATTGGCACCGGATTTGGGGTGGCCGATCTTCTGGACAAGCATGTCGGCCATTTCGTCCGGTTTGGCCCACATGCCCTTGCCGATCTGCGCCCGGCCCGAAAACCCGCAGGCAATCCCGATGGTGACATTGCGGTCTTCATAGGCTCCTATCCAGCGCTCGGCCTTGATCTGGTCCTTGAGCAGCACCGGCCCGGCCTCCATCGAGGTGTGGATTTCATCGCCGGTGCGGTCGAGGAACCCGGTGTTGATGAAGAACACCCGCTCGCGCGCCGCATGGATGCAGGCCTTGAGATTGGCCGACGTCCGGCGCTCCTCGTCCATTATGCCGATCTTGATGGTGTTTACCGGCAGGCCGAGGATTTTTTCGACCTCGCCGAACACATTGCAGGCAAACATGACTTCGGTCGGGCCGTGCATCTTGGGTTTGACGATATAGATCGATCCTGTTTTCGAGTTGGCGCGGCGCTTGAGGTCGTGCATGGCGCAGAGCGTCGTGACCATGGCGTCCATCATGCCCTCACCGATCGGCTGGCCTTCGGCATCGAGGATTGCGTTTGTCGTCATCAGGTGCCCGACATTGCGCACGAGCAGCAGCGCGCGGCCCTTGAGCGTCAGCTCCGAGCCGTCAGGGGCGGTATAGACGCGGTCCGCGTTAAGGCGGCGCGTCATCGTCTTGCCCCCCTTCTCGAAGGTGTCCTCCAGATCGCCCTTCATCAGCCCGAGCCAGTTGCGATAAACGCCGACCTTGTCCTCGGCATCGACGGCAGCAACCGAATCCTCGCAGTCCTGGATCGTCGACATCGCGCTTTCGACGATGACATCGGCAAGATGGGAGGCCTGCGTGGAGCCGATCGGATGGTCGGGATCGATCATCAGTTCGACATGCAGCCCGTGATGAACCAGCAGGATGCGCAGCACGTCACCATCCTCGGCATAGCCTGCAAAGCCGTCGGGGTAGGCGAGCTTGGTCGGGCCATCCTGGCTTTCAACCACGAGCCGTGCCCGTCCGCTGCTTTTGTCGATCCCATATTTCGTGACGGCGCCATGCTTGACGCCGAGCAGCGGAAAGGCCTCGTCGAGGAACTCTGCCGCCCGCGCGATAACCGCCGCGCCGCGCTGCGGATTGTACCCCTTTCCCGGGGCCAGTTCCCCCTCACGAGAAATCGCGTCGGTCCCGTAGAGCGCATCGTAAAGGCTGCCCCAGCGGGCATTGGCCGCATTGAGCGCGTAGCGGGCATTGGAGACCGGCACCACGAGCTGCGGTCCGCAGATCGAGGCAATCTCGGGGTCGAGATTGTCGGTTTCGATCTTGAAGTCTTCAGGTTCGTCTTCGAGATAGCCGATCTCTTTGAGGAAGGCGATGTAACCATCGGGATTGGCCGAGACCGGCCCGTTCTCCTTGTGCCACTCATCGATCTGCTGCTGCATCCGGTCCCGGATATCGAGCAGTTCGCGATTCCCCGGCATATAGGCGGCAACGAGCTCTGCAAAACCGGACCAGAAGGCGTCCGGCTTCATGTCCAGACCAGCCATCGCCTCGGTCTCGATGAACCCTGCAAGCCCTCTATCGACCTGCAGTCCGGCGCGATTGACGTAAGTGCTCATGGCTCCTTGCCTCCCTTGCTGGCATCGCATCACCCCTCCCCATCCCTCCCCATCAAGGGGAGGGTGTTTCCTTTGCGCGGATATATCCTGCGCACAAGGCCAAACACCTCCCCCCTTGTGGGGGAGGCAGGGAGGGGGGATTCGGCGCAAGCCGAAATCCTCGCTTTGCTATACGCGCGCGCGGAATTCAGCCAACTGTCCACCAGTTTCCTTTCACGATGCGGAAACGCCCTTCGCCGCCTCGCCGGCGATATAGGTTTGTGCCACCACCCTGTCGTCGCCACAGGTCTGGAGAAGGAACAGCTCCTCGGCCAGCGTATCCACGCACTCCATCTTGAGCGCCATATGCGGCACGGCCCGCGCATCGAGAACGACGATATCGGCATCGGCGCCCGGTTCGAGCGTGCCGATGGTGTGCTCGAGCGAAAGCGCGCGGGCGTTGCCCAGGGTCATCATGTAAAAGCTCTCTATGGGCGAAAGGCGCTGGCCCTTGAGCTGGAGCACTTTGTAGCCTTCATCGAGCGTGCGCAGCATCGAATAGCTCGTGCCGCCCCCGATGTCTGTCGCCACCGCCATCCGCACATTGCCCGCCCGCATCCGGTCGCGATCGAAAAGCCCCGAGCCGATAAAGAGGTTCGAAGTGGGGCAGAAGACGGCGACGGCCCCGGTCTCGTACATGATGCCGATCTCGCGGTCCGTCATGTGGATGCAGTGGCCGAGCAAAGTCTTTGGCCCAAGCAGGCCGTAATGCTCATAAATGCCGACATAGTCGGGGAGATTGGGAAAGAGCTCCCTGGCAAAGGCGATCTCGCCCAGGCTCTCGTTCACATGGGTCTGGACATAGGCCTCGGGATATTCCCGCACCAGATCCTGCGTCATCTCGAGCTGTTCATGGGTCGAGGTCAGCGCAAACCGCGGCGTGATCGCATAGTGCAGACGACCGCGCCCGTCCCATTTCTGCAAGAGCCGTTTACTGTCGTCATATCCCGATCGGGGCGTATCGAGCAGCGCCTCCGGCGCATTGCGGTCCATCATCACCTTGCCCGCGATCATCCTGAGATTGCGCTTTTCGGCTTCGGCGAAGAACGCTTCGGCCGATTCCGGATGCACCGTGCAATAGGCCATCGCCGTGGTCGTCCCATGGCGAATCAGCTCATCGAAGAACAGCGACGCAATCCGCGCTGCATGCCCCTCATCGGCAAAACGCTGCTCCTCGACAAAGGTGTAGGTGTTGAGCCACTCCAGCAAATTTCCGGCGTATGATCCCACGACCTGCATCTGAGGATAATGGATATGGGTATCGATAAAGCCTGGCGTGATGAGATGTGGGCGGTGGTCGATCACCTCCGCCTTCGGCACCGCGAGCTTGAGCGCCTCGGACCACTCCCCCGTAGCAGCGATCTTGCCATCTACAATGGCCACCGCGCCATCTTCGATATAACGGTAGGACGCGTGATCGTCCGCTCCCTGCGGCTCGTCGAGAAAGGTCAGCACCCGTCCGCGCAGGATTTTGCCCTTCATAGGCGGCTTTCTCCCGTGACGCTCTGATACCAGGTAACGATCAACTCCCGCTCCTCCGGCGTCATCAGCGAAACATTGCCCGGCGGCATGGCATGGCTGCGACCGGCCTGGATGTAGATTTCCCGCGCATGTTCGGCGATTTCGACCGGCGTGTCGAATTTCACATTCTTTGGCGCCATGTGCACCCCCTCCCAGAAGGGCTGGGCAGAATGACACATGGCACAGCGGCCCTGGACTGTGTTGGACGCGGCCTGAAAGTGGGGATCACTCATGAAAATCTGCGCGGTCGCGCTCGGCGCCGCCTCACCGGTCAGCACGCGCGGGGCCGACGAAAGCCACATGATCGCAATGAACAGGATCGCCGCCAGCGCCCAGGTCCAGTAGGGCCGGTGCCCCGTCGCATGCATGGTGTTGAAGAAGTGCCTGATCAGCACGCCGATCAGGAAAATCAGCCCCGCGATGATCCACGAAAACTCGGTCGCATAGGCCAGCGGATAGTGCCCCGATAGCATGAAGAACAGCACCGGCAGGGTAAGATAATTGTTGTGCACCGAGCGCTGCTTGGACTGCGCGCCAAGCGCAGGGTCCGGCGCCTCGCCGGCCTTGAGCGCCGCAACGATCTTCTTCTGGTTGGGAATGATGATGAAAAAGACATTGGCCGACATGATGGTCGCGGTAAACGCGCCCATATGCAGGAACGCGGCCCGCCCCGAAAACACCTGCAGATAGCCCCACCCCATGGCGACGAGCACCACGAAAAGCACCACCATCAGCCCGGTCTGGTATGTCCCGATCGCAGACCGGCATAGCAGGTCATAAACGATCCACCCGACCGCCAGCGACGCCATCGAGAGCAGGATCGCACCCCAGACCGGCAAATCCATCACCGTCCGGTCGATGAGAAACAGATCGGCCCCGGCGTAATAGACGATGGCCAGCATGGCAAAGCCGGTCAGCCAGGTCGAATAACTCTCCCATTTGAACCAGACGAGATGCTCAGGCAGGTTGGGCGGCGCCACCACATATTTGTTGATGTGATAGAACCCCCCACCATGCACCTGCCACTCCTCGCCCAGCACACCCTGGGGCAGGTTCGCATGCTTGCGCAGGCCCAGATCGAGCGCGATGAAATAGAAGGACGACCCGATCCACGCGATCCCCACGATCACATGCGTCCATCGCATGGCGAACGCCAGCCATTCCCAGAAAATCGTGAAGTCGGTCATATAGTTATTGCCCCAAACCCATGCATTTGCGCGTGCGGCCTCACCCCTCCCGAACCCTCCCCATCAAGGGGAGGGTGTATCCTTTTCCTCGGTGTCTCGCCGCGCACAGAACCAGCACCTCCCCCCTTGTGGGGGAGGTTGGGAGGGGGGATTCGGCGTAAGCCGAAATAGCGATGAACCCGATCAGTCATGAAGTTGACGACCAGCGATCTATCCACGCGCACCGCCTCCCGCCACCGCCCGCACGATCTCCGCCGCCGTCAGCGCCGCAATCACCTCCGGCCGCTTGTCGTCGACGTCCGAGCCGCCGATGGGCATGGTGAGGCCGTCCATCAGAGCAGTGTCATAACCCATGTCCGAGAGCCAACTCTTGAAGGTTGCGCGCTTGGTCTTTGATCCGATCATCCCCACATAAGCCGCATCGCCGCGCGCCAGCGCTTCCTGCGCAATCAGGAAATCGAGCCCATGGTCATGCGTCATGATGACGAACACCGACCGAGGCGCCGCCTCGCGCACGAGAGCTTCCTGCACCGCCACATGCCTCGCCTCTACCGCTTCCGGCACTTTGGCGATCTCCTCGGCGCGGTTATCGACGAGAAGCGTACGGAAGGGCAGAAGCGATAGCGCTCGGCCAAGCGCATTGCCCACATGGCCCGCGCCGAAAACATAGACCGCCGTCTGCAGCGCATGTTCACGCACAGCCCGCTCGCGCAGCATTTTTGCCGTTTCGGCATCGATATGGCGCAAGCTGACCGATACCCGTCCCCCGCAACACTGCCCGATCTCCGGCCCAAGAGGAATATCGAGCGCCGCCACCTGCTCGCCCGCGCCGAGCACTTCGCGCGCCCGCGCGATGCACAAAAATTCGAGCTGGCCGCCGCCGATCGTGCCCAGCGTCTCCTTGTCCGACACCACCATCCAGGCCCCCGCCTCGCGCGGGGTGGAGCCCAGCGCCTCCACCACCTCGACCAGCACGGCATTGCCGGCGGAATCGAGAAAGCCGCGCAACCGCTGGGGCGTGACGGTCATTGCCCTGCCGCCTCGCGCTTCAACCGCTCGATGGTCATCAGCACGCGCTCGGGCGTTGCGGGCGTATCCATTCGCGGCGGGATCTTGTAGTCCACCACGCTCGCCGCCGCCATGGATAAGGCCTCAGGCACGGAAAGCGCCAGCATGAAGGGCGGCTCGCCCACGGCCTTGGAGCGCCGGATTGTCGGAGCCCTGTTCTCGGACCATTCGGCCAGCTTGATGTTGAAGACTTTCGGCACGTCAGATGCGAGCGGGATCTTGTAGGTCGAAGGCGCATGCGTGCGCAGCCGCCCCTTGGCATCCCACCACAATTCCTCACTGGTCAGCCACCCCATGCCCTGGATGAAGCCGCCCTCGATCTGACCGATGTCGATGGCCGGATTGAGCGACTTGCCGACGTCGTGAAGAATGTCCACCCGCTCGACCATATATTCGCCCGTCAGCGTATCGACGATGACCTCCGAGCACGATGCGCCATAGGCAAAATAGAAAAACGGCTGCCCCTTGCCCGCCGCCCGGTCCCAGTGAATGTCCGGCGTCTTGTAAAATCCGGCGGCCGAAAGCTGCACGCGCCCGAGATAGGCCTGGTCGATGAAGTCGGCCCAGTCGAACCGCTGGTTGCCGATCAGCACGCAGTTCGGCTCAAAGACCACGGCATGTTCCGAAACACCGTACTTCTCCGAAGCAAAGGCGATGAGCCGGGTTCTGATCTGCTCGGCAGCATTCTGCGCCGCCATGCCGTTGAGATCGGACCCCGAAGATGCTGCCGTAGCCGAGGTATTGGGCACCTTTCCCGTCGTCGTCGCGGTGATCTTGACCTTGTCGAGATCGACCTGGAACGTGTCGGCCAGCACCTGCGCCACCTTGACGTAAAGCCCCTGCCCCATCTCGGTGCCGCCGTGATTGAGATGGATCGAGCCGTCCCGGTAGATGTGAACCAGAGCGCCTGCCTGATTGAAGGCAGTCATGGTGAAGCTAATGCCGAATTTGACCGGCGTCAGCGCAATGCCGCGCTTGAGGACGGCCGAGGTTCTGTTGAAATCGATGATTGCCGCCCGGCGCGACCGGTAATCCGACGATACCTCCAACTCATCGACCACGCGGGCAATGATGTTGTCGGTCACCGTCTGGTGATAGGGCGTGACGTTGCGCTCGGTCTCGCCATAGAAATTGGCCTTGCGGATATCGAGCGGGTCCTGCCCGAGCGTATAGGCGATCTCCTCGATCCAGCGCTCGCACGCCGCCATCCCCTGCGGCCCGCCGAAGCCCCGGAACGCCGTGTTGGAAACCGTATTGGTCTTGAGCGGCTCGGATCGCAGCCGGACATTGGGATAGTAGTAGGCGTTGTCGGCATGAAAAAGCGCGCGGTCGGTCACCGGTCCTGACAGGTCCGAGGAATATCCGCAGCGCGCGGCATAAATCGCATCGACCGCCGTGATCCTTCCCTCCTCGTCGAACCCCACTTCGTAATCGACGACGAAATCATGCCGCTTGCCGGTCGCGACCATATCGTCGTCGCGGTCGGGCCTGATCTTGACCGCGCGGCCGAATTTCTTGGCCGCGATTGCGGCCACCACTGCAAACAGGTTCCCCTGCGTCTCCTTGCCGCCGAACCCACCGCCCATGCGCCGTACGACGACATTGACCGCATTGGACGGAACGCCGAGAGCATGGCCGACCATGTGCTGAACTTCGCTCGGGTGCTGGGTCGAGGAATAGACGGTGATCTCATCGTCCTCGCCCGGGACGGCCATGGCGATCTGGCCTTCGAGATAGAAGTGATCCTGCCCGCCCACGGTGACGGTGCCTTTGATCCGACGGGGCGCCGAGGCGAGCCCCGACGACACATCACCCCTTTCGAGCTTCATTCCGTCGGTGACGAGCGTTCCGCCCGCGGCGCGCGCCGCCGCGATGTCGGTGGCCGGCGGCCGCTCCCGATACTCAATCTTTGCCAGATGCGCAGCGCGCCGCGCCTGCTCCCGTGTCTGTGCGATGACAGCGAAAACTGGCTGCCCCCAGAACTCCACCCTGCCTTCGGCAAAGATCGGCTCGTCATGCTTGCCCGACGGGCTGACATCGTTATGCCCGGGGATATCCGCCGCGACCAGCACGCCCACCACGCCCGGCGCCGTTCGCACGGCATCGAAATCCACCGAAATAATCTCGCCATGCGCGCATGCCGAAAGCCCGAGATAGGCATGGAGGGTGCCGTTAGGCTCGACCATGTCATCGATATATTCCGCCGTCCCCGCGACATGCTTGTGCGCCGAGTCATGCCGCTGCGGAACATGCACCCCGCCTTTGATCGGCCTGCGGGAATCGAGCGCGGTCATGCTACTATCTCGGCTAAACGCAGGCATCGCGCCCCCTCACCCCCAACCATTCATCGGCTCCAATCGCTCCACCGGAGCGATTGGTGGCTACGCCACCGCCTCGAAGTCCCACGAGGGGAGAGGGGGGCTCGTGTGGCTGCCCCACGGTTCCCCTTCTCCCCTCGTGGGAGAAGGTGGCCGGAGCGAAGCGGAGGTCGGATGAGGGGGCGCAATGCATCGGCATGCCCGAAAGCGAATTACTCCCCATCACGCCACCTCATGCCGTACAATCCGCACCGGCTCCCCGCTGCTTTCGATAAAAAACCGCCGCAGCAAATTCTGCGCGGTCAGCAGGCGGTAATCCGCCGAGGCCCGCCAATCGCTCAATGGTTGAAAATCCGTCTCGAACGACCCAACCGCCGACTCCACCGTCTCCTGCGTCCATGGCTGACCGATCAGCGCCGCCTCTACCGCCCTGGCCCGTTTGGGCGTGCCCGCCATGCCGCCATAGGCGATGACTGCATCGGACACCATGCCCCCGCTTACCCTGACCCTGAAGGCACCGAGAACGGCGGTGATATCCTCCTCGCGGCGCTTTGAGACCTTGTAGACGGCAAAGCGGTCCCCCGCCTGCGGCAATGGCACAGTGACCGTCTCGACGAACTCGCCCGGCGCCCGGTCCTGCTTTCCATAGTCGATGAAGAAATCCTCGAGCTTCACCACCCGCCGCTCACCGCCCCTGCGCAACGTTATGCTCGCCCCCAGCGCGATCAGCGGCGGCGGGGTATCGCCGATCGGCGAGCCATTGGCGATATTCCCCCCGATCGTCCCCATGTTGCGCACTTGCGCCCCGCCGATCCGCTCCCAGAGCTCGCGCATTTGCGGGATTTGCTGCGAGATGACCTCGAAAGCCTGCGTGTAGCTGACACCGGCCCCGAACGTGATGGCGTCATCGGAAATGGCGACCTGCCGCATCAGGTGCCCTACAAAGACGACCGGCGAGATCGTGCGCATGAACTTGGTCACCCACAGCCCCACATCGGTCGAACCCGCGACGATCGTCGCCTCTGGATGCTCCTCAAGCACCACCGCGAGGTCGTCCTCATCGGCGGGCACGATCAGTCGGCCCGCCGGGGACTGGATGTCCACCCGCTCCCCGTCGCGCAGGGCGGAAAGGCGCGCGCGGATAGCGTCGCGCTCGGCATTGAGCGCATCTTCGGCTGCCTGCCCATAATTGGAGATCGACTGCGCAGCGCGGATGATCGGCGCGTAGCCGGTGCAGCGGCAGAGATTGCCCTGGAGGGCACGTTCGATTGCAGGAACTGACGGATTGGGATCGGTCAGCCAGAGCCCATAGAGCGACATCACGAAACCGGGCGTACAGAAGCCGCACTGGCTGCCATGGAAATCGACCAGCGCCTGCTGCACCGGATGCAGCGTGCCGTCCCTGCCGGCAAGATGCTCGACCGTCACCACATGCGTCCCATCGAGCGAACCCACGAACCGGATGCAGGCGGTGACGGCCTCATAGATCAGGCTTTCGCCCGCCAACCGCCCGACAAGAACAGTGCACGCGCCGCAGTCTCCCTCCGCGCACCCTTCCTTGGTGCCGCGCAGCATCCGGTCGAGCCGGAGAAAGTCAAGCAAGGTGCGATCCGGCGCGATATCGGCCAGTTCGACCAACCTGTCGTTGAGGTAGAACCGGATGCGGTCGCGCGCCATCTCTAGCTCCCGCGATAGGTAGAGTAACCGAAGGGCGCCACCAGAAGCGGCACATGATAGTGAAGCTCGGGATTGGAGATGACGAATCTCACCGGCACCACATCCAGAAACGTCGCCTGGGTGCCGTCGAGATCACGGAAGTAATCGCCTACGCGGAAGTGCAGCTCATAGGTGCCGACCTGGAGCTCCGAACCGCTGAGCAACGGCGCGTCGCACCGCCCGTCATCATTGGTGACGACCTGCTTCAGGCGCATTGGCGTTGCATCGTTGAGCCGGAACAGGTCGATCGCGAGCCCCCGGGCCGGATGCCCGTTGGCCGTATCGAGTACATGCGTTGTCAGCCGCCCATTTCCGCTCATGGCAACACTCCCGGCCACCCAAACCTTTTGACTATCAACCCAAAAACGCACAAGTGAAAGAGGGGCAACCGCAATTTTTTACCACATGGTCTAAAAATTTGCGGCTAAGGTCTGCCCACCCGTTCATGCATCACAGGCACGTTCATGCGCTATCCCCGCGACTTCCGAGGTTATGGCTCCACCCCGCCCCATGCCGATTGGCCCGGCGGAGCCAATATCGCGGTCCAGTTCGTCCTCAACTACGAGGAAGGCGGCGAGAACAATATCCTGCACGGGGATGCGGCGTCCGAGGCTTTCCTTGCCGATGTGGTGGGCGCGGTTCCCTGGCCGGATGTGCGGCACTGGAACATCGAGTCGATGTATGAATATGGCGCCCGCGCCGGCTTCTGGCGCCTCCATCGCCTGTTCACCGAGAAAAACCTGCCCGTCACCGTTTATGGCGTCGCCACAGCGCTGATGCGCGCGCCCGAACAGGTCGAGGCTATGCTCGATGCCGATTGGGAGATCGCGTCCCACGGGCTCAAATGGGTCGAGCACAAGGACATGCCACGCGAGGAGGAGGCCGCCCAAATCGCCGAGGCGATCCGCCTACATACCATCGCCACCGGCTCCCGCCCGCTGGGCTGGTACACCGGCCGCTGCTCGGTCAACACCGTCGATCTCGTTTCCGAAGCAGGCGGCTTTGCCTATATCTCCGACACTTACGACGACGACCTGCCTTATTGGCGCGTTCACAACGCAACCCCGCAACTGATCATCCCCTATACACTGTCCATCAACGACATGCGCTTTGTCACCGCTTCGGGATTCGCCAATGGGGAGGAGTTCTTCCAGGCGCTCAAGGACAGCTTTGACTGCCTTTACCGCGAGGGCGCGGACGGCAGTCCCAAGATGATGAGCATCGGCCTCCATTGCCGACTCGTCGGTCAGCCGGGTCGCTTCGAAGGTCTCAAGCGGTTCGTCGACTATATTTCGGGGTTCGAGAAGGTCTGGGTGGCGCGCCGCATCGATATCGCCCGTCACTGGGCCGAACGGCATCCCTACAAGGCACCCCGGTTGGCACCCTCGAAGATGGACGCCACTGTGTTCATGCAGACCTTTGGCGGGATCTACGAGCATTCGCCCTTCATCGCCCAGCGTGCCTTCGAAGCCGAGCTTGGCCCGGCCAACGACTCCGCCTTCGGCATCCATTTCGCTCTGCGCAACCAGTTCCGGATGGCGAGCGAGGATGAGCGGCTGGGCGTTCTCAAGGCCCACCCCGACCTCGCCGGCAAACTGGCGGCTGCCAAACGGCTAACGGCGGAGTCGACCGCCGAACAAGCCTCCGCCGGGCTCAATGCGCTGACAGACGAAGAGCGCCAAACCTTCACCGAACTCAACACACGCTATGTGGAAAAGTTCGGCTTCCCCTTCATCATTGCCGTGCGCGACAACACCAAGGCGTCAATTCTGGAAGCCTTCAGAAAGCGCCTCGAGAATGACCGCGACACCGAATTCCGCACCGCCTGCGCCCACGTCGAGCGCATCGCGCAACTGCGGATCGAGGCGCTTTTTTCGGAAGGATAGCGCAACGCTCTCCATTTGCTGTCCTCCCCATTCGCTGTCCGGCGAAAGCCGGGACCCATAACATCGTCTCCGTACCCATGAATGCTCAAGCACGGGCCCTGGCTGTCTCGGGGAAGCGAGAAGTAAATCCTGGCGGTCCGATCAGTCGATCTTTGGCGCCGGCATCTGCGCGCCGAACTGGTGCAGCGTGAGACCGGTGGCCCTGCCCTGTTCGTCAACTTCGAATGTGATCTGGGCATCGACGGCTCGGTAGAAATAGGCCGTCTCGCTGGCCGGATGGATGGGAAGCGCCTCCTGTCCCGTCAACTGAGCGAACAATTGCCCGTCTTCGGCAAAGATGGAAATCGAGATCTCCGGCGCCAGCTGATATTCGCCGACGAGACCCTCAAAGACCGCCGGATCGACTTCCACCTCCTGTGGTGGAACGATCAGGGGCACCGAAGCATCGAGAAGGTGCGGAACGAAATCGTCGACGCCATGCGCCGTCGCGACGTTTGACAGCGCCACCGCGCCGGTTCCAGCTTCGCGCAGGAAGCCGATGAACGCCCTCGCCCCGAACGTTCCGCCATTATGCCAGACCATCTCGTCCTCGCCGAGTGGCGTGATGTGCCAGGCAAGGCCAATGGCGCTGGCGCCGTCGCCTATATCGGCTCGCGGCTCGGTCGCGAGTGCGATGGCCGGCGCAAGCTCGGTTTCCGTATGTCCGAGCATCGCCGAGAGCAGCTTGTTCATGTCGTTGGCCGTCGACTTGATCGCACCGGCGCCCGCCAGAACATCCCACTGCCAGGCCTCGACGGGCTGCAATTCGGCATCATGGCCCTGGGCGAAACGCTCCTGCATCTCTTCGGGAACCACGAGCACCGTATCGTCCATGTCCAGCGGATCCAGAATGCGCTCGCGCAAAAGCGTCTCATAATCGGTGCCGGCATTGACCGCGAGCGCATGGCCGAGAAGGCCGACGCCGAGGTTCGAGTACTCGTACGCCTCCCCTATGCCGCGCTCGAGTGTGTAGCCTGAAAGGAAGGCGTAAAGATCGTCAGCCGTGTAGTCGGCATAGGGGTCGGCCGGGTCGGCGGGGTCGATATTGTCCGGCAGGCGTGGCAGGCCGGAACTGTACG
Organism: uncultured Pelagibacterium sp.; assembly: GCA_964429025.1. Classification (GTDB taxonomy): domain Bacteria; phylum Pseudomonadota; class Alphaproteobacteria; order Rhizobiales; family Devosiaceae; genus Pelagibacterium. The sequence goes on from CAYSBF010000012.1 coordinate 29,463, forward strand.
TTGCCAGATCGAGCAGCGTGATCTGCCGCCCGTCCTGTTCGGGGACCGTGACGCCCTCGGGCAGAAGCTCCGCCACCGGCTGGTCAAGGCTCACCTCGCCCCGCTCCACCGCATCGGCGAGCAACAGGCCTGTGAACACCTTGGTAACCGACCCGATCTCGAACAGTGTGTCGCCATCGACCGGCGCCGGGTCATCAATGCCCAGCGCACCATAGGCGACGACGCGTGCACCGTCCGGCTCGACGACGCCCACCGCAATGCCGACGCTCTGACGCTCCTCATCAACCCGCCGTTCAAGGATGGTGAGAATGTCCTCGTTAGATGGCAGGCTCGACTGGGCGAATGCGGGCACGGCAATGGCCGAGGCCGCGATAATGGCTGCGATACGTATCATGATGACTTGGGCCTCTCTTTGAACCGGTCAATTGGCCCAACGAATGCGGCCCCGGTTTGGCTCCAGCATCTATTTGTAGAAACCTTCGCGCAGATTTATGCCGTGCTCGAGATAGACCTTCATCGCGCACAGCATGCCGGTCCAGCCTTCGCAATTGCCGTAAGAGGATTTGAGCCCGGTTTCGGTCTGCCGCCATCCTTCCTCGGTGATCTTCACCAGTGTCCGGGTGTCTCCGTCCAGTGGCTCGAACGTCATGGTGACGGTCGTATCGTAATTGCCGCTCTCGTCGCCCTCAGGCGCCGCACCCCAGCTCAGAACGATTTTTTCGTTGGGCACGACCTCGATGACATTGACGGGAAATGCGCCCGGGAAATCGTGAAAGTCCCAAGTGACGACCGCGCCGGTTTCCAGCCTGCCCTTTGCGCCGCCGGTCGTGAAATAGCCCGAGAGCTTGCCGGGATCGGCGACCGCTTCAAACACCTCGCGCACCGGCTTTGCGATGCGCCCCGAAACGGTGAACTTGAATTCCATGACGTCCTCCTTGCTGGTTTCCTAATTATGTTATAAAAATATAACATGTCAAGTGAGGATGATTCGGATCGGATATTCAAGGCGCTCGCGGACCGCCGCCGCCGCGCCATTCTCGACGCGCTGAAAGACGAGCCGAGAACGACCGGGCAGCTCGTTGACATGTTCCCGGAGATTGACCGCTGCACGGTGATGCTGCACATCCGCGTTCTCACCGATGCCGGGCTTGTCATTGCCAAACGCGAAGGCCGCGAGCGCTGGAACCACCTCAACGCTCTGCCGATCAAGGACATTCACGATCGATGGATCGGTGATTACGCCCGCAATGCCGTGAGCCTGATGTCCCGGCTCAATGCAGAGGTCGGGGCTTAGCTGCCCGAAGCAGGGGCGCTGACGCGCAATAGCCCTCGACTTCTTTCTGCGCTATCAGTCGGAAAAAGCACATGGCAAACAGATAATCCTATGCCTGACCACAGCTACGCCACCCCGCCCGGCGGCCTGCCGCCGCAGAGCCAGCTCCTGACCGGACGCGCCGTTTTCACCACGGCCTATGCCGTCATTCCCAAGGGGGTGATGAGCGATATCGTCACCAGCTATCTGCCGCGTTGGACCGGGACGCGGCTCTGGGTGCTCTCCCGGCCGCTGTCGGGTTTTGCCGAGACCTTCTCTCAATATGTGATGGAGGTCGCTCCGGGCGGCGGCAGCGACAGGCCCGAGACGGACTCCGGTGCGGAAGGGGTCCTGTTTGTGACAGAGGGTGAGTTCACGCTGACGATCACGGGGATCTCGCATGCGATGAGGCCAGGCAGCTACGCCTATCTCCCGCCGGCTTCGGACTGGCAGGTGAGCAACACTTCGGGCGCGAATACCCGCTTCCACTGGATCCGCAAGGCTTATGAACAGGTGGACGGCCTTGATATACCGCCGGCCTTTGTGACCCACGAAGACGATGCGGACTTTATCGCCATGCCGGACACCGACGGTGGCTGGGCAACCACGCGCTTCGTCGACCCCGGCGATCTCCGCCACGACATGCACGTCAACATCGTGACCCTGCAACCGGGCGCCGTCATCCCCTTCGCGGAAACCCACGTCATGGAGCATGGGCTTTACGTGCTCGAAGGCAAGGCGGTTTACCGTCTCAATCAGGATTGGGTCGAGGTCGAGGCGGGGGACTACATGTGGCTCCGGGCCTTCTGCCCGCAGGCCTGCTATGCCGGCGGGCCGGGCCCGTTCCGCTACCTGCTCTACAAAGACGTCAACCGGCACGCCAAACTGGCCTTCCGATGAGCCGGACCGTTCTCATCGAGCCATTGACGCGGGAGGCGTTCGCGCCTTTCGGGCAGGTGCTGACCACCCAGGACGCGCACCACTTTCCGATCAACAACGGGATGACCGAACGCTTCCACGACCTCGCCAATGTGGAAATCGACGGCGAGAATGGACGAACGCTGATCTCGATCTTCCGCGGGCAGCCCTATTCGCTGCCGCTGACCCTGAAGCTGGTCGAGCGGCACCCGCTCGGCTCGCAGGCCTTCATGCCGCTGCACAACCGGCCTTTCCTCGTCACCGTGTGCCCGGACGATAACGGGAGGCCCGGCACGCCGCGCGCCTTCCTCACCCAGCCGGGTGCCGGCATCAATATCGGCCGCAATGTCTGGCACGGCGTACTGACGGCGCTCGAGGCGGAGGGGGATTTCCTGGTGGTTGACAGGGGCGGAGATGGGGTGAATCTCGAGGAGCACGTCTTTGACGAGCCTTACGAAATTGTCGTTGGTTAGCACCAGCTGACTTGGCTGGCATCGCAGCACCCCTCATCCGACCTCCGTTTCGCTCCGGCCACCTTCTCCCTCAGGGGGGAAGGGAACCCGGGCTCCTCGGCTCTTGAGCCCCCCTCCCCCTTGAGGGACTTTGTGGCTGTGGCGTCGTCACCAATCGCTCCAGTGGAGCGATTGGAGCCGATGAAGGGTTGGGGGTGAGGGGTGCTCGGTGCCTGCTTCAAACGCCGGATACTAAACGGAACTAAATCCCCGCATACCAGTCATACCCATGGTCTTCCCAATACCCGCCCTTGCCGCCGTAAAGCCCGCTGAAATCCTCGACCAGCTCGATCCGCGAGACATATTTAGCCATCTTGTAGCCAAGCTGGCGTTCGACCCGGAGCCGTAGTGGCGCGCCGTTTTCCACCGGTAGAGCCGCATCGTTCATGCCATAGGCGAGAATAGTCTGCTGATGGTAGGCATCGATCATGTCGATGCTTTCGTAATAGGGCACACCACCCGAACGCCCGGCATAGATGTCAAAACAGTGGAAGACGACATAGCGCGCAGACGTTTGTGGCCGGACCTCATTGAGAATGTGGGCGAGCGGCACGCCGGTCCATTTGGCGATGCAGCTCCAGCCCTCCACGCAATCATGCCGAGTGATCTGGGTGCGCGCGGGCATGTTGCGCAGCTCATCGAGCGAATAGCTCTGCGGTGCGTCGCAAAGACCGCCGACTTCGAGCCGGTAAAGCGCGAAATCGCTCTGGCGCAGGAACATGTAGTCCATCGAATTGGGATCGGTCGAGCCGTTGGGCCGCATGCCCTGCCGAATTTCGCTTTCGGAAAACTCCCGCGCCAGCGCCTCCCGGCCAAGCAGCGCCCGTTGGGCCCGCAGGGTCAACTCGTTCGCTCCGGCCATGAAATTGCGCACCGGATGGTTGGGCGCGACAATGGAATCGATGGCGTCGCAACCCGTCAGCGCCGTCCCGACAAGACCCGCGGCGGAGATGGTCAGGAATTTACGGCGGTCGAGTACCAGCCTTTTCATTCAATGCCCTCCTCGGTGCTAATGCGGTACTTGCCGGTAATCATCGAGCGCATGGTGTTGATCGGTCCCGAGAGGATGACCATCACGACGTGAACGACAAAAAAGGCGACCAGCAGGACCATCACCGTGAAATGGATCGTCCGGGCGGTCTGCCGTCCGCCGAAGATATCGACGATCCAGGGCCAGGCCGAGTTGATGCCCGGCGACATGGCAAGCCCGGTGAGAATGATGAGCGGGAAAAGGATCAGAAGCACGAAACCGTAGCTGAGCTTCTGCAGTGGCGAATAGGTCCGCCCATGCGCCAAGCGGAACCGTGCATGTCTGGCGATATCGCCGGGCAGTGCGGCCAGATCGGCGCCGCGCGGAACGATGTCGCGCCGCAAATGTCCGTTGATCAAACTGGCGAGGAACCACACCAGCATCGTCCCCACCAGCACCCAGCCGAAAAAGAAGTGCACGACCCGGCCCGTCGCCAGGTCCTGATATGACGGAATGGTCACCGCAGAGGGAAAGGCGCGGACGCGCGAGCCCAAAGGCTGATCCTCGGTGCCGCTAAAGCCCAGGAAACCGGTCGTGTCGAATGTCCGGCCCCAAAGGGTCGTGAACCCGGCGATATTGCCATCCGGCCGGCGCGCCGCCTGGATCGAGAAGACCGAATTGTCGTATCCGAACCCCGATTCCTGCCCGATATAAAGGCGCGGATGGGCGTTGAATATCTGAAGCCCGCTCAGCAGCAGGAAGAACAGGCAGACCACCCAGAGCCAATGGGTGAGCCGCGTCCAGACCGACTGGCGCTTGATGACGGTCACCTCTTCTCCCCCACGGCTTGTTCCGACACGATCTTCTCCCGGCCCGGCGCCGCCATCCGCCTGGTAGGCCTTGCGGATGGCGGCGCCATTACAGCAGGCTTACTGCCCCGGCGCCATAGCATCACCACTCATTGAATCACCTTCCATGGCGTCGCCCCCCATGGGGGTGCTCGTCATCTCGTCATGCATCATCTCACCATTGTGCAGAGCATGGCACGCCCTCTCGGCCGCCATTGCGACCTCGGGGAAGCTCAGCGCCGCCGCTTCCTCGAGACACAGCGCAAGGTTCTCCTCGCTCATTGTCATCGGCGACATCGCGTCTATCGCCATGCTGTCGCTTTCCATCGCATCCTGCGCCAGCAGGGGCACGGCAGGCAGGGCAACGAAAAGTGCAGCGCCTGCGAGCATTCTGGAAATCATTGTGGTTCTCCCGGTTTTCCGACCGCCCGATTGCGGTACGAAAAACCATTCGCACCGGACCTGGTCCGGGTTACCGCCTCACATAAACGTGTTCGCGTATGCCTACTCGTGTACTGCTTGTAACCTTTCCATCCGCCGCCCGAATAAGAGCGCGATGCAAATGGATTTGAGCGAAACGCGGCTGCACCAGCTCGTCATTGCCGCCCTGGACGGCGACGGCGATGCCTACCGCCAATTGCTGACCGAGCTGTCCACTTATCTGCGCCGCTATTTCGCGCGCCGGCTTTCCGCCGTCCATAGCCACCACATCGAGGATTTGACGCAGGAAACCCTGCTCGCCATCCACGTCAAACGCATGACTTACGATCCTTCCCGCCCCTTCTCGGCCTGGCTGCACGCAGTCGCCCGCCATAAGCTGGTCGACTTCCTGCGCCGCCACAATCTGCGGGCTGCGATCTCGCTCGAGGACGACATTCCCGCTCCCGCGACGCTCGAAGCCGACATCGCGCGCAGCGATCTCGACAAGGTGCTCGACACCCTGCCCGGCCGCACTTCGGGGCTGATCCGCAGCGTCAAGGTCGAAGGCGCTTCCATCGCCGAGGCAGCCTCCGTCCACGGCATGAGCGAAGGCGCCGCCAAGGTCGCAATCCACAGGGGCTTGAGGGCGTTGATGACCCGGTTTTCGCGAGGCAACCAATGAGCGACGACCTGATCGAAACGCTGGTTGCCGATCTCCGCCCCGTGCGTCGCGGCGCCATCACGCGCGGCTTGTTGATCGCTGCAGTTGGAGGGATCGTCGCCGCCGCCCTCGTTATGATACCCGCCATCGGCCTGCGCGCCGACATCGCGACTGCGCCCATGACAATGATGTTCTGGATCAAATTCCTTTACACATTGGCTCTGGGCGCGCTCGGGCTTCGCGCCGCCCTTGCTCTATCGCGCCCAGAAGGCAAGGCAACCGGCACGCTGGTCGCCGCGCTGATCGTTTTTGCCACCGTCCTCGCTGCCGGAGTGTGGCAATGGACGGTTTCGCCTCAGGAGGTCCGGGACATCCTGCTTTTCGGCGGGACCGCGCTGATCTGCCCGCTGCTGATCGTCGCCCTGTCGGCGCCGATCCTGGCGGCAATGCTGATCGCCGCAAAACGGTTCGCGCCGCAGAGCCCCACCATGGGCGGCTTTGCCACCGGCCTCGCCGCCGGTGGGCTCGGCGCATGGGTCTACGCCTTCCATTGCGGAGAATATGGCCTTCTCTTTCTCGGCCTCTGGCACACCCTGGGCATCGCCCTCACCGCGATGATCGGTGCCATTGCCGGCCGCTTTCTGTTACGCTGGTAGCGCTCGGACGGGCACTGTCATAAATTGACCACATGGTCAAATTTTCGCTTTCCACGCCCGGGATTCTGCGATTTACTGACCCCGTGCCAAGGCCGCTTCATTCCCCCACCAGTGTAATCGAAGCGTCGCACGCGCATGGCAAAAGCGGTCTGCAAAGACCTGCACATTTTCAAAGGACAGGGAACATGAAACATCTGCTGACGGGCATCTCGGCCCTTACGCTAGCGGCATCTTTCCCGGGTGTCGCTTTCGCCGATTTCACCCTCAACATCCTTCACATCAACGACTTCCATTCCCGCTTCGGGCCCATAACCAGCAGCAATTCCAATTGCGCGCCCGAGGCCGATGCCGCTGGAGAATGTTTCGGCGGTATTGCGCGGCTCAAGACCATCATCGACCAGACCCGCAGCGATCTGGAAGGCGAGAACACGGTTTTGGTCGACGCGGGCGATCAGTTCCAGGGTTCGCTGTTCTATACCCAGTACCGCAGCGAGATCATCGCCGAGTTCGCCAATGATCTTGGGATCGAGGTGATGGCGGTCGGCAATCACGAATTCGACGACGGACCGGAAGAGCTGGCAAAGCTCATCGACGCGATCGACTTTGCCCTCATCTCGGGCAACACCAATGTCGAGAACGAGCCGCTGCTCGCGGGGAAAATCCCGGGCACCCATGTCATGGAGATCGGCGGCGAGCAGATCGGCTTCGTCTCCGCGCTTGCCGAGGACACCGATGAGACCTCCTCGCCCGGCGAAAATGTCGTCTTCGAAGATACGCTTACCAGCTTGCGCGCGCAGGTGGATGCTCTAACCGCCGCCGGCGTCAACAAGATCATAGCCCTCACCCATGTGGGCTACACCCAGGATCTCGAGATCGCTTCAAACGTCCCTGGGATCGACGTGGTCGTGGGCGGGCATTCGCACACGCTGCTGCACAATAGCGACGAGGACGCCGCAGGCCCCTACCCCACGCTGATCAATGGCCCGGATGGCAATGAAGTGCCCGTCGTTACCGCCTACCAGTATGGCAAATATCTCGGCCATCTGGTCGTTACCTGGGATGACGAAGGCAATGTGGTCTCGGCCGAAGGCGAGCCCATTCTCGTCGATGCGTCGGTCACTCCCGATGAAGGGTATGTTGCCCGTCTCGCCGAACTCGAAGAGCCGATCCAGGCGCTGATGGCACAGGTGATTGGTGAAACCACCGAGCCGATTGAGGGTTCCCGTGAAGTCTGCCGCTTCATGGAATGCTCGATGGGCAATCTCGTTGCCGACGCCATGCTTGATCGTGTGGCGGCGAATGGCGCCGACTTCGCCATCCAGAACGGGGGCGGCCTGCGCGCCTCGATCGATGCCGGCGAGATCACCATGGGCGATGCGCTGACCGTGCTGCCCTTCTCCAACACGCTCGCCACCGTCGACATCTCGGGTGCCGACGTGATCGAGGCGCTAGAAAACGGCGTCAGCGAAGTCGAAAATGCCGGCGGGCGATTCCCGCAGGTTTCGGGGCTAAAGTACACTTGGGACGAGTCCCAGCCCGTCGGCTCCCGCATCGTCGAAGTGCTCGTTCAGGAGAATGGTGAGTGGGTGCCGATCGATGAGGAAGCGACCTACACCGTCGTCACCAACGATTATATGCGCCGTGGCGGCGATGGTTACGGCACCTTCGCTGAAGGCGACAATCCTTACGATTTCGGCCCGCCGCTCGAGCAGGTTCTGGCCGACTACATTGCAAAACAGGGCGGGACCTATACGCCTTATACAGATGGCCGTATCTCGAAGGTCGGCGAGTAAGGAAACCGCAACGAGAGGGCGCGCCAGCCGCGCCCTCTCTATTTTACGTTCAATTCCTCGCGCCGTTCGTTGGAAACAAAGCCCAGATCCAGCACCCTCTGCAGATTGGCGGCGTGGCGGAAACTGGGATCGCCGGTAACGCCGGAGCTTACCGCCTCGGCAAAGCGGTGATAATTGGTCGGGACCGGTTCGACCGGAATGTCTCGCCACACCTGCGTGTCGACATCCTCGCCCATGCAGCCCCTGAGGCTCGAGCCGTCGAGGCCATGCTGTACCTCGATGCCACCCTTGTCGCCATAGGCGCGCAGCCGAAGCGTGTTGAGATAGCCCGTCGCCCAGCGCGTTGCGTGCACCACTCCCAGCGCCCCTGAGGAGAACTCGAGCGACATGGTGAAGCTGTCATTGGCGTCGAGGACATAGTCGCCGATTTGCCCGCCCGGCGCCTTCTCGAAGGTCTTGACCCGGCAGAAGGCGCGGTCGATGTCCGAGCCTATGCCGAACACCGCGAAATCGAGAATGTGGATGCCGGTATCACCCAGCGTGCCGTTCGATCCGTGCCCGCTCGAAAGCCTCCAAAGCCACGTGCTGTCCGTCCGCCAATCGCCCCATGCTTTCGAGACCAGCCAGCTTTGCAGATAGCTGGCCTCGACATGCCTGATCTCCCCAACTTCGCCGGCATCCACGATTGCGCGAAATTTCTGCAGCTCGGCCACGTTCCGATAGGTGAGATTGACCATGCCGACGAGCCCCGCCTTTTCTGCGGTCTCGGCCATTTCCAGTGCATGACCATAGTTCGTGGCGAGCGGCTTTTCGCAAAAGACATGCTTGCCGGCTGAAAGGGCCGCCATGGTGGTTTCGTAATGGAACCGGTCCGGCGTGACATTGGTCAGCGCATCGAACTTACCCCAGTCCAGCGCCTCACTCAGTGAGTTGAAGTTCCTGGGAATCTGGTGGCGTTGGGCGAACTCCTCGACACGCACCTGGTCCACATCCACCGCGCCGACCAGTTCAACGCCCTCGATCGAGGCGAAATGCACCGCATGCGCACCCGCCATATTGCCGGTTCCCAGGATCACGAGCCGCATGGGCTGCTCCGTTAAAAATGATCTCGATTGAAAGTTCAGCGGAAGCCGGCCTCGCCCGGCGCATGCAGTTTGCCGCCGCGTTCCTCGATCGGCTCAAGCGCCTTATCGACCGGCACGTTCGGGGCCTCATGAACGTCGGCATACCGGCCCTGGCGGTTATGCGCCCATCTTACCGCATTTCGCAGCACCTTCCCGACGGCTGCGTCGTGAAAGCTCGGATAGGTCTCATGGCCGGGACGGAAATAAAAGATGTTCCCGGCGCCACGGCGATAGGTCAGCCCGGAGCGAAATACCTCGCCGCCCTGAAACCACGAGATGAAAACCGTCTCCAGAGGTTCGGGCACCGAAAAAGGCTCGCCATACATTTCTTCGTTCTCGAGCTCGAAATATGGGGGCAGCCCCTCGGCGATCGGGTGCCGCGGATTGACCACCCACAATCTTTCGCGCTCGCCCGCTTCCCGCCATTTGAGCGCGCAGGGCGTCCCCATCAGCCGCTTGAAGATTTTAGAGAAATGCGCCGAGTGGAGGAGAATGAGCCCCATCCCCTCCCAGACATGCTTCGCGACCCGCTCAACGATCTTGTCATCGACATCGCCATGGGCGGCATGACCCCACCACAACAGTACATCCGTCTGCGAAAGAACATCCTCGGTCAGACCGTGCTCTGGCTCCTGGAGCACCGTCGTCCTCGCTTCAATTCCCGGCTCCTTGCGCAGCAGCCGGGCAATGGCTTCATGCATGCCGTCCGGGTAGAGCGAAGCCACGACCTCGCTCTGGTGCTCATGTACGTTCTCACCCCAGACCAATGCTCTGATGGCCATCGCTTCCTCACTGCCAAAACGTTTTGGGAGCCCACGATCGTCAGCTCTATCGTGTTTCAACTCCGATTCGGAGATGCAAATCGTTTGGGCCAACAAAAAAAGAGGCGGAAGGTTCCGCCTCTTTCCCTGCTCGATGCGGGCTTGATGGCCGCTATTGAAGAGAGTCCGTAACCACGGTCGTGTAGGCGCCTTCAGGTTCCGTGGTAATCGCCGGATTGTCCGGCGAAACCGCCGAGAGCAGCGTTGCAACAGTCTGTTCGTAGGCCGAAACATCCAGCGCCGGACCGTCGCCGACCAGCGCAGCGGCCTCGTTGACCTGATAGACCTGGCTATCCAGCGTCAGCGCGCCCGAAAGGTCGTTGTCGAGCACGATCTGCGCCGCCTCTTCCGGGTTCGCTTCGGCATATTCCCAGCCGCGCATCGAGGCCTCAACGAAGGCCGCCATTGCCTCGACGAATTCAGGATCCTCGAGCCGGTCTTCGAGAACATAGAGACCATCCTCGAGCATCCCAACCCCCTCATCGGCGAAGTTGAAGAGGGTCAGGCTGTCCTCGGGAATACCCGCATCGAGCACCTGCTTGTATTCGTTGTAGCGCATGACCGAGATGCAGTCCGCCTGTCCCTGAAGGAGCGGGTCGGCCGAGAAGGCCTGACGCAGCACCTCGACGCCTTCCGCGCTTCCATCGGTCGGCAGGCCGAGCTTTGCCATCCAGGCATAGAAGGGGTATTCATTGCCGAAGAACCAGACACCCAGCGTCTTGCCGGGGAAATCAGCGGTCGTTTCCACCCCGCTTTCCTCCGAACACACCATTTCGAGAGCAGTGCCGGCGAAAGGCTGAGCGATATTGACCAGCGGCACGCCACGTTCCCGGGCGGCGAGCGCTGCCGCCATCCAGGTGGTGATGACGTCGGCCCCACCGCCGGCGATCACCTGTTCCGGGGCGATATCGGGACCACCGGGATTGATGGTGACATCGAGGCCCGCTTCCTCGTAATAGCCGAGGTCCTTTGCCACCAGGTACCCTGCGAACTGGCCCTGGACGACCCACTTGAGCTGGAAGGTCAGCGGATAGAGGTCCTGCGCGAACGCAGGCGATGCGGACGCCAGTAGAGCGCCTGTGAGCGCCGCAGTGATGAGTTTTTTCATTTGCCGTTCCCCTTGTTGTGCGGGACTGCCTTCAGAGACAGTTGCCGCGGTTGATCCGCAGGGGCCGGACGGTTTTGCCGATCCTTCCGGCCTAGCGGGTCCGTCCTCCCCGGACGGATGGATGCCAGAAGGTGACGGCCCTCTCGATGAGCGTCACCACCCCGTAGAAGAGCGAACCGGCGACCGCGGCAACCGCGATCTCGGCCCAGACCATATCGACTTGAAGCCGTCCGATGGCCGCGGATATCCGGAACCCCATGCCCACAACTGGAGTGCCGAAAAACTCAGCAACGATCGCACCGATGAGCGCGAGCGTCGAATTGATCTTGAGCGCATTGAAGATGAATGGCCATGCCATCGGCAAGCGCAATTTTCCGAGCGTCTGCCAGTACCCAGCCGCATAGGTGCGCATGAGGTCCTTCTCGATCGCGCCGGTCGCATTGAGTCCCGCGACCGTGTTCACCAGCATCGGGAAAAAGGTCATCACCACAACGACCGCCGCCTTTGACTGCCAGTCGAACCCGAACCACATCACCATGATCGGCGCGATACCGACCAGCGGCAGCGCGGAAACGAAGTTGCCCACCGGCAGCAGACCCCGTTTCAGGAACGGCGAGCGATCGATGGCTATTGCGACAAGGAAAGCCGAGCCGCACCCGATGGCATAGCCAACCAGCACGGACTTGAGGAAGGTCTGCTGGAAGTCCGGCCAGATCGGATTGGGGATCGAAGCCACAAGCCGCTCCCAGATCACCGAGGGCGGCGGCAGCAGCACCGGCGGAACATTGAGCCCGCGCACCAGCCCCTCCCAGAGCACCAGCAGCGTAACGCCGAAAATCACCGGCACCGCGACATTGATAGCGGTCGCGCTTGCACCATCGCGCGGACGGATGCGCACGAGGAACTCGTTGAGCCCCCACGCCGCGAGCCAGAACACAAGCGCGAAAAGCACGAACCCGTTCATGCTGCCGCTCCCATCAGGCGCCCGGTGAGCTTTTCGAACGCGGCGATGGCAAAGATCAGCGTTGCCGAAAGCGCCGCCGCCATCAAAAGCGCAGCCCAGATCTGTGTCGTCTGCCCGTAATAGGACCCCGCGAGCAGCCGCGAGCCCAGTCCCCCCGCGGCCCCGGTCGGCAACTCGCCCACAATGGCCCCGACAAGCGAGGCGGCAACACCCACCTTCATCGAGGCAAAGAGATAGGGGATGGCCGAAGGCCAGCGCAGCTTCCAGAACACCTGTGCCCCACTGGCATTATAGGTGCGCATCAGATCGAGATGGATCGCCTCGGGGCTTCTGAAGCCTTTTACCATCCCCACGACGACAGGGAAAAACGATAGATAGGTCGAGATCAGCGCCTTGGGGATAAGACCGGTCAATCCCACTGAATTGAGCACCACCACGATCATCGGGGCAATGGCGAGAATGGGAATCGTCTGGCTGGCAATGACCCAGGGCATGAGCGAGCGGTCCATCGCCCGGTTATGGACGATCAGCACAGCCAGCACGATTCCGAGCACAGTACCGAATAAAAAGCCTAGGCCAGTGGCGGAAAGCGTGATCCAGGCGTGAAAGATAAGGCTGCGCGGCGTCGATGGATTGGCGTTGACCACCGAGTTCCAGAACTCGACCGCCACCTGATGCGGCGCAGGCAGTACAGGCCGCTGCTGGGAGAAAAGGTCGGCGAGCAACTGCCCGAGCGGCACATCCACTTGATCGGCCCGCGCATATACGCTCTGCTGCCAGGGCATGTTGAGCTGGATGGTGAACCAGTACCAGATGGCGACGATCGCCAGCACGACGACCGCAACCGCGAACCATCTGCTCTGCAGCACCCCGGTCATCCCCTATTCCTCATAGGAATGCCCGGCCCGCAATCCCTCGCGGACGCGGGCGGCGATTTCGAGGAATTCCGGCGTTTCCCGGATATCGAGCGGCCGCGCCCTGGGAAGCGTCGAGTCGATCACATCGGTCACCCGGCCGGGACGCGGACTCATGACCACGATCTTGGTCGAGAGGTACACGGCCTCGGGAATCGAGTGCGTGACAAAGCAGATGGTCTTGCCGGTCTTGTCCCAGAGCTGCAGGAGCTGCTCGTTGAGGTGATCGCGCACGATCTCGTCGAGCGCACCGAACGGCTCGTCCATCAGCAGGAGATCGGCATCGAAGGCCAGCGCGCGGGCAATGGAAGCTCGCTGCTGCATGCCGCCTGAAAGCTGCCAGGGATATTTC
>CAYSBF010000013.1:0-42635 GCA_964429025.1 uncultured Pelagibacterium sp.
GCGCATGACGTGCCGCGAACTCCAGCGTCAAACAATTGTGGTCGTCCTCGAGCACGTCCCCGACCTGGACCTGCAGTGTGATTTCAGAGGGCGGTGGTGTCTTTTCGCGCAAACTCAAGTCTATCCCGCTCACGCCCGGCATGCAGGAGCTTTTCGGCCTCAATGGCGACAGCGCAACGCCCAATGAGATCATGAGCGCGATACTTGCGGCCCCGGTCGATCTCATGTGGTTTGGCGGCATCGGCACCTATATCCGCGCGAGCGATGAAACCGACGCCGAAGTCGGGGACAAGGCCAATGACACCATACGCATAAGCGCAGACAAGGTGCGTGCAAAGGTCATCGGCGAGGGCGCCAATCTCGGCGTCACCCAGCGCGGCCGCATCCAATACGCCCTCAATGGCGGACGCATCAACACCGACGCCATCGACAATTCGGCAGGTGTCAATTCCTCGGACCTCGAAGTCAATATCAAGATCGCGCTCTCGCAGCTGGTGCGCGAAGGCGGTCTTGCAATGGAAGAGCGCAATGCCCTGCTCGAAGAGATGACGGGGGAGGTGGCCGCGCTTTGCCTGCGCAACAACTACCTGCAGTCCCTCGCGCTTTCGCTTGCGGAGCGCCAGGGCGCGGGCGGCCTGCCGGACCTCGCCGATCTCATGACGACGCTCGAGCGCTCCGGCGCGCTCGACCGTGGCGTCGAGTTCCTGCCCTCAGACGAGACCCTCGCCCAGCGCGCTGCTTCAGGCAAGGGGTTGACCCGGCCCGAGCTTGCCGTGCTTCTGGCCAACGCCAAGATCGCCCTTTACAACCAGATTCTCGCCTCGCCGGTCCCCGATGATCCCTATCTCTCAAAGGAGCTCTACCGCTATTTCCCCGAAACCCTCTGCCAGCGCTACCCGCAAACCATAGAGGGCCACCGCCTGCGCCGCGAGGTGATCGCGACCGTGCTTTCCAACGCCATGATCAATCGCGGCGGGCCGGCCTTCGTTTCCCGCCTCACAGCAATCACTGCCGCCGATGCAGGCGCTGTGGCTTTCGCCTATGCCGCCGCGCGCGATGTCTTCGAACTCCAGCAGCTCAACACCGCCATCGACGCGCTCGACAACAGGGTGGCCGGCCAGACCCAGCTCGCGCTTTATGCCGAGGTGCAAAAGCTGCAGGTTTCCGGCGCGCTCTGGTTCCTGCGCAATGAGAACTTTGGCGCAGGGCTCTTGGATCTCGTCACGCGCTATGGCGAGGGCGTAAGGCGCGTCCGTGCGCTGATCCCCGACATCGCTTCGCCCTTCCTCACGCGCGCCACCTCGCTCCAGGAGGAGGAATTCATCAATGGCGGCACCCCGTCCGATCTGGCGCGTCACATCGCCCAGCTCTCGGTGCTGAACCTGGCGACCGACATCGTGCTGGTGGCGGAAAAATGCGCGGCGCCTGTCGAGGATGCGTCCCGGGCCTGGTTCACCATGATCGAACGCTTCGGCCTTGGACGCATCACCGAGCAGGGCGCCGCGATCCCGGCGAGCGACCGTTTCGAGCGCATGGCGCTCGACCGGGCCCTTGCCAATGTGGCCCGGGCGCTGAGGGATTTAACCTCCGACGTGCTCAATTCCGGCTCTGGCCCGGTCCCCGAACGGTTCGGCACCTGGGAGAGCGCGCACGAGGCCGCCGTCGAGCGCGTCGCGGAAACCGTCGCCGATCTCATCGAGGGCGAATTGACCATCTCCCGCCTCTCGGTTGCGGCGGGGCTTTTGTCCGACCTCGCCAAAAGCTGACACTATTGGATCGACCATACGCCGACCCGTTCGGGCTCTTCTCTTGCGCAATCGAACCGGCCGATCAATCGGGCCGCCGCGTCGCGGGCAAGCTGATTGGCGTCGGGATTGGCCAAGGCATCGACATGGGCGACCTGGCAGGTATTGCCCGGTGAGATCTGCGTCACGACCAATAGCTGGCGGTCGGGATCCTCATAATCGGGGGCGGCAAGGAAGAATCTGAGGATCGTTCCAACCGGAACCTCGCCCAGCTCGGGGTCATCGTGCAAAAGCCATTCGATGCGCGGCCCGGCATGGTTGAAGGGCGCAAAGGACTGGCCCGCGGCCCGTTCTTGGGGCGCCCCGAAGCCATAGGAGACCGAGACGCGCAGGTCGTTTTCGGCGACGAGGACCGGATAGCCCTTGTGACCGGGACAGGCAAAGCTCGCGCCCAGCTCATAGGTCGAGATGGCCGTGCATTGGGCAAGATCGACATCGGTATAGACCGAACGCCATTCGGCGGCCCCGGCAGGCATGGTGCCGAGCGCGAGCACCGCGCCGATCGCCAGCATTGTCTTCATCCCTACCTCCCTTTGCCGCCCGGTCTTTGGCATTTCGCCTTGCAATTGCGTGCCCGGCTGGGCCATAGAGCGCGGGCTTCCTCCTCCCCCTTTTACAGTTCAGGACGTAACCGCGAAATGAATATCGATGCCATTCCCGTTGGCGCCAATCCGCCCGATGATCTCAACGTCATCATCGAAGTGCCCCTGGGCGGCGAGCCGATCAAATATGAGATCGACAAGGCATCGGGCGCCCTCTTTGTCGACCGCTTCCTCTATACGCCCATGCGCTATCCGGGCAATTACGGCTTTGTGCCCCATACGCTGTGCGGCGACGGCGATCCGCTCGATGTCATCGTCATGAATTCGCGCCCCCTGGTGCCTGGCGCCGTGGTGCGCTCGCGGCCCGTAGGCGTGCTGTTCATGGAAGATGATGGCGGGCAGGATGAAAAGATCCTCGCCGTCCCGGTCTCAAAGCTCACCCGGATGTATGACGGGGTCGCCGATGTCACCGATCTCCCCGAGATCCAGATCGAGCGGGTCAAGCACTTCTTCACCCATTACAAGGACCTCGACCCCGGCAAATGGGCACGCATCGACAGGATCGGTGGCGTCGAGGATGCCAGAAAAGTGATCCTCGATTCCATGTCCATGGGCCGGAAAGCCTGACCCTGCGCGGTCAGGGGCGCCGCTGGCGCCCTTGACCGGCTCGGCGCGCAAAGAGTAGAACAGCCAGGCCGTAACCACTGGTACGGCCATGTATCCTTTGTCTCCAGCAAGCGTAACGCCCATGACCGCCCGCACACTCTATGACAAGATCTGGGATGACCACGTCGTCGCCTATAATGAGGACGGCACCGCCATCCTTTATATCGACCGTCATCTCGTCCATGAAGTCACGAGCCCGCAGGCCTTTGAAGGGCTACGCCTGTCCGGGCGCCGCGTCCGCGCGCCCGAGCGCACGCTCGCTGTCGTGGACCACAACGTTCCGACCTCGGACCGCAGTCTCCCCAATCCCGACCCCGACAGCGCCATCCAGATCGAGACGCTGGCCGAGAACACGCGCGATTTCGGCATCGAATATTACGACCCGTTCGATCAGCGCCAGGGCATCGTCCATATCGTTGGCCCCGAACAGGGCTTCACCTTGCCGGGCATGACCATTGTTTGCGGCGACAGCCACACCTCGACCCATGGCGCCTTCGGCGCGCTGGCCCATGGCATCGGCACC
Source organism: uncultured Pelagibacterium sp. (assembly GCA_964429025.1). Classification (GTDB taxonomy): domain Bacteria; phylum Pseudomonadota; class Alphaproteobacteria; order Rhizobiales; family Devosiaceae; genus Pelagibacterium. The sequence continues at coordinate 3,537 of CAYSBF010000013.1, forward strand.
TCCGAAGTCGAGCATGTTCTGGCGACCCAGACACTGATCCAGCAAAAGGCCAGGAACATGCGGGTCACCGTCGACGGCAAATTGCCCGAGGGCGTCACCGCCAAGGACGTGATCCTTGCCATTATCGGGGAGATAGGCACTGCAGGCGGGACGGGCCACGTGCTCGAATATGCCGGCGAGGCCATCCGCGGGCTGTCCATGGAAGGCCGCATGACGGTCTGCAACATGAGTATCGAGGGCGGCGCACGCGCCGGCCTGATCGCGCCCGACGAGAAAACCTTCGCCTATGTCAAGGACCGCCCGCGCGCGCCCAAGGGCAAGGCCTTCGACATGGCAATGGAGTACTGGAAGACCCTTTATACCGATGAGGGCGCCCATTTCGACAAGGAAGTCCGGCTCGATGCGGCGAACCTGCCTCCGATCGTCTCCTGGGGCTCATCGCCCGAGGATGTGGTCTCGGTCACCGGCGCGGTTCCCGATCCCGACCAGATCGCGGACGCCAACCGCCGCGCGTCCAAAAAGCGCGCCCTCGAATATATGGGGCTCGTGCCGGGTACAAGGATCACCGATATCGCCATTGACCGGGTGTTCCTCGGCTCATGCACCAATGGCCGCATCGAGGATTTGCGCGCCGCCGCCGCCATCGTCAAGGGGCACAAGGTGCGCGAAGGCGTCAACGCCATGGTCGTTCCGGGCTCGGGGCTGGTCAAGGCCCAGGCCGAGGCCGAAGGGCTCGACCAGATCTTCAAGGCGGCCGGGTTCGACTGGCGCGAGCCGGGCTGCTCGATGTGTCTGGCCATGAACCCCGACAAGCTCGCCCCGGGCGAGCGCTGCGCCTCGACCTCTAACCGCAATTTCGAGGGCCGCCAGGGCTTCAAGGGCCGCACGCACCTTGTCTCCCCCGCAATGGCCGCCGCTGCGGCGATTGCCGGTCACTTCGTCGATATCCGCGAGTGGCCGCGCCAGCATTGACCAATGGCGGGCGCGGACAAGGGCGACGCTGAACTGTGGGGGCCGCTCGCGGCCCCTTCGCTCGACGATTTCGAAGCTCTGGCCCGCGAGGCGCTGGAGGCCCTGCCCGAACCCTTCCGCTCCCTTTCAGCCGATGTCGAATGCCGTGTCGCCGAATTCCCGGCCGACGAGGTCGTAAGGGACATGGGGCTCGAAAGCCCTTTCGACCTTCTGGGCCTTTTCGAGGGGTTCGGAATGACAGAGGACGGTGCAACCCCCTTTACGGGGCAGATGCCCAACCGGGTCTGGCTCTATAGGCGCCCGATCCTCGACTATTGGGCCGAGCACACCGATACGCTTGGCGAGATCGTCACCCATGTGCTGGTCCACGAGATCGGCCATCATTTCGGCCTGTCCGACGAGGATATGGAGCGAATCGAACGCGACGGCTAACATGTTGCCGCGCAGCTCGACCATTCCGATCGCTGCATCTGATATGTTTTGATCTTCCGCACGCGCGCCGGGCCCCGCCTGCCGCGGGCCAACACGAAAGATTTTGCAAGTTGAGGCAGGCAGCGCTGAAACTCACAGGCCGCGCGGAGACCGGTCGCCGGCCATGACGGGCACGATATTCGTTCTGGCGATCAATATTGCGATCGCAACGACAATGGCGATCGCCTTCTTCGCCGTGGGCCATTTCGACATCCGCAACCGCGCTGCGAACTGGTTCGGCCTTGCCTTCGTGCTCGCCGCATCGAGCTTTGCCGCCGAATATGTGCTCCATGCCGGCCTGTCGGACGGCCCGGCGCGCCTCTTTATCGCGCTTTCCATGCTCGGCTGCTTTCTCATGATCGGCCATGGGCTGACACGGCGCTACGAGATCGGCATCCCGCTCGCAGCGCTTGCGGCGATCTTTCTTGGCGCTGCCCTCGTCTATTGGCTGATCCTCGACATGCCCCGCAATGACCTCTGGCGTCAGGTCCTCTACCAGGCCCCTTATTGGATCGTGACCCATATGGGCGTCTATGTCGTCTGGCGTTCGGGGCGGCGCGGCGCGCTCGACATCATTCTGATGGCGGTTTTGACGCTCACCGCGCTGAGCTTTGCCCTAAAGCCGGCCCTTGCCGCAATGACTGGCGGGGTCGGCGCGGACGGGCAAGCCTATGCGACAACGCTCTATGCCCTGATCTCGCAGGCGAGCGGCGCGGTTGCGGCGCTCCTTCTCGCCATGACCTGTCTTGCCCTCATTGTCTCCGACAGCGTCACCGCGATCGTCCGCCAGGCCCAGCGCGACAGCCTCACCGGGCTTTTGAACCAGAGCGGGTTCGAGCATCATGGCGCCCGGCTCGTTTCGGCCAGCTCGCGCGAGGCGTCTCATCACTCGGCATTGTTGCTGATCGCAATCGAGACGGCGGACCCCGGCACGCCTGCCGAAGCCATTCGTGGCGGATTTGCGAACGCGCTGGCCGGAATTTTCGGGCCCGATGCGCTCATCGCCCGGCTTTCCGGTCTCAACTTCGCGGTGATCATGCCGCAAGCCAATCTCTTCGGCGCACGGCGCCAGGCCGAGATGCTGCGCGTGAGACTGGCCGCCGGCACGCTGCCCATTGCCGGAGCCGCCAAGGCCAGCATCGGCATTGCCGAGCAGGAAGCGGGCGACAGCCTTTCCGATATGCTCGCGCGGGCCGAATGGGCCCTTGAGGAGGCGCGCCGGGCTGGCGGCAATTGCGTTCGGCTCGCCGCGCGCTCGGCCCTCGCCACCGCTCGTGGCACAGGCTGACCCGGAAGCGGATCAGCTGCCCGAGACGAGACCGAACGCACGCATCTGATCATGGGTCAGATAATAGAGCCGGTCGGGCGGAGTTTCGAGCGCGTGCACCCAAAGCGCGGCATCAACGCCCGCCGCCTCGAAATGACGCGCGATCCGGGCCGTGATCATCTGCGCATCCGACATCGCCTGTGCCGTGCCGATCCGGCCCGCATCGGCGGGCGCCGCGTATATCTGGTGAACCCCCACGCTCGCCCTTTCCGAAACCTGCCGTTCAACCCCGGCAGCAAGAATCAATGGGCAGGAGGAGGCGCAGACCGCACCATCCTCGACGCGCGTGTTGAACCCGTGTTGCCTGATGATCGCAGCGATTGCGAGCGCATCCTCGACCGAGCCTCCCGGGGAGTTGAGGCTGACACTTTCGATATAGCTGCCACGCCTTTCGACTTCAGCGGCAAATTCATTGGCCGCGCCTGCCGTAATGGTGCCGACCATCTCGAGCACACCGCCTGGAACAAGCTCGATGCTGAGCGGGGCGGACAGAACCTCGCGCGGCGTCGTGATCTGTTCGGTGGGACGGAAGGCGGGATTGGAGGGGTCGATCTCGGGCCGTTCGACCGCCGGCAACAGCGGATCGCCGATATGAGCGGTCTGGGGCAGGGCGTCCTCGCTCTGCAGCGCCCGGTAATCCATCACCAGCACGGCGGCCGTACCGAACAGCATGAGGAAAAATGCAGTCTTCAGGATCGCGCCATCCTCAATGGCGGCGAGCCTTTCGAGCCAGGAACGGCGGGGCTGGTGCGGGACCGGCAGGCTCATGTCCGGCTCGGGGCTTCGCTGCGCTTGCGCTGGCCGATGGGCGTGATGGCGGTGACGGTGTCATCCTCGACCCGGCCTGGCGCCTCGATATCCTCGGGCCCGTCTTCCTCATTCTCCTCTGGTGAAGGCTCGCGCTGGGGCACCATCTGGTGGTAAAGGGCCACCGCCCGCATCATTTCGGCCGCCGTCAAGCTTTCCGCATCATCAAGCGCTGCCGCATCGCGCCGCATCGCCGAATGGGCCACCGCAAGCAGCAGAACCAGCACCACGGGAAGAAGGTCGATCGAGATCGCACCGGCCCAAGACGGCAGAAAATCGCCGGCGTAGCGCAGCACCGCTTCTGCGCTCGAGAGCGGCACGAAGCGCCGCGGCTCGACCCGCGGCTGATCGAGAATGCCCTGCGCCGCTTCGCTCAAAAGCTGGGACTGGGCAGCGACCGCCGTGCGGATATTGGCCATGGCCTGATCCTGCCGGGCCACAAGGCTCGCGCTCTGCCCATCGGCGACAGGAGCAATAAAGCCCAGCGAAAGATCGTCCGCCGCACGCCGCACAGAGGCTGCAACGGAGGTTTCCTGCAAGGAGGCAATGACAGCTGTAAGACTCACAAGCTCGGCGGCGAACTGATCGGCCCGCGGCTGCACCGGCCCGGGCGCGGAAACCAGTTCGCGCATGGCCGCAAGATGAGCCGATCCGGTCTCGAAGAGCCCGGCCACCTGTGTCTGGGACTGGGTAATCGAATTGGCCAGCGCATCGAGCTCACTGGTCATCTGCGAGAGCAGCTGGACGACCGAACCGGCACCTGCCGCACCCGTTAGCGCCCCGCCCTCGCGCTCCTGCCGCGCAAGCGTTTCGAATCGCTCGCGCGCCCGCTGCACATCGGGAAGAAGCGATTGCGCCGAGAGCGCATTGGCATGGGCTGCATCGAGATCGCCGGAGAAATCCTCGAGCGTCACCGCCATGTGCTGTTCGAGCGCGGCCGAGCCGGCCAGCGCGGCTGCGTTGAGCCAGGAGCTCATGGCGACGATCATCACCGAACCGAGCAGCATGACCGCAATCATCACCGCCCGCTGCGCGCCCTCGCGCATCAGCGGGAAGAGCCGCATCATATAGCTCCAGAAGACATAGATGCCAACCGAGACCGCTGCCGAATAGATGATGGCGGCGAAAAAGACGAAATTGGCATCCCCGTCGAGCAGGCCGCGCACGCCGAGATAGGTATAGACCCCGCTGGCCAGCGCCAGAACGGCAAGGGCGAAGCGGGTCGCGGTCTCGAGCCCTTTGAGGGTCTGCCCGATGCGGGCGGCAGTGGTCTGGCTGGTCATGAAACGGGAGGCCTCAACGGACACAATCGATAACGGGAGCTTAACAGGCAAATCCCGGCGAAATCGAGATGCTGCTTTCTCACGCCAATGTGAACGACCTGGCTGCTCGAGGTGGAGCGCAATGCGTTTACCCTCGGTCCGCATTGCGCGGAAAACCCATCATCGCATTGGAGGAGGACATGGAACTCACCCGACGTAAGACGCTGGGATTGGGCGTGGCTGCACTGGGGACGGCAATCGTCCTGCCCGGGGCAGGGTTTACCCAGTCAGGAGACAATACCTATCCAACCGGCGCGGGCGACATCATTGTGCACCCGGTCTTCCACGCCTCGCTTGTTCTCGAAACCCCTGCAGGCGTCATATATGTGGACCCCGTGGGCGGCGCCGAGCCCTATACCGGACTGCCGGCGCCCGACCTGATCCTCATTACCCATGAGCATGGCGACCATTACGACGCGGCAACCCTCTCTGCCCTTATTGGAGAAAATACCGAAATCATCGCCAATCCGGCTGTCTTCGAGATGCTGCCCGAAGATCTGCGCGGCAAGGCTCGCCAGATGGCCAATGGCGACAACGACAGCTTCGGAGACATCGCGATCGAGGCAGTACCGGCCTACAACACCACAGAGGACCGCCTGCAGTTCCACCCGCAGGGCCGCGACAATGGCTATGTCCTCACCATTGGGGACAGCAGGGTCTATATCGCCGGGGATACCGAAGACATCCCTGAAATGCGGCAGCTGACCGGCATCACGATCGCCTTCGTGCCCATGAACCTGCCCTATACGATGGATGTCGAACAGGCCGCCTCGGGCGTTGCCGCCTTCGCCCCGCAATATGTCTATCCCTACCATTACAATGACAGCGATCTCGATCAGTTCGAGGCTTCGCTCGCCGCCCAAACCGATGCGGTGCAGGTGGTGCGGGGAGAGTGGTACTGAAACAATGAAGGGGGGCGCCGGGTTGCAGCCGGCGCCCCGCCTAGAGCATTTCCAGCAAAAGTGGCTACCGCTTTTGCGGTTCGGACCCGAAGGGCCGCGCCAGCGAAATGCGATAAATCAAGAACTTAGAGCACCTGTTTTGATTCCATCAAAACAGGATTTGCTCTAATCCTCGGGTTCGGTGACGAACATCAGCGGAAAGCCTGCATCGCGCGCGAGATCGACGGCCTCGGTCGCCTTGGCTTCGGCGATTTCGCTGGTATAGACGCCGACGACGCTGACACCCTTCTGATGGGCCGTCATCGTCCGCACTTCCGCCTCATCCGCCGTCAGCCGGAACACCGCTTTCAGCACCAGAACGACGAATTCGCGTGGCGTATAGTCGTCGTTGAGCAGCATGACCCTGTAAAGCCGGGGCCGCGCTGTCTTGATTCTGGTCTCGGTCCTGCCCTTGGTGATGTTCTCGCTCATGGCTCGTTCTCACCCATGCCTTGGATGCCGATGGCGGCGTCTCAGCCGGCCTCTGCCGCCGCAGCGCGCGCGGCGCGCTTGCGCTCGTGAGGATCGAGATGGATCTTGCGCAAGCGCACCGATTGCGGGGTCACCTCGACATATTCATCATCGGCAATATAGCTCAAAGCCTGCTCGAGGCTCAATTTCTTGGGCGGCGTCAGCCTGATCGCCTCGTCCTTGGAGGTCGTGCGGATATTGGTCAATTGCTTGCCCTTGAGCGGGTTGACCTCGAGGTCATTGTCCCGCGAATGCTCGCCGATGATCATCCCCTCATAGACCTCGACGCCGGGATCGATCAGCATCGGCCCGCGGTCTTCGAGATTGAAAAGCGCATAGGCGACGGCGATTCCCGTGCCGTTGGAAATGAGAACGCCGGTCCGGCGCGTTGGCAGCGGCCCCTTATAGGGCGCATAGGCATGGAACACGCGGTTAAAGATCGCCGTGCCCCGCGTATCGGACAGCAATTCGGCCTGATAGCCGATCAGCCCGCGCGTCGGCACGTAAAGCCGCACACGGGTGCGGCCCTGGCCCGAGGGCCGCATTTCGGCAAGTTCGCCCCGGCGCTCGCTGAGTTTCTGAACGACGACCGAAGCATATTCATCATCGACATCGATGGTGACTTCCTCGATAGGCTCGAACCGCTGGCCGTTCTCTTCCCGGAACAAGACGCGCGGGCGCCCCAGGCACAACTCATACCCTTCCCGGCGCATGGTCTCGATGAGGACCCCGAGCTGGAGCTCGCCCCGCCCCGCGACTTCAAAGGAATCCCCGTCCTCGCCCGGCGTCACCCGGATCGCCACATTGCCCTCGGCCTCGCGCAACAGCCGCTCGCGAATGACGCGCGACTGCACCTTGTCGCCCTCCCGGCCCGCGAACGGGCCGTCATTGACCCGGAAGGTGACCGAAAGAGTCGGCGGGTCGATCGGCTTGGCTTCGAGCGCCTCGGTGACCTGGGGCACGGCAATCGTGTTGGCGACCGTTGCGGTTTCCAGCCCGGCAATGGCGACGATGTCGCCGGCGCGGCCCTCCTCGATCGGCTCGCGTTCGAGGCCCCGGAACCCCAGCACCTTCGAAATCCGGCCCTTTTCGACCACCTGCCCGTCGCGCGAGAGCGCATGGACGGCATCGCCCGGCTTCACCACCCCCGAATGCACGCGTCCGGTGAGGATGCGGCCCAGGAACGGATTGCGCTCGATCGTCGTCACCAGCATCCGGAAGGGGCCCTCTTCGACCTTGGGCTTGGAGAAATGGGCGATGATCTTGTCAAAGAGCGGCGCCATGTCGTCCTTGGGACCATGCGGCTCCTCGGCCATCCACCCCTGCTTGGCCGAACCGTAAACCACGGGGAAATCGAGCTGATCGGGGCTGGCATCGAGCGCAACGAAAAGATCGAAGATCTCGTCGAGCACCTCGTCATGGCGCTCTTCGGGCTTATCGATCTTATTGATGGCAACGATGGGCCTGAGCCCGATCTTCAAAGCCTTCGAGAGCACGAATTTGGTCTGCGGCATCGGCCCTTCGGCGGCATCGACGAGGATCACCGCGCCATCGACCATTGAAAGGATGCGCTCGACTTCGCCGCCGAAATCGGCGTGGCCCGGCGTATCGACGATATTGATGCGCGTATCCTTCCAGTTGAGCGAGGTCACCTTGGCAAGGATGGTGATGCCGCGCTCCTTTTCGAGATCATTGGAATCCATCACCCGCTCGTCGACCTTCTGGTTGTCGCGGAAGGTGCCGGACTGGCGGAGGAGAACGTCGATCAGCGTCGTCTTGCCATGGTCGACGTGTGCAATGATCGCAATATTGCGCAAGCTCATAAGGGGCAGCCATTTCGGGAGTTTTCAAAAACTGGCTGCCCTTAACCCAGCAATGGGGCGCGAACAAGGAAAATCGGCGCAGGCCAGCCATGCAGCCGGGCGTGGCCTGCCAGCGCCGATCCGGCTATTTCAGGCTTCGGGGCTTTTCCCCCGATTGCCAGAGCCCCAGACCAAAGCCATCCGGGTCCAGAAAGTCCGCGCTCCAGCCCCCCGGCGCCTCCTCGACCGGGGTGACGATGGTGACGCCCTTTTCGGCCAGCGCGGCGACAATGTCGTCGATGCCGCCATCGACCAGATCGAAAACAAGCGCCGGCGTGTTCCCCCGCTTGCCCTCCATCTGGAAAAAGACCATTTCGAGCCCCTGGTCGAGCGTGCCCGACAGCCAGAAGGGCTCGGCCCCCTCCTGCCGCATGAGCTCTATGCCCAGCACGTCACTGTAAAAGGCCTCGGTGCGGGCGATGTCCGAGACATAGAAGACGATCGAAGCGCGGTGCGGTTTGGGAATCACGGTCTCTCATCCTTGAGCGAAAGCGGCTTGCTGTTTGACTGGTAGAGCCCGACGGCAAAGCCATCGGGATCGCGAAAGCTCGCGCCCTTGCCTTCCGGCGCATCCCCGACCGGGGCGATGATCGTCACGCCCTTTTCGGCGAGCGCGCCCACGACATCGGCAATACCGCCATCCTCGAGATCAAAGACCATGATTGGGCTATCTCCCGGAGTGGGCGTGCCGGGCATGAAATCGATCTCGAACGCATCCGAGAGCTTGGCGTGAAGAAACACCCCGCCCTTGTAACTGCGCCGCTCGAAGCGCACGCCCATGATCTCGGAATAGAATTTTTCGGTGCGATCGAGATCGCTGACACTGAACACCAGGCTCGTATAGCCGGCCTTGAACAACATGGCGCCCTCCTTGGCGTTTCGATATTGACGCACCTGCGTTGCCGCGCTCAGTCATTTCGTGAGATTTTTCTCACGACAAACATATGCCCGTCCGGGTCATGGGTGGCAAAAGCCCCGCCATGGCGCCTGAGCGCGGGCAGGAGCGCCTGACGGATCGCGCCATAGGCGAGGTCGAGATTGAGTCCCGCCATCTCCCGGGGCATTTCGATTCCTCGCCGTTTCAGCACTTTCTTGAGCTCGCGAACGCGTTGGCGCAGCGCTGAATCCTCCAGATCGAGAAGATAGGCGATCTCCCGGCGCGAATGGCCGGACAGGGCCAGCGCGGCCACAGTGCGCAAGCCCTTGGGCAGGTCGGCAAGGACCCGCTGCACGTCGATCGCCGCGTCTGGCTCGCCGGTCGTGGCGCGCTCGGACTGCCATCGGGTTTCGCGCTGCTTGCGGCGCGCCGCGCTTCTTGCGTCAAAGGCCGCCCTTTTTCGGATGGCGCCTGAGATCCAGCGCCTGTTTGTGGCAAGCGAGAAATCCTCCCGCCCGGCGACCACCGCCGCGATCAGCACATCCTGCACGATGTCCTCGGCCTCCTGGGCCTGTCGCGCATGGCGGCGGGCGAGGCCGAGGAGCTGACGATAGGGAATACCTCCCGGCCGCATCCCTTTGTCCGGTCAGCCGGCCTTGCCCACAGCGCCCCGCGCACGCTCGGCGCACAAAAGCGCGGCAAAACCATCGGCATCGACCGGGGGAGAGAAATAATAGCCCTGGATCAGCCCGCACCCCTCGGCCCGTGCGATCGCCAATTGCTCCGCCGTCTCGACGCCCTCGACAACGGTTTCCATACCCAGGCTCCCCCCCAGCCCGATCATGGCCCTCAGGATCGCGCGGTTTTCGGGTTTGGCGGCGATATCGATCATGAAGGAGCGGTCGATCTTGATCTTGTCGAAGGGAAAGGCGCGCAAATAGGAGAGCGAGGAATAGCCCGTGCCGAAATCGTCCATCGCGATCCTGACACCGATATTGCGCAACCCGTGAAGAATTTCGAGATTGGCCGCGCTGTCTTCGAGCAGCAGGGATTCGGTGATCTCAAGTTCAAGCCGCCCGGCCGCAAGCCCGGTCTCGGCAAGCACCCCCGATACCGTTTCGAGCAGACCCCCGCGGGCAAACTGCAGGGGCGAAAGGTTGACCGCCACACGCACATCTTCGGGCCATTGCGCCGCCCCGCGGCAGGCCGATCGCAGAACCCAGGCGCCCATCGCCGTGATGAGCCCGCTATCTTCGGCCACGGGAATGAACTCGGCAGGGGAAACGGGCCCAAGCTCGGGATGCTCCCAGCGCAGAAGTGCCTCGGCGCACACAACCGCCCCGGTCCCCGATACGACCACCGGCTGGAAATGAACGCTCAGCTGGTTGCCGGCGATCGCGCCGCGAAGCCCCATCTCGATCGCCCTGCGCCGCTGGAGCTTAGCGTCCATGCCGCTTTCGAAAAAGTGGTAGGTGCCGCGACCCTCCTGCTTGGCCTTCAAAAGCGCAAGATCGGCATTGTTCATGAGAGCATCTGCGCTCAATCCGTCCCCGGGCGCCATGGCAATGCCGATACTGGCACCGATCACGATCTTCCTGCGGCCAATGCCGATCGGCTCGCCAAGGCTCGCAACGATACGTCCCGCGATATCGGCCGCACCCTCGGGATCGCCGGTCTCGCTGGCAAGGATGGCGAACTCGTCCCCTCCCAGCCGCGCCACGCACCCGGCTTCCCCCATGATCTCCTTGAGCCGCTTGCCGACCCGGCGCAACACCTTGTCGCCGGTTGCATGCCCGTCGCTGTCATTGACCGTCTTGAAGTGATCGAGATTGACGAGCAGCAGCGCAAAGCCCCGCGCCGCGCTCTTGCGCCTGCAGGCCGCGTCCACCGTGTCCCGGAAAAGGGCCCGGTTGGGCAGGTCGGTGAGCGGGTCGTGGGTCGCCATGTGGCGTATGCGCGCTTCGGTTGCCAACTGCTCGGTGATATCCTCATGCGTGGTCACCATGCCGCCACCCCTCAATGGCTGCTGGCGGAAGGAGATGATCGTGCCATTGGCCATCTTGATGACTTCGGTGACAAATTTCCCCTTGCGCATGATGCGCAGGCGATCGGCCATATAGGCATCGATATCGCCCGGCGCGTGCCGCCCGGTCTTCTGGCGGTGCTCGAGAATGTCCCTGAACGCTGTGCCCGGGCGTGTGAGCTCGGGCGGCAGCCCGTACATGCGGGCAAATTCGGCATTGCTCGCGACCAGCCGGAACTGATCATCGAACATCGAGAGCCCATGGCTGATATTGTTGATCGCGGCATCGAGCAGCCCATATTGGTGCTCGAGTTCGCGCTTGCGCTCAGCCATCATGTCCGAGCGCGCAATCTCTTCGGTGACATCCTCATGGGTCACGACCCAGCCCAGTCCCGGCGCATAGACATGGCTGGTCTCGAGCGTCCGCCCGCCTGCGGTCAACTCGAGATTGACCGCCCGCATGCCGCCGCGATTGCCCAGAAGCTCGGCTGTATAGGCCTCGTAAAAGTCGCTTGCTGCCGTGTCGGGATGATTGCCGAGCCGGCAGGAGAGCTCGACCACCTCCATGAGCGGCATGCCGCGTTTGATCGCCCGGGGCGAAAAGCCGTAAATGTCGAGATAGTGCCGGTTCCACATGACCAGCCTGAACGCGCTGTCCCAGACACAGAACCCGAACGGAATCGTCTCGAGCGCGACATCGAGCAGGAGCGCATCATCCGATGGCTGGGGATCGGGCTCTTGCACCATAAGCCAGTCACTCCGGGGATCAACGGCCCGGAGCCTACTGGCGGCCAAATTAAAGAGGGTTTAAGGCCTCCCCGATTGGGATTAAATTTGACCCAGGAGGCCTCCGAACCTACCGCCCAAGGCGCAATCTGCGTGCGCCATAGGTCCTCAGGCGCAGCCCGTTGAGCCTGATAAAGCCTTCCGCGTCATGGTGATCATAGGTTCCGGTGCCCTCCTCGAAAGTGACGAGGTCCTCCGAATAGAGCGAATAGGGCGAAGTCCGGCCCACGACGCTGGCCGAACCCTTATAGAGCTTGAGGGTCACCTCGCCCGTCACATAGTCCTGGCTCTTGTCGATCAGCGCCTGCAGCATCTCGCGCTCGGGGCTGAACCAGAAGCCGTTATAGATCAGTTCGGCATAGCGCGGCATGATCTCGTCTTTAAGATGCGCCGCACCCCGGTCGAGCGTGATCGATTCGATCCCGCGATGCGCGGCGAGCAGGATCGTGCCGCCCGGTGTTTCATAGATGCCGCGGCTCTTCATGCCCACGAACCGGTTTTCGACCAGATCGAGCCGGCCGATCCCGTGCTTGCCGCCCAAATCGTTGAGCTTTGAGAGGAGATTGGCCGGGGAGAGCGTCTCGCCATTGACCGAAACGGCATCGCCCTTTTCAAAACCAATGGTTATCGTCTCGGGCGTATTGGGCGCGTCGATAGGATCGACGGTACGCTGGAAGACGTAATCGGGCGCTTCGACGCCCGGATCCTCGAGCACTTTGCCTTCCGACGAGGTATGCAGGAGATTGGCATCGACCGAGAACGGAGCCTCGCCGCGCTTGTCCTTCGGCACCGGGATCTGGTTCTTTTCGGCAAATTCGATGAGCTTGGTACGGCTCTGGAGATCCCATTCGCGCCAGGGTGCAATGACCCTGATCGATGGGTTGAGCGCGTAGGCCGACAATTCGAACCGCACCTGATCATTGCCCTTGCCGGTCGCCCCATGGGCAATGGCGTCCGCCCCCGTCTCTTGGGCAATCTCGACGAGGCGCTTGGCGATCAGCGGCCGGGCGATCGAGGTGCCGAGCAGATAGACCCCCTCATAGACCGCATTGGCGCGGAACATCGGGAAGACGAAGTCCGACACGAATTCCTCGAGCAGATCCTCGATATAGATCTCCTTGATGCCGAGCATTTCGGCGCGCTTGCGCGCGGGCTCGAGCTCCTCGCCCTGGCCGAGATCGGCGGTAAAGGTCACCACCTCGCAATCATAGGCCTGTTTGAGCCATTTGAGGATGATCGAGGTATCGAGACCGCCCGAATAGGCGAGGACAACCTTGTTGATGTCTTTGCTCATGAGCCCTGTTGTCTTTTCATCGAGAAGCGCCGGAATTTGCCGGCGCGACACTAATCAGATCGGCGCGATGAAGGCAACAGCGGACCGTTTGCCCTTGCGGGCCGCCCCGCTGCGGGCGTAACACTTGGGCCGCCCATCCGCCGGAGTGCCTTGCCGCAATGATCGAGATGATCCCTTCGCTGAGCGTTGTCCTTGCCTTCGCGCTCGCCGCCATCGTTTTGGCGATCACCCCGGGCCCCGACATGGCGCTCTTTATCTCGCGCACCGTCAATTTCGGCACAAGGCACGGCTTTGCGACCGTCCTTGGCGCCACCACCGGCATAGCGATCCACACCATGCTCGCCGCTTTCGGCATATCGGTGCTGATCCTTGCCGCGCCGGCCGCCTTCATGGCGCTCAAGATCGCCGGCGCGCTTTATCTCATCTGGCTCGCCATCTCGGCGATCCGTTCGGGCGCCGGACTTACGGTCAAAAAGGCCGCCGGCCGCGTGCCGAGCCTTAAGGCAAGCTACCTCACCGGGCTCGGCATCAATCTCACCAATCCCAAGGTGGCGCTGTTTTTCATAACCTTCCTGCCCCAATTCGTCTCGGCCAGCGATCCGGCGGCGAGCGCCAAGCTGGTTTTCCTCGGGCTCGAATTCGTCGTGCTCTCGCTCCCCATCGTTATCGCCATCGTTCTCGGCGCCCATTGGCTGACCGACACGCTGATGAAGTCGCAAAGGGTCCAGAAATTTCTCAACTGGAGCTTTGCCGCCGTTTTCGCCGGCTTCGCCGTCACCATTCTTTTCGCCGAGGCGCGGAAATAATGCGGGGAGCCCTGCTCTAGATGAATTACCGCCACGCCTTTCACGCGGGCAATTTCGCCGATGTCGTCAAGCACATCACATTGACCCGCATCCTTGCCTATCTCATGGCCAAGGATACCGCCTTCCGGGTCATCGACACCCATGCCGGTGTCGGGCTCTACGACCTTTATGGCGAGGCGGCCGAGCGCACTGGTGAATGGCGCGAGGGGATTGGCCGGCTGTATGGCCGCGAACTTGCTCAACCGCTCGCCGATCTTCTCGCCCCCTATCTTGAGGCGGTGCGGGCACAGAACAAGGATGGGGAGCTGCGCTATTATCCCGGTTCGCCCTTCATCACCCGGCACATGATGCGCAATAAGGACCGGCTGATGGCGCTCGAACTCCACCCCGCCGATGTCCGCGCGCTCAAGGAGAATTTTTCAGGCGACATACAGACCCGCGTCACCGAACTCGACGGCTGGGCGGCACTCGGCACCCATCTTCCGCCCAGGGAGCGGCGCGGCCTCGTGCTCGTCGACCCGCCATTCGAGGAAAAGGGCGAGTTCGGGCGCATGGCGAGAGGATTGGAGAAGGCCCACAAGCGATGGTCCACGGGCATCTACGCGTTCTGGTACCCGCTCAAGGACCCGGGCGAGGTCGAAGCTTATGTGAGGGCGCTCAATGCGAGCGGAATAAGGAAAATTCTAAGGCTCGAACTGGTCATCCGCGCGCCTTCCACCCCGCCCCGGCTCCATGGCTCGGGAATGATCGTCGTCAACCCGCCCTATGTACTCGCGGCGGAAATGGAAATCATCCTGCCCACGCTGGCCGAAATTCTCGCCGATGCCGGAAGGGGGCGCTTCAGGATCGAATGGGTGCGCAGCGAGGCCTGAGGCGCAACCGCGAAGGGGAACGGCTTGCAGGCCGAGCTGCTTGTTACCATATCCCACCCAACACCAGAATGGGATTGCCCCGCAATGACCTTTGGCGACTTTATCCGGATCCTTTTTTCGATCCTCATTCCCCCGCTCGGCGTTTTCCTGCGCGTCGGGTTCGGCCTGCATTTCTGGCTCAATATCCTTTTGACCCTGCTCGGCTACATTCCCGGCCTCATCCATGCCATCTGGATCATCGCATCCTACAGGACGCGCGAGGACGCGGGCTACCGCCGGTAGCGCACCTCAGAGCATGAAGGCTTCGCGGTCGCGCTTTTTGAGCCGCTCGGTTTCGCTCTTGAGCTGGCCGCAGGCGGCCAGGATATCGCGCCCGCGCGGGGTGCGCACGGGGGAGGCGTAACCCGCCCGGTTGACGATATCGGCAAAGGCCTCGATCCGGTCCCAATCGGAACACTGATAGTTCGAACCCGGCCAGGGATTGAAGGGGATCAGATTGATCTTGGCCGGGATTTTGGCGAGAAGCCGCACCAGCTCGCGCGCATCGGCGTCCGAATCGTTGATATCCTTGAGCATTACATATTCGAAGGTGATGCGGCGCGCATTGGAAACGCCGGGATAGGTGCGGCAGGCCTCGAGAAGCTCCTCGAGCGGCCACTTCTTGTTGATCGGCACCAGCACATCACGCAGATCGTTGCGCACGGCATGGAGCGAGATGGCCAGCATCACCCCGATCTCGCGCCCGGTGGGCTCGATCTGCGGCACGACGCCCGAGGTCGAAAGCGTGATCCGGCGCTTGGACAGCGACAGACCGTCCCCGTCCGAGGCGATCAGGAGCGCCTTTTTGACATTCTCGTAATTATAGAGCGGCTCGCCCATACCCATCATGACGATATTGGTGATGGCGCGTGTCTCGCCCGACGGCACGAGCCCATCAGTCGGCCGCACCCCGCCCGGGAAATCCCCGAGCCGCTCACGCGCCATCATCACCTGCGCGAGGATTTCCCCGGCGGTAAGGTTGCGCACGAGCTTTTGCGTGCCCGTATGGCAGAAGGAACAGGTGAGCGTGCACCCGACCTGGGAGGAAACACAGAGCGTGCCCCGGTCGCTTTCCGGGATGTAGACCGTTTCCACCTCGACCGGCGGCATGTTGGGATGGGCCGGATCGCGGAACCGGAACAGCCATTTGCGCGTGCCATCGATCGATACCTGTTCGGAGACGATCTCGGGACGGCCCACGGCAAAGGCCTCGGCCAATTCGGCCCGCAATCCCTTGGCAATGTTGGTCATGGCGTCAAAATCGGTGACGCCATTGACATAGATCCAGTTCCAGAGCTGGCAGGCGCGCATTTTGGCGTCGCGCTCGGAGAGCCCGATTTCGCCCAGCGCTGCCGCCATTTCGCGGCGCGAAAGCCCCACGAGCTCGAGCGGCCCGGCCGCCTTGGCCGGCCGCGGCGCGCTGCCATGATCGATATTGAGCGCCAGACTCATGGGCGTAGGTTTCCGTATCGGCTGGGTGTGAGGAATAAACATGGGCGGCGCCCCTGGCGCCGTCAATGGGCGGGCCCTTTACCACATCCAGCCAGCAAGCGCAAAGGCGTGCCGGATTGGGCTCGCGATCAGGCGCAGCCCGAATCGATCGAACGCGAGGCAGCAGTGGCGCCCGAGAGCGAAAAGACCTGGCGGATCTTGATCCCGCGCACCGATGTGCCCTCGATGGTCATGGTCGAGCCGGCGCGAATGGCCTGCGCGGCCGCCTCGGACTGGGCGGGATCGGCAAGCCAGGCCGCATCATCGCGCGTAAAGAGCGCAAAGCTTTGCCCCCCGATCGTCATCGTCGCCGGCGCGTCCGGCGCAAATTCGTATCCGGCCACGAAATTGATCTCGGTCCGCACACCTTCTGCGGGACGATGGGTGATGTAGAAATAGGCCTCGCCATAGCCATCGGGCCGGGGCTCGACCGAACTGGGTTTTGTCAGCGCAAAGCAGATGCGGCCCGCGCTCTCGACGGTTGCATAGGCCGACCAGGCATTGTGATCTCCCAGGATGCGCACCGACTGCGCCGCGGCCGGCGCAGCAAGGCCGGCAATGAGCGCAAGCGCGAGACCTGTTCTGCCGATGAGGATCATGAACGCTTCCTGGAGCCTGATGCAAATCGAGGGCGGCCGGCGGCAAAAAGGCCGGGGGCCACCCCGACCTTTGCCAAAATCATTCCTTGCTTGCAAGCGTTCCCGCGGCCTATTGCGGGCATTCCTGGGACGCCCGGTTGAGCGCGGCGGTGACCCCGCTCAGCGAATAGGTATGGACCGTATTGTTACCTGCCCCCGAGGTGAGGCGCACCTGCAGGGTCGAACCCGCGCGCATGGCGGCGACAAAGCCCGGCTCGTCCTCAACGCTCGCCAGCCAACCGGCCCGGCCCTCGGTGACCATCGGGTAGGAGCGGCCATCAATGGTCGCCGAAGCATTGGGATTGGTGCTTGAAATCGGGAAATCGACCAGCACCGCGACCTCGTTGCGATTGGTCGGGCGGATCGTCACCAGAAGGAATGTCTGGGCGATATCCCCATGATTGAGATTGGTGGGCTCGCGCGTCTGGGGATTGGACGCGATATAGCAGATCTTGGCGCCCTGATCATTGTCGGTCCACGCCGTCCATTGATTGAATGTCCCCAGATTCTCGGCGGCAAACGCGCTGCCTGCACCCAGCAGCGCCACAGAAGCGGCCACAAGACCTCCAAGCGCGCGGCGCAACCCGCCCCGATGTCCTGACGTCATCGCCAAACCCTTCCTCTTATTCTTGACCCAACACGACTCGAAACTGGTCGGGATATTGCGTCCGGTATGGTTACCAAGGAGCAAAAATCGCTCGGCTTTTGTCATAAATCGCTGCGCAATCTAGAGGTGAATTTGGCCGGAATTTGGCCTGGTTCACCCGATCGCCCGACGATGCCGGTTATGGCAAATCCTTGCTGAATGGCGGCTGAACGCTCCGGGGACACTCACGCGGCGAGCGGAAAATCCTGCTCGACCACATAAGGCCCGCCCCCAACCGATTCCCGGCTCGAAAAAAGGACGAACCGGGTGGCCGTAAACCGCAGGGGAATGAACTGGCCCGACTGGGCGATATGGCTGGCAAGATCGCCAGGCGGGGTATCGCGCAGCCGCGCCAGCGTTACATGCGGCACGAATTTGCGCCCTTCCGGCGGAAGCCCCACACGCTGGAGCGCCCGCTCATGGGCCGCCTGCAACCGGCTAAGCGCCGGAGAAGGCGCAACCCCCGCATAGAGCGCCCGCGGCTTATTGCCGCCGAAAACGCCAAGATGATCGATCACCACCTCAAATGGCTCGGCGGCCCCGAACCGCTCGAGCACATCAACGACCTCGTCGGCCGTGCGGTGGTCGATATCGCCGATATAGCGCAGGGTGATGTGGTAATTGTCGGGATCGATCCAGCGGGCACCCATCAGCCCGCCGCGCTTGAGCGAGAGCGCCAGCCCGATATCCCGGGGAATTTCCAGCCCTGTAAAAAGTCTCGGCATGTCACGCCCCTTTCGTGAGGTGAACGCTTGCGACCCCGGACCGGCTCCCTTCCCAGGCCCCGAATCACAGCCTATCACATCCGCTAGCGCGCAAGGGGCACAATTGCGTGTCGGTGCCCCGGGAAGAGGGGCACAGGTTCCGGTTTCGCTTGTAATTTCAACCGCCCGTCTCCATATTGTCTGACAAATCGGACGGCCTTCCCCGCAACGGGTCAAGGCCGTGCGGCTGGTTCGCCACAACGCTTATCAAGGATGGAACGAAAAATGGCACAATACGACCGTCAGACTGTCGCGGGGCGCGCAGGTACGGCCGCCGCCATCGACGAGGGTCTTCGCGCGCACATGCTGCGCGTCTATAACTATATGGGCATCGGCCTGGCCGTAACAGGTCTTGTGGCCTTTTTCACCGCGCAATGGGCGGTTTCGAGCCCGGGCGCGGCTCAGCTGCTTTACGGCAGCCCGCTCGCCTGGGTTATCATGCTCTCCCCGCTCGCTTTCGTTCTGGTGCTGAGCTTCGGGATCAACAAGCTGTCCTTTTCGACCGCGCAACTGGTCTTCTGGGGCTTTGCCGCGGTGATGGGGCTTTCGCTGTCCTCGATCTTCCTTGTCTATACCGGCGCCTCGATCGCCAAGGTGTTCTTCATCACCGCCGCCATGTTCGGCTCGATGAGCCTTTACGGCTACACCACAAGACGCGATCTCACCGGCATGGGCTCGTTCCTCTTCATGGGCCTGATCGGGCTGATCATTGCGATGATCGTCAACATGTTCCTCCAGAGCTCGGCGCTCGAATTCGCGATTTCCGCGATCGGCGTCCTGATCTTTGTGGGGCTGACGGCCTATGACACCCAGAAGATCAAGGAAGCCTATGCCGAGAATATCGGCCATGAGGGCCTGGGCAAGCTCGCCATCATGGGCGCGCTGACCCTTTACCTCGACTTCATCAACCTGTTCCTGATGCTGCTGCGCCTGTTCGGCAATCGCAGCGAATAGCGTCAGCGCCAGAGAGACAGAAAAGGCCGCGGATCGCCTCCGCGGCCTTTTCTTTTTGCCGTCCGCAGCTCACCCCTCGGCGGCCACGCTGTTGCGCAAAAGCCCGACGCCGGAAATCTCGACCTCGACCACGTCCCCCGGCTTCATATAGAGCGGGGGATTGCGCTTCATCCCCACCCCGCCCGGGGTTCCTGTAACGATGACATCGCCCGGCTCGAGCGTAAGGAAGCTCGAGACATAGGCGATCAATTGCGGGATCGGCGTGATGAGCAGCGAAATCGAGGCATTCTGCACCACCTCCCCATTGAGCCGCGTGATGAGCGTCCGGCGCGTAATGTCCCCAACCTCGTCGACCGTAACCAGCGCCGGACCGAACCCGCCGCTGGCGTCGAAATTCTTGCCCGGCGTGAACTGGGACGTATGCCCCTGCCAGTCGCGTACCGAGCCGTCATTGAAGGGGGCATAGCCGGCGATATGATCAAAGGCCCGTTCGGCCATGATGTGCCGCCCGCTTTTGCCGATGACGATGGCAAGCTCGCCCTCATAATCGAACTTTTCCGACACACGAGGCCGGACCAGCGCGCCCTGATGACCCACCAGCGTCGATGCAAAGCGGGTAAAAAGCGTCGGATAGTCGGTGAGCGCACGGCCGGTTTCGACAACATGGTCGTGATAATTGAGCCCCACGCACAGGATCTTGCCCGGATCGGGAATCGTGGGCAGGAGCGTGACCTCGGAAAGCGCAACATCATGGCTCGCCGCCTCAGCGATCGCCCGCGCAGTGTCAAGTGCGTCGGCCGCGATCATCGCTTTGAGGCTGGAGAACCCGGTGCGGCGCGAAAGGTCGATGATGCCCTCTTGCGCAAGAACACCAAAGCGCGCCTCCCCGCCCATCCTGAAACTGACCAGTTGCATCTGCTCTCCCGCCCTTTCCCTCTCGTCGATTGCCGCAGCAGTGATAGGCGAGGTCAAGGAGGCCACGCAAGCCTCAGCGCACGATGTAAAGATCGGGGTCGAGCACGCGCAGCACGTTGGCGAGATCGTGCCCGCGCTTGAGAATACGGCCCTCGGTCGAGATCACCATATATTGGCCCTGCCGCCGGGCGAGCCGGGGGTTCTTCTCGATGATGAAGAGCGGGCGCTCAGAGCTGCGCTTGTAGATCGAAAACAGCGCCCGCTCGCGCAGCATGTCGAGCGCATAATCGCGCCATTCGCCGCTCGCGACCTTCTTGCCATAGACATTGAGGATAAGCCCCAGCTCGCGCCTGTCGAAACTGACGATCGGTGTTGGCCGGGGCCGGGCCGAGCTCTGGGGGTGAAGATGAATTGGACCAGACGGGTCCAGGCTATCGCTCACGCGGCGGGCACCTTTGTCATCGGATTGTCACCTGCCAATGATTGCCCCGTTCGCCCGCGCTGGCAAGGCCGATCTCGCCCCCTCGACCATCGCAAACATTCCGCCAAAAGAGCCGATTTCTGACACATTCCATCCCTTGTCGCGCCGCAATGGCTCCCTAGCTTGCAATCATTGCCTCCAGTGGCCGGCCACCGGGATCACCGAGCCCCCAAACCTTGGTCCCGGTTGGCCGGCCGCCCTTCCCCGGCTTGTCCTTTGCCCCCAAAGGAAGGCCGGGGTCCGGCGGCCCCGCACCGGATGGCAGTTGCCTTTAGGTTTGCCTTTTCGATCTCCAATGAACGCCCTCGCCCCTTATGGGACAGAGGGCTTCTTTTTTTGACTGTACGGTGCGCTAGCGCGCGATCAGTGCCGCCCCGAGAATGCGGCCGGGCAGCTCACCCTTTTTCTCCTGCACGATAATGGCGGCCCCGTCATTTTCGCCCAGCGCCGCTTCGAGAGGTATGGCGATATCGGCCCCGGTGGCGGGATTCCACATCCCGATCGCCTGCCTGCCGGTGACGATATGGGTGTAGCGCAGCACGCGCCCCGAATTCTCGCCGCGCTCGATGGGCACCTCGGCTGCGCCGCGCCAGGTGACGAGCCAGACGATCGCAGACCGCGCTCCGGGCCTTGCCGGCACCGTTAGGCGCGCGGCTTCACCGTCTTCGATGGCAAGTTCGAGGTCGAGCTCGAGCTCCGCACCTTCGAGCGCCGCCGCGACGTCCTCGCGATGGCTGCCGACCAGCCCCTGCCGGCCATTGACCACCATTTGCGGGGTATAGACGCGATTTTTGCCCCAGCTTGCCGCATAGGCCTTTTGCAATTCGGTATTGGCGGGAAGCGCAAAAGTGTCCGCCCAGCCGATATAATCCCAGTAATCGATGTGATAGGCGAGCGCCACCACATCCTCCCGCTGGCCGAGCTCGGCCAGATAGGCATCTGCTTCCGGGCAGCGCGAGCAGCCCTGGCTCGTAAAGAGCTCGACCACCGCCTCCGCGCCACTCCTGACCTCATAGGCCAGGGCGTGGCCCGTCCCGATGAGGACCGAGAGAGCAATGGCGAGCGCGGGAAGGATGCGGCAGCTTGTCATGGGCCAAGGTTTTAGGATCAGACGCCGGGCCTCGCCAGTCAATTCACGGTGAAAGGTTTACGCGCCATAGGCCGCGCGCATCGATCCGATATCCTCAATGACCGCCTCGAAGCCCGACCAGTCGTCATCGTTCGCGATCGCAGCCCAGACCCCCTCGACCTCGTCAATCAGCATGGTTCTGGGCCGTTCGCGTTCGAAATAGGGATGCGCGCGGGCGTCCGGGCGGGGCTCGTAAAGTTCGAGCGCGGCCAGGACCGGGGCGAACGCGTCCGCAGTGTAGAGTGCGCCGAGCGGACCGGCCAGGGCTTTTTCGCGCGCTGAAAGACCGCCGCGCCAATCGAAAAAAACCTGTTCAAATGCGGGCCGCACTTCGGTGAGGAACGAAAGGAGCCCGGTAACCAAGGCGTCGTCCTTTTCCTGCCCGAGCGGCACAAGCCCCAGTCTTTGGAGGATGGCGTCGCCGAGAGCGCCTTTGAACGCAGGCCAGAATCGGTTGAGCTCGGGCTCAAGCGCCTCAACGCTGGCCAGCGGCACGAGGCATTCGGCAAGCCGGGTGAGATTCCAGGCCAACCCGTCGGGCTGGCGCCCATAGGCGTAAAGCCCGGTCTCGTCGAAATAGGCGGCTGTAAAGCCCGGATCGTAATGGGGGAGGAATCGCCAGGGCCCGTAATCGAAACTTTCGCCGGTGACATTGATATTGTCGGTATTGAGAACGCCATGGACGAACCCCGCCGCGATCCATTGCGCGCCAACCCGCGCGACATTGCCGACAATCGCGGCGAGAAGCTCGGCCACCCGCCGATCGCCCGAAAGCCCGGACAACTCAGGGTAATAATGGGTGATGACGTGATCGGCGAGCTTTTGAAGGCTGGTCACATCGTCGAAATAGGCCAGCCGCTGGAACGTCCCTATCCTTATATGGGAATGGGACAGCCGCACCAGCACCGCCGAGCGCGTAGGCGAAGGCTCGTCATTGCGAAATAGGCTCTCCCCGGTCTCGATGAGCGAAAAGCTCTTGGAGGTCTCGACCCCCAGCGCCTCGAGCATTTCGGTTGCGAGCACTTCGCGCACCCCGCCCTTGAGCGTCAGCCGCCCGTCCCCGCCCCGCGACCAGGGCGTTACCCCCGACCCCTTGGTGCCGAAATCGCGCAGTTTGCCATCGGCAAGATCATAGCCCTGGGCAAAGAGAAAACCCCGTCCATCGCCGAGCTGGGGATTGTAGCTCTGAAACTGGTGGCCGTGATAGCGCAGCGCCAGCGGCGTCTCGAAACTCCCCGGCAAGGGCGTGAAGCGGCAGAAATGATCGATCCACTGCGTTTGACTCAAACCCCCGAGCCCCATGCGCCCGGCCCAGCGCTGGTTGCGATAGCGCAGGATCGTCTTTGGAAAATCGGCCGGATGAACCCGATCGAAAAACCCCTCGCCAAGGTCTTGATGGACAGTGGCAGGCCGCCAATCGGTGAGGGAAGAGGCGTGTTCGGACATGGAGAGCTTTTGGTTCCGGGGCGTAACTGTCTATCCACCAACCTAACCAGTTCCGTCCGGTTCCCAAATCCCCCTGGCCGATCAGCTCTCTTCGAAATGCTGATAGATCGCCCGCGTGACCGCTTCGAGATGCGGGCGGTCGAGAAAGGCGGAAATGGCGTAGGCCATCCGCCCGTCGATCCAGCGCAGCGTATTGACGCCCGCCCCTTGCGAGAACTGGAAGGCGGTGTCGCGCGCGCCGGTGTTCCTGGCCATGAGGATCGTGACACGGTCCCCTTGGGCGTTTTCATACATCAGCATTGCCCCCGGCGCGCCGCCCACGGGCAACAGCCTGCCCCCGACAAGGTCAAAGCCGAGCCGGTCGAGTTCGGGCGCGGTAAAGGGCTTCTCGATGCGGTTGCCGAGCCAGCCGACGAGATGGTCGCGCTCATCGGCGCCGACTTCCACCGGATGGCGCACCTCGCGAACATAGGTAAGGAACACATCGCGCGCCGCCTGTTCGAGCCATTCCGCATCGGCACTTGGCGCGCGGCTGGCAGGTTGCGGTACAACCCCGGTACCCAGGAAATAACCCCCGCCTCCACCGGCAAGGAAAGCCAGCGCCAGCGCGGCCGCATAGCGAGCCGGACGCCCGCGCCGTCCCGTCGGCCGGGCCGTTGGCAGATCGGCGCTGCTTCCCCTCTCATAGGGCGCAAACAGCCCACGGATTGCTTCGTCCTGGTCGCGCCAGGCCGCGATTCTTGCCGCAAGGGCAGGATCCTCGGCCAGCGCCGCCGCGACAACGGCCTGCCGTTCCCTCTCTAGCGCGCCGTCGAGATAGGCGGACAACTCCTCCTCGGTGATGAGAGGTTTTGCACTCATTGCCGTTTTTCGCCCCTGTTGAGATAGACCACCGCCTCGCCTTCGAGCAGCGCCGAAAGCTGCGCCCGGGCGCGCGCCAGACGCGACATCACCGTTCCCACCGGAATGACAGCGATCCTTGCAGTCTCCTCATAGCTGCAGCCCTCGAGCACCACCAGCATCAGGACAACCCGCATCTCCGGGCTGAGCGCCCCCAGCGCCCGATTGAGCCGCGCCTTGAGCAGGGGATCGGGATCGGCCAGCGGCGCGGCGATCCCGTCCGCTTCCTCCATTAGCGCAAGCTGTGGCCGGCTTGCTTTCGCGCGCAAGCCGTTGCGGTAGAGATTGGTCATGATCGTATAAAGCCAGGCGCGCAAATTCACCCCGCGCCACCCCGGCGCGCTCTCGAGCGCCCGCAGCAGCGTTGCCTGCAGCAGATCCTCGGCATCGGCCCGCGCACCGGTCAGCCCGTGGGCATAGCGGCGCAATGCAGGCAGATGAGCGATCAGCGCCTCGCGCATTTCGGCTCCCGGCGGAACGCTTCCAATAAGCGAAGCACAGCATACCCAATTCCCGGACGGCACGGAATTGTCCGGTACCGCCCGGGATAGTCCCCCATCAGGGACGCGCGACGTCCCAATTGCCGCCGACCCCGTCTCCCGTGGTCTGGCCCGGCTCGGTGTCGCCAACCCAATAGTAGAGCGGCCAGCCGTCCTTGGCCCATTGCACGGTGCCATCATTGCGGGTGACGAGGGAATAGTCGCCCTCCTCCATCGCCCCCTCTTCGGCAAAGAAGGGTGGCCAATTGTCCGCGCACTGATCGTAGCAATTGGAGACGCCCGGCTCGTCATTGCGGAAGGTGTAAAGGACAAACCCCTCGGCGTCGGCGATCACATCGCCGATATCGGTCGAAAGCGTCTGGACTGGCGCCTGGGCAAGCGCGGCCGTGGCAAAAAGAGTAAATCCCGCCGCGAGCGCAGCGGGCAGGCGTAGTGACTTCAACATGATCGGGGTCTCCTGCCTCTGTTTGATGAACGGCTCGAGCCGTTCGCTACAAAAGGTGAGACACCGGAGAGGGCGAATTTATTCCCCAAAAGGGCAAAAGAAAACCCGGCCGCATTGGCCGGGTCTCAAATGTCGGAAAAGGAACCGAAAGGCTATTCGCTCTTGGCTTCCTCTGCTGCCGGTGCTTCGGCCTCGGCGGCGGCAGCTTCAGCTGCTGCGGCTTCGGCGGCCTCCTGGGCAGCAAGCTCGGCCGCCAGCGCCTCTGCGGCAGCGACCTTTTCGGCTTCGCGGGCAGCCTTGGCGTCGGCTGCGGCCTGGCGTTCATCGGCCTCGATGCGCTTGGTGCGCGCACTGGTCGATTCGAAAATGCGGGCGGCCTTGCCGCGGCGATCGCGCAGATAATAGAGCTTGGCGCGGCGCACCTTGCCGCGTTTTAGAACCTCGATGCGGTCGAT
The DNA here is from genome assembly GCA_964429025.1 of uncultured Pelagibacterium sp. Lineage (GTDB taxonomy): Bacteria > Pseudomonadota > Alphaproteobacteria > Rhizobiales > Devosiaceae > Pelagibacterium. The sequence continues at coordinate 29,171 of CAYSBF010000013.1, forward strand.
CATCGGGGAAAGGACCGGGAACACGCGCTCGACGCCCTCGCCATAGGAGATCTTGCGCACCGTGAAACTTTCCATCAGGCCCGAACCGGAGCGCGAAATCACGACGCCTTCATAGGCCTGAAGCCGCTCTTTTTCGCCTTCGCGGATGCGCACCCACACCTTGACGGTGTCGCCGGGAGAAAATTCGGGGACGGCACGCTTGGCAATAAGCGCATCGGCCTGCTCTTTTTCGAGCTGCTGGATGATGTTCATACTGAAAATCCGTTCTATCTTTTCGCTGGGGCCCCTTTGGGTGCCCGGTCTTGTTTGGACGGAGGAGCCTTGCTCCATAAGTCGAGCGGGCCTATAGAGCAAATGACCCGGTGAGTCTAGGGTTTTTGCTTGTAGTGGGCCCAGAGGTCGGGCCGCCGCGCCTTTGTGAGCGCCTCGGCCTCGGCCCGGCGCCATTTTTCGATCCTGCCGTGATCGCCCGAGACGAGCACTTCGGGGATGGGACGGTCCTCAAAAACCTGCGGGCGCGTATATTGCGGATATTCGAGCAGCCCGTTCTCGAAACTTTCGTCGGCATGGCTTTGGGCAGCACCGAGTACGCCCGGCAACAGCCGCACCACCGCTTCGAGCAGCACCATCGCCGCCACCTCGCCCCCGGCGAGCACGTAGTCCCCGATCGAGATCTCCTCAAGATCGCGCGCCTCGATCACCCGCTGATCCACCCCCTCGAAACGCCCGCAGACGATGACGGCCCCCGGCCCGGCGGCAAGTTCGCGCACCCGGGCCTGCGTCAGGGGTGCGCCGCGCGGGCTCATGAGGATTTTGGGGCGCAGATCGCCTTGCGGCGCCGCTTGATCGATGGCAGCGGCCAGAATGTCGGGCTTGAGCACCATGCCCGCGCCCCCGCCCGATGGGGTATCATCGACGGTGCGGTGCCGGTCGGTGGCAAAATCGCGCAGGAAGAGCGTTTCGAGCGTCCACGCCCCGCTCTCGAGCCCGCGCCCGATCACAGAGGCGCCGAGCGGCCCGGGAAAGAGGTCCGGAAAAAGCGTGATGACCGAGGCGCGAAAGCTCATTGCCCCTGATCCTCCTGGTCATCGGGTGAAGCGTCATCGAGCCACCCCTCCGGCGGCACCGCGACCAGATAGCCCTCCGCGATATGAAGTGCGGGAACGATTGCGCGGGTAAAGGGAAGATAGACCGACTTGCCCGACCCGCTCAGCCTGACGTCCAGAAGATCATCCGCGCCGAAATTGGTGACCGCCGCCACCTCGCCCAGCACCGATCCGTCCCCGAGCCTCACCTCGAGCCCGATAAGATCGGCGTGATAGAATTCATCCTCGTCGGGCTCGGCGAGCCGGTCCCGCGAGACATAGAGCGAGACGCCGTTGAGCCTCTCTGCGCCATTGCGGTCCGTGATGCCCTTGAGCGTCGCAATGACGGTGTTTTTGGACAGCCGCGCCCTGGCAATCGATATGGCCAGTCCCGGCCTGTCGGTTTCGAGCGGATCATATCCGGCGATAGCGAGGGGGTCCTCGGTATAGGAGGTGATGCGCACCTCGCCCCTGATCCCATGGGCCGCACCGATGCGGCCCATGAGGATGCGATTGTCGGTCCTTGTGCGCTTTGCGCCCAACAAACCTTACTCTGCCACGGCTTCTTCTGAAGCAGGCGCCTCTTGGGCCGGGGCCTCGGCAGGAGCCTCTTGAGCCGGAGCGGCTGCCGCTTCCTTGGCGGCTTCTTCTGCAGCCCGCTTTTCCTCGAGACGCTCGAGCGCCTTGGCGCCGGGCTTGGCCTTTTCGGGATTGTTGCGCGGGGCACGCTTCAAAAGGCCCGCCGCATCAAGAAAGCGCTCGACGCGGTCGGTCGGCTGGGCGCCGGTCTTGAGCCAGTGGGCTGCACGATCGGTATCGAGAACGACGCGCTTTTCGTCATCCTTGGGCAGCATGGGGTTATAGGACCCGATGCGCTCGATCACGCGCCCGTCACGCGGGGCCCGCGCATCGGCGATGACGATGTGGTAATAGGGGCGCTTTTTGGAGCCACCGCGTGCAAGGCGAATCTTGATTGCCATTTTTTGTCTTTCTGTCTTTGAACTCTGAAAGGTTGATCCAAGGGGTTACTTCTTTTTGCCCGGCAGGCCGGGCAGACCCGGGAGCCCCGGGAATTTCTGGTTGCCGCCCAGCCCGCCGAGCCCGGGCAGCCCGCCCGCGCCCGCCTGCTTGGCAAGCTTTGAAAAATCGTCTGGCAGCTTGGCGGGGTCGGCCCCCATCTGCTTTGCCATGGCCTCGATCTCGCGCGGGTCCATATCGGGCATGCCCCCGCCCCCGAGCATTTTCTTGCCGATGCCACCGAACATGTTGGCGAGCCCGCCCGCCCCGTTGCGCGACACCTTCTTCATCATGTCCGCCATCTGGCGGTGCATCTTGATGAGCTTGTTGATCTCGCTGACCTCGACGCCCGCACCGGCCGCGATGCGCTTGCGGCGCGAGGCGTTCAGAAGGTCGGGTTTTTCCCTCTCCTTCTTGGTCATTGACTGGATGATGGCGATCTGGCGGTCGAACATCTTGTCGTTCATCTTGTCCGCCGGCACGTTCTTGGCCATCGCGCCCATGCCCGGCATCATCTTCATCAGCGACGCCATGCCGCCCATTTTCTTCATCTGCTGAAGCTGGCCCATGAGATCGTCGAGGTCGAACTGGCCCTTTTTGAGCTTTTTGGCCATTTTCTGGGCGTCTTGCGCCGAAACCGTCTCGGCCGCTTTTTCAACCAGCGAAACGATGTCGCCCATGCCCAGGATACGGTCGGCAATGCGCTTGGGATGGAAATCCTCGAGCGCATCCATTTTTTCGCCAACGCCGATCAGCTTGATCGGCTTGCCGGTCGCCGCCCGCATGGAAAGCGCCGCGCCACCGCGCCCATCGCCATCCACCCGGGTGAGAACGATGCCGGTGACATCGACGCGCTGGTCAAAACTCCGCGCCAGATTGACCGCGTCCTGACCGGTCAGTGCATCGGCGACGAGGAGAATTTCATGGGGGTTGGCCACCCGCTTGATCTCGGCGGTCTCCGCCATCAGCTCTTCATCGATATGGGTGCGGCCAGCCGTATCGAGCATCACCACATCATAGCCGCCGGTCTTCGCGCTCTGGATGGCGCGCCTGGCGATTTCGACCGCCGACTGCCCCGGAACGATCGCGAGCGTATCGACCCCGATCTGCTCGCCGAGCGTTTTCAATTGCTCCATGGCCGCTGGCCGGCGCGTATCGAGCGACGCGAGCAGAACGCGCTTGTTCTGCCTGTCCTTTAGTCGCCTGGCGATCTTTGCCGTGGTCGTCGTCTTGCCCGAACCCTGCAGGCCCACCATCAGGATAGGCACGGGCGCCGGGGCATTGAGCGAGATCGGTACGCCCTCTTCACCCAGTACGGCCACCAGTTCGTCATGGACGATCTTGACGACTTGCTGGCCCGGCGTGACCGAGCGGGTCACTTCCGCGCCAACCGCGCGCTGCCCCACCTGCTCGGTAAAGGCGCGCACCACTTCGAGCGAAACATCGGCCTCGATCAGCGCGCGGCGCACCTCGCGCAGCGCGGCCTCGACATCGGATTGGCTGAGCGCGCCCCGTCCGGTAAGACCGGAAAAGATTTTGCCCAGGCGATCTGAAAGGCTTTCAAACATACTTCGCTCGCTTTGTTTCTGTCCCGTGTCCTCGATGAAATCCGAATATGGGCCCGGAGCGCTTTGAGAAAAAGTGGAAACCACTTTTCTGTTCGGGAGCGCGACCATCAAAGACACTACCGGCCGAATGCAAAACACACCCGCGGGCGCAACGCGCTGGCGGGTGTTGACCGGTTGTTCCTTGAAACAACCCAGTGACTCGGATTCCATCAATGGCTGACAGAAGCTCGAGGCGGCTTATAGAGGCAAAGCCGCGCCCGAGTCAAACGGCGCTATTCGACCTTGTAGGCAAGCCTCAGCCCGCCCCAATGCTTGCCATTGACAAAGATCGGGGCCGAACAATCCTTCATGAGCGCAAATTTTCCGCCCCCCATGTCGCGTCTGTAGGTCTGGACGAGGAAGGGCTTGGTGTTGCGTCCGGCCGACAGCCCGGTGCGGTCATCAAAGATGCGCCGGTTGCGGCAGTTAGAGACGTTCCAGACCGGGTCGGGACCCTGGGGGTGCGAATAGATCTTGTTGTGCGTGGGCAGATAGCCGTTCCGGTCGACCGCCGCGCAGAAGGTGACGCGCGGGTCTATCTTGAGCACGGGCTCCTGGATGGCGGGCAGCACGCGGTCGGTGAACGCGGTGAACCGGGTCATCACCTGCTTGGGGTTCGAGCCGGGGATTTCGCGGTAATTGGTGTCGAAAAGATCGCTCATCGTGATCTCGCCGGCCGCGACAGCGCTTTCAAACAGCGCGCTGATCCGGTCCGCCTGAGCCCGCACCTCGTCGATAAAGGGCGTGTCGGCGGTTTCGACCCCGCTATCGGCGACGAAAAGAATGAATTCCTCGGAGATGGTGAGGATCGATTCGGCGCGTTTTTCCGCGGCATCGAGATGGCTCTTGGAGCGGGCGATGGATTGGGAGAGCCCGTCGAGCCCGTTCTGGACGGCGGCAAAGCCCTCGACATTGGATTCGACCGGGCCGCGCATCGATTCGATGCCCTTGACCAGCGCATCGGCCGAACCCACGACCCGCGCCAGGCTTTCAGTGGCCTCGGTCGCCGCCGCAGTGTGCCCCGCCGCCTCGTTGGCGGCATCGGCATTGGCCTGCGCCTGGACCTGAAGCTGGGCGAGCGCGTCCTTCATCGAGGCCAGCTGGGTGGTGATTTCGCCCGAAAAGCCGTGAATCTGGTCGGCAAGCGTTTTGACCGCCTGGGCGATGATGGCAAAGCCCGCTCCTGCCTCCCCGGCCCGCGCCGCCTCGACGCTGGCATTGAGCGCCAAAAGCTTGGTCTCGCGCGCGATCTGCCCGATCGAGGCGCTCGCCGCATTGACGCGTGCCGTGGTGGCCTCAACCGCCACCAGCGTCTCGCGCACCTTGAGCGCGCCGTCGCCGAGTGCATTCATGGTCCTGGCGCTCGATTGCACGACATCGCCGAGGATTTTGGCGCTGTTGCCGATCACGTCGCGCGTGTCATGGGCAGCGCTCAGCGTTTCGGCCATGACCTTGTCGAGTGTGGCGGTGGCCGCGCTCATTTCGCGCGCCGCCTCGATCACGCCGCGCGTTGCCTGGCTCTGGCGCTGACCGTCCTCGCTCAGATCCGAAATCAGGCCAACAATATCGGCGATGGCGACCCCGAGCCGCCCGACTCGTTCGCCAATGGGCGCCAAAACATGTTCCGGCGCCTGGCTCTCGCCCCGCACCTCCATAACCTGCGACATCGTCCTCCATCCTCCCGACGGATTCTAATCTGCACAGAATATGGGCAAATCCCGTAACAAGTGCTTAACCACCAAGCCACCGGAGAGAGGGCCCCAGGCATCGATTCCGGCCCAAGCTGGAAAAGGCCACACTTTTGCGCCATATAGGCTCGTGAGGCCGGCCAAGTGCCGGACAACGGATCGGATGGGTCGAACCATGGCCGCAGGCGCGCTGCCTTTCGTCAAGATGAACGGATTGGGAAACGACTTCGTCGTGCTCGATGCGCGGTCTGATCCCATTGCCCTGTCGGCCGATGAGGTGCGCGCGATCGCCGACCGCAAGAGCGGGATCGGATGCGACCAGGTGATCATCATCGAGCCCGACACGATCGAGGGCGTCGATGTCTTCATGCGCATCTATAACGCCGAAGGCGGGGAAGTCGACGCCTGCGGCAATGCCACCCGCTGCATCGCCGCAACCATCGCCACCGAAAAGGGCATAGGCACCGTCACCATCCGCACCAATGCCGGCATTCTCTCTGGCAGGATCGATGGCGAGCGCGTCACCATCGATATGGGTGTGCCGCGTTTTGAATGGGACAAGATCCCGCTTTCCGAACCCTTTGCCGATACGACCGGGATCGAGCTTCAGATCGGCCCGATCGACGCGCCCGTGCTTCATACCCCATCCGTCGTCAATGTCGGCAATCCGCACGCCATCTTCTGGGTCCCCGACATCGAGGCGCACGACCTTGGCCGGTTCGGGCCCCTGCTCGAAAACCATCCGATCTTCCCTGAGCGCGCCAATATCACCATCGCCCAGGTTCTGGCGCCCGACCGCATCAGGGCCAAGGTCTGGGAGCGCGGCGCAGGTCTGACGCTTGCCTGCGGCACTGCCGCCTGCGCCACCGGCGTTGCCGCAGCGCGAAAGGGGCTGACGGGGCGTAGGGTGACGATCGAATTGCCGGGGGGTCCGCTCGAGATCGACTGGCGCGAGAGCGACGATCGTATCCTCATGACCGGCCCCTGGTCGCGCGATTATGAGGGCGTCATTCCCGCAGAACTGCTCGCAGGTGACGCCGCGTGAGCATCGAGACGATCACATTCGGCTGCCGGCTTAACGCCTATGAATCGGAAGTCATCACGGCCGAAGCGGCAAAATCGGGTCTTTCGGACGCGATCATCGTCAATACCTGCGCGGTGACCGCCGAAGCGGTCAGGCAGGCCAAGCAGGCCATCCGCAAGGCGCGCCGCGAAAACCCGCAAGCAAAGATCATCGTCACCGGCTGCGCCGCCCAGACGCAGGCCCGCGACTTTGGCGAGATGGCCGAGGTCGATCTCGTGCTGGGCAACAATGACAAGCTCAGCGCGCAGAGCTACGCCCCGCTGGTGTTTGGCGAGAAACTCAACGACAAGGTGCAGGTCAACGACATCATGAGCGTGACCGAGACCGCCGGCCATCTGATCGACGGGCTCGACGGCAGGGCCCGCGCCTTCGTTCAGGTCCAGAACGGGTGCGACCACCGCTGCACCTTCTGCATCATCCCCTTTGGCCGCGGGCCCTCGCGCTCGGTGCCCATGGGGGTCGTGGTCGACCAGATCAGACGGCTCGTCGGCAATGGCTACAGGGAGATTGTGCTGACCGGGGTGGACATCACCTCCTATGGCGGCGACCTTCCCGGGGCGCCGACACTCGGCAAGCTCACCCAGGCGATCTTGAAGCACGTGCCCGACCTGCCCCGTTTGCGCATTTCCTCGATCGATTCCATCGAGGTCGACCCCGCCCTCTATGAGGCGGTCACCGATCCTCGTCTCATGCCGCATCTCCATCTTTCGCTGCAATCGGGCGACGACATGATCCTCAAGCGCATGAAGCGGCGCCATTCCCGCGCCGATGCGCTGGGGATCGTCAGCAAGCTTCGGAGCCTGCGGCCCGACATGGTGTTCGGGGCCGATATCATTGCGGGCTTTCCCACCGAAACCGAGGCGATGTTCCGCAACACGCTCGATTTCGTCGTTGAGGCCGGCCTCACCTATCTCCACGTCTTTCCCTTTTCCCCGCGCGAGGGCACGCCGGCGGCAAGGATGCCGCTGGTTCCAAAGCGCCTTGCCCGCGAACGCGCCGCCCTCCTGCGCGCCGCCGGAGAAGCCCAGTTTCAAAAGCTCTGCCAGAGCCGGGTCGGGGTGACCGAATCGGTTCTCGTCGAACGCAATGGCCTGGGCCGGACCGAACAGTTCATTCCTGTCATGCTCGAAGATGGCACCCCCGGCGAAATCGTCAGCGCCGTCATTGCCGGAACGACAAGGGAGGGGCTTACGGCTCATCCCGAAAGGAGGGCGGCATGAGCGAGGACAAGCGGGAGAAAAAGCCGGGCTTCTGGGGCCGGATTTTCGGAAGCGACGCAAGACCCGAGCAAGGCGATGATCGCTCCTCCAGGCCAGATAGTGCCGCGGATGAAGAACTCAACAAGGGCCCCGACGCCGCTCCGCCCGAAATGCAGGCCGAATGGCTGCGCGCCGGCCACCCCAATCCCCCCGAGCACGAACCCCCCGTGCCCGCAGAGGTTCAGGACCCGCTCGACAAGCCCGATGCACTTGAACATGGGCTGGTGCGCGACGAGGGAACACAGGGCGCGCCAAAAACCTGGATCGAACGCCTGGGGCTGGGCTTAAAGCGCTCCTCGGACACGCTTACCGCCTCGATCGGAGCGATCTTTACAAAGAAAAGGCTCGACGAGGCGACCCTTGCCGATCTCGAGGACACGCTGATCGCCGCCGATCTCGGCATCGACACCGCAATCGCCATCACCGAGCGGCTCCGCGCCGAGAAATTCGACAAGGACATTTCGCCCGCCGATGTCCGCGCCGCACTGGCTCAGGAAGTGGCCTCGGTCCTTGCGCCGGTGGCCGTTCCGCTCGAAATCGATCCGGCCAGAAAGCCCTTCGTGATCCTGATGGTGGGCGTCAACGGGTCAGGCAAGACAACGACGATCGGGAAGCTGACCGCCAAGTTCAAGGCGCAGGGCAAGTCGGTGCTGCTCGCCGCCGGCGACACCTTCCGCGCCGCAGCCGTCGAACAGCTCGAGGTCTGGGGGCAGCGCAGCGGGGTGGAGGTCGTCACCCGCCCGACCGGCGCCGACGCCTCCGGGCTCGCCTTTGACGCTGTGGCAAGGGCGCAGGAAACGGCAACCGACATCGTGATTATCGACACGGCGGGTCGGCTCCAGAACCGCACCGAATTGATGGATGAGCTCGAAAAGATCATTCGTGTCATCAGGAAACGCGACGAGACCGCCCCGCACGCCACGCTTTTGACGCTCGATGCGACGACCGGGCAGAACGCCCTTAATCAGGTCGAAATCTTCGGGCAGAAGGCGGGGGTGACGGGATTGGTGATGACCAAGCTCGACGGGACCGCGCGCGGTGGCATCCTTGTCGCGATCGCCCGCAAATTCGCCCTGCCCATCCATTTCATCGGGGTTGGCGAGGCAATCGGCGATCTCGAGCCGTTCAATGCCGACGACTTCGCGCATGCCATCGCCGGAACCACAAAGGACTAGACGGATGACCCAGGCCCAGACGCAGAAAAAGGACGAGGTCAATTGGGAGGAACTCAGGCCCCAATTGACCAAGCTCGCGCTCGAACTCGGGCCGCTGGTGATCTTTTTCCTCGTCAACGCCCAGGGCGAGCGCATCCTTTCGGCCTTCCCGGCGCTGCAGGCCTGGTTTTCCCAGCCCATCATCTTTGCGACCGCCGTGTTCATGGCCGCCATGGTCATCTCGCTGGTGCTCTCGAAACTGATCATGAAGCGCATCCCGGTGATGCCGCTTGTGACAGGCGTTGCGGTTCTGGTCTTTGGCGGAATGACGCTGCTGTTCCAGGACGAGCTGTTCATCATGATCAAGCCGACCATCACCAATGTGCTGTTCGGCTCGGTGCTTTTGGGCGGGCTCGTTTTCGGCCATTCCCTGCTGCGTTATGTCTTCGGCGAAGTCTACCGGCTCCAGGACCGCGGCTGGTATCTGATGACCCTGCGCTGGGGCATCTTCTTTTTCTTCCTGGCGCTGCTCAACGAGATCGTCTGGCGCAATTTCTCGACCGATTTCTGGGTCGCGTTCAAGGTCTGGGGCGTGATGCCCATAACGATGATCTTCGCCTTCGCCCAGGTTCCGCTCCTCACGCGCTATGCCGCCGATCCCAAGGCGGCCGAGGAGAGCAAGAATCCGGCCAAGGCCCTCGCCGAGGGCGTTCAGCCCGATATGTGAGGATAATCGGGCAGCCTGGGCCGCCCAAAGCCCATCGCGATCCAGGCGCCGAGCACCTTGAAGACGAAACGCAGCGTGTGCTCCCTGTAGGTCGGGGCAGCGTCCGGAAACGGCAGATCCGAATTCCGGTACTTGGTCATCACCCGCATTTCGACCGGCCGGCGCGCCGAGGCCGGCATCCGGTCGCTGTAAAGCGTCAGCCAATGCGCGGCGCTGACATCGAGGAACATCGGCGTATTGCAGCAGGTCGCAACGACGCGGCGCGTGGGTGCGTCGGGCTTGAGCCGAAACTCGGCCAGATGCTCTTCGCCAAACTCTATCTGTACCCGGTCCTTGCGCACCATCGCGTATGCCGTGCCGCCATCGGCATCGAGAACCGCCGGGGCTCCCTCCAACGCAGCGAGCCGGGTTCCGGCCGCCTGGCAGTCGTCGCAATAGCAAACGGCCGCGAGGAAAGGCGCGGCCTCAAGCACGATCCTGACCGCGCCGCAGCGGCAGGACATGGCGTTTCCCTCGTTCTGATTCATTGTCTGGTCCCCTCGCCGGCCTGGGCCGCCTCGATGGCGGGCAGCAGCCTCTCGCGATAGCTCTCGGCCGAAAGCGGCCCGACATATTTGTAGGTGATGATGCCCTGGTTATCGACCACAAAGGTCTCGGGCACGCCATAGACGCCCCATTCGATCCCCACGCGCCGGTCGCGATCCGCGCCGATCGCGTCATAGGGATTGCCCAGTTCGGACAGGAAGGCGCGCGCATTTGGCGCGGGATCGTCGTAATTGATCCCGTAGATCGTGATGCCATCCCGCCCGGCCAGATCCATCAGCAAGGGATGTTCCTCCCGGCAAGGCACGCACCAGCTGGCAAAGACATTGACGACACTGACGCCGTTTCCTGCAAGATCGCTGGTTGAAAAGCCTGGCTGGTCGTGACCCTCGAGCGCGGCAAGGGAAAATTGAGGTGCCGGCTTGTTGATGAGGGCCGAGGGCACAAAGCGCGTATCGCGCCCCATTTGCGCGGCAAAGACCCCGACAAGCGCAAGGAGCGCAAGGAGCGGCAGGATGGCGAGCAGGATACGCAGGCGTTTGGACTGCATCACTCTCTTGCCGCCCGCTGCCGGTCGCGCTGCGCTTCGAGCGCCTCCACCCGCGTCTGGGCGCGCCGGGCGTCAAAGACGGTCCAGCCTATCGCCGCTCCAACCAGCGCGAAGCAGCCCAGATAGGCGGCGGTGACGAATTCCCAGTGCTGGCCCAACGCGATCATCGCCCGGCCCCTCCCGCCGCGCGGGCGGCGGCAAGCTCGAGGCTCCTGATGCGGCGTTTGACGATTTCGGTGCGCATCCGAACCAGATGAAGCGTCAGGAACACGACCGAGAACGCTCCCGTCATCACGAGCAGCGGCGTCAGGATTTCCGGGGCAATGGTTGGCCCGTCGAGCCGGATGACCGAGGCCGGCTGGTGCAGGGTCTGCCACCAGTCGACCGAGAACTTGATGATCGGGATATTGATCGCGCCGACCAGCGTGACCACCGACACCAGCCGGGCCGCCTTGAGCTGGTCGTCAAAGGCCCGCCAGAGCGCGATGATCCCCAGATAGATGAAAAGCAGCACCAGCGTCGAGGTCATCCGCCCGTCCCACTCCCAGAACGTGCCCCAGGTCGGGCGCCCCCAGAGCGCCCCGGTAAAGAGCGCCACAGTGGTAAAGACCGCGCCGAGCGGGGCTGCCGCCTTCTGGCTGACATCGGCCATTGGGTGGCGCCAGACCAGCGTGCCGATGGCGGAAACGAACATCACCCCATAGCAGAATTGGCTGAGCCAGGCCGTCGGCACATGCACATACATGATGCGCACCGTATCGCCCATCTGGTAGTCCGGCGGCGAGGCAAGGAAGGCAAGATAGAGCCCCCAGCCCAAAAGGCCCGCGCTCAGCAAGGCAAGCGGCGCAACGAGATGGCGCGACCAGCCCAGGAACAGGCCCGGATGCGCTATCCGCGTCCACAGGCTCGGCTTTGCTGCTTGCGTCTCGGTCGCGGCCAATCTCTCACTCTCCGGCAAATCTCAGCGCCATGGCGGCGGCAAAGGGCGTCAGCGCCACCGATGCCAGGGCCAGCGCTCCAAGAAGCAGAAGCGCCTGCCCCGAGGCCTCCGGCGTCATGGGCGCCATGGCACCGGTGCCGAAAATTAGCACAGGCAGGCTGAGCGGCAAGACAAGAACCGGCGCCACCAGCCCGCCCCGCTTGAGGCCAACTGTCACAGCCGCCCCCACCGCCCCGAATGCGATGAGCGCAGGCGTGCCCAGCAAGAGCGAGAAAAGCGCCAGCATCAGGGCCGGGGCGTCCATGCCGAGCATCAGCGCCAGAATCGGCGTTGCAAGGATGATCGGCAGTCCCGTCAAAAGCCAGTGCGCGACCATTTTCGCCCCGATGATCGCCTCGAGCGGCAGATTCGCATGGCGCAGGACGAGGAGCGAGCCGTCCTCGAAATCGGCCTTGAACAGCCTTTCATTGGAAAGGAGCTGGGCGAGAAGCGCCGCCACCCAGACGATGGCCGGCGCCAGCCGGGCCAGTTGGGGCCGGTCCGGCCCGATGGCAAAGGGCAAAACCGTCGCAACGATCACAAAGAACAGCACGAGCGTCAGGATATCGCCGCCCTGGCGCAACCCGAGCTTGAGATCGCGGGCGATGATGGCGCCGAACCCCTTCATCGGCCCGCTCCGAGCACAAGTCGCTGCGGAACAACGCCCTCGCCATAACCGATATCGATATGGGTCGCGATGACCGCAATGCCGCCCGCGCTCAAATGCCGTGCGACCATCGCGCCAACCCATTGCGCGCCCTGGCTGTCGAGCGCGCTTGTCGGCTCGTCCAGAAGCCAGACCGGGCGCGGCACTGCCAATAGCCGGGCCAGCGCCAGGCGTCTCGCCTGCCCGGCGGACAGAACCCCCGCATCGAGCGTTGCGATTGCTGAAAGGCCGGCGGCTTCGAGCGCAGGCCCGGCATCTTTTTCTGCGCCGCCAAGGATATTTGTCCAGAAGAGAAGGTTTTCGCTGATGCTGAGCCCTGGCTTTATTGCTGCCTGATGGCCCAGATAGTGCAAAAGCGTGCGGGTTCCGCCCTCCTCGTCCGCGCCCGGCCAGCCAATCGTGCCCCTCTCGGGCCCGATCAGGCCAGCAAGCGCCAGCAGCAGCGAGGATTTGCCAGCGCCATTGGGGCCGCGGATTTCAAGGAGACCGCCGGGCCGGAGCGAAAAGCTGATGGCCTCGATGATCCTGCGCCCGCCACGCTGGAGCGCAAGGTCTTCAACCTCCAAACCGGTTTCCGGCATATGAAAAATACCCGCTCTATTGGGTCTTTAGCTCTATTGAACCAAAGTCCGGGCTGGCAAGTGCAATCTGGATTCATTATAGAGAGGGCACCTTGGCGGGGGAGCCCTTGGCTGCCGCGCCACACGCCTCCGCTTGTGCCGGTGGCCAGCATCGTCTCGGGGCTCGTGGGGTGAGCCCGGCGAAATTGGCCGTTTGGCCCGGTCTCATTCGGGGGTGCCCCGAAATCCTGGCTTGAGACAAGGCGGACCCGCGTGACCGACAATTCCAATAGCTTTAACTCCAAAAAGTCCCTCACCGTTGGAAACAAGGCCTATACGATCTTTTCGCTTCCCGAGGCGGAAAGGAACGGGCTTGAGGGCATTTCCCGCCTCCCCCATTCGCTCAAGGTCGTTCTCGAAAACCTCCTTCGCTTTGAAGACGGGCGTACGGTCAAGGCTGCGGACATAAAGGCGGTCAAGGGCTGGCTCGAGGATCGCGGCCGCGCCGGGCACGAAATCTCCTACCGCCCCGCGCGCGTCCTGAT
>CAYSBF010000014.1:0-21659 GCA_964429025.1 uncultured Pelagibacterium sp.
GTCACGACGCTATGATCCGGCTGATGATCGGGCGCGACCTAAAATCGCTTTACACACCCCCGTCGGTTCCGGTCGGCGGCACGGTTCTTGGTCTCAGGGGGCTCAAGAACACTGCCAATCCTCAGGCGCGGGTCAATCTCGACATCAGGAGCGGCGAGATACTCGGGATTGCCGGACTCGTCGGCGCCGGACGTACCGAGCTTGCAGAAGCCATATTTGGCATCGGCGCCATACTGGAAGGCGAAATCACGCTCTCGGGGCGCCCCTTCCGTGCGCACACGCCGCGCCGGGCCATCGAGGCCGGCATTTACCTTGTGCCCGAGGATCGAAAGCGGACCGGCCTCATCCTCGAGAGCTCAATCTGCGAAAACATTTCACTGGCCGACCTTGGCGCTGTCGCACGCAACGGCTTTGTCTCGGACCGTGCGCAACACAGGCGCGCGATGCAGCAACGGGACAATCTGAACATTAAGACCAACGGCGTCTCTCGCAATGCTGCCGAACTCTCCGGCGGCAACCAGCAAAAGGTGGTGCTGGGCAAGTGGCTGTCGATGAAGCCGAAGGTCATCATATTCGATGAGCCCACCCGAGGCATCGATGTCGGTGCAAAGTCTGAAATCTACAAGCTCATGCGCTCCCTAGCGAACGCCGGTGTGGGTGTCGTCATGATTTCGAGCGACATGGAAGAGGTAATTGGAGTGTCGGACCGGATCGTCGTTCTGCGCGAAGGGAAGGTGGCCGGGGAACTGCCCAGAAGCAATTTTTCAGAACACAATGTCCTAAAGCTGGCGGTAGGAGGCAGTTGAGGAACCATGCAAAAGAAAGACGTTTGGCTAGCCGTTTTGATTTTGGTTGTGGCGGCTATTGTCTACATGCGCAACCCGCTGTTCATGTCGCCGATCAATTTGGGCAACACCGCCAATCTCATCGGCTTGTTTGGCCTATTTGCCATAGGCCAAGCATTCGTCATCATGACCGGAGGTATTGATCTCTCCGTTGGTTCGTTGATTGCGCTTCTCGGCGTGCTCTTTGTAGAACTGGTCGGCCGTTTGGGTGTACCTTGGCCGCTCGCCATCCTCATCACGGTGATGGCTGGATCGCTGATAGGGATGGCGCATGGGCTGCTGATTACCAAGCTTAGAATGCAGCCCTTCGTCGTTACGCTGTGCGGTCTGCTCATCTATCGCGGCGTGGCAAGAGGCTACACCGGAGAAGCCACCGCCGGTTTTCCATTTGGTGCGAGCTTTCCCCTGCTGGAATGGCTCACCATCGGCCGCAGCTATGGCGTGCCCCACTCGTTCATCGCAATGGTGATCGTGGGGATCATAGCTTGGTTCGTGCTGCACCGTTCGGTATTCGGTCGACATCTTTTCGCTGTAGGCAAAAACGAAGATGCAGCACGCTATTCGGGCGTACGCACGGGACTGGTCATCACATCCGCCTACGTTATTTGCGCGGTACTGGCTTCAGTCGCGGCGATATATTTCGCCATGTTCACCAAGTCGGTGCAGCCGTCTTCGCACGGTAATTTTTACGAGCTCTATGCCATTGCTGCCGCAGTGTTGGGCGGATTCTCGTTAAGGGGCGGCGAGGGTTCGATCATCGGGGTCATTCTCGGTGCAGTATTGATCCAGCAACTGCAAAACCTGGTCAATTTGCTCGGCATCCCTTCGTCTCTGAACTTCGCGGTGATGGGCGGGGTCATTCTGGCCGGCGTGCTGGCCGATCAGCAGTTCGGCCAGTATCGCGAGAGGAAGAGAGCTGCTCGGGCGCTCGAAGCGCTAAACCGGGAAGCTGCAGCGCCTTCCTGACCGGCACTTAGACGCGCGCGGTGGGCTTGGGACCGGCGATGTTTCGCGCCGGTCCCGCCAATCGCTTGGCCACCGGTAGCCTCAACAACTCTCGACAATCAAGGAACCAGATGTCCGGATCAAAGTCAGTTCGATGGGGCGTGTTGTCTACTGCCGACATCGGCATGAAAAAAGTCATTCCCGCAATCATGAAGTCCCCTCATTGCGCGCTCCTGGGTATCGCCTCCCGTGATCTGCGGCGAGCGCAATCAGCCGCCTCCGAGTTCGGAATCCCCAAAGCCTACGGGTCCTACGAGGAAATGCTGGCCGATCCGGAAATCGACGCAGTCTACAACCCGCTTCCCAATCATCTGCACGTCGAACTGACCCTTGCCGCCAATGCCGCCGGCAAGCACGTGTTGTGTGAAAAACCCATTGCCCTAAATGCCGGGGAGGCAGCGAAGCTACGCGCCTGTCGCCCGGATAGGCTGGTGATGGAGGCTTTCATGGTCCGCTTCCATGCGCAATGGCTGCGCGCCCGGGAGATTGCACGGTCGGGAGAACTGGGCGAAGTTCGCGGGATCAGGGGTGTCTTCTCCTATTTCAACGACGACCCCGGTAATGTCCGCAACATTGCCAGCATGGGTGGAGGCGCGATTCTGGACATCGGATGCTATCCGGTAACGGCCGGCCGCTTCTTTTTCGAATCCGAGCCCCTGCGTGTCGTGTCACTGGTCGACCGCGACCCTCGCTTCAAGACCGACCGCCAGACAAGCGCCATCATCGACTTCGGACACGGTCGGCAATTGTTGTTCCTGGTGTCGACGCAGATGGTCAATAACCAGTCGATCGAAATCCTCGGCACCAGGGGGCGGGTCGAGATTCTGATACCGTTCAACGCGCCACAGGGTGAGCCAACAGCAATTTTGGTTGACCATGGGTCGACCTTCGACGGTCATATGGCCAAGCGGGAAATAATCGGCGCTTCGGATCAGTACACAGACATGGCCGATGCGTTTGCAAGAGCCGTCTTGGGAGAAATCGAACTGCCCTACGGGGTCGAGGACGCCATAGCATCGATGCGGGTGCTCGACGCCATCTTTGAGAGCGAACGTACTGGTGGGTGGGCAATCGTAGCGCGCACGCAATGAGGCGCCAAGCCGTAAGGCAATTCCTGCATGTGGGACGGATCTGTGCGTTAGGTCGTGTTCTTGACAAATGTTGTCCCTAGCCATGCCCGCCTCGGCAAAAACTGCATTGAGGTTGGTCCTGGGGTGTATAGCGGCGGAGCGCGGAGATGGCGAAGCGGGGAGAGACGGGGGCCATGAATTTGCCCGCCCGTCGAAGCCGCCGCCTCGATGCCTGCGGCAAAGCGCGGCGAGAAGCCGACCTTCTTGATGACAGGAATGGTGAAGACGCCGATCGAAACCGCATTGGCGACCGAGGCACCCGAGAGCGATCCGAACATGGGCGAGCCGACGATCGCGGCAGGGGCAGGTCCGCCTGCAAGCCGTCCGGTGGCGGCGAGGGCCAGTCGCAACAGCACTTCGCCCGCCCCCGCGACCTGCAATATCGCCCCCAGGTGCATATAGATCAGCACGGTGCGCCCGACGACCTCGACGGGCCGTCCGAACACGCCATCGGTGGAGTACCGGAGATTGCGCGCCACCCGTGCCCAGTTCTCGCCCGCGCCGCCGAATGCGGTGGGGGCAAGGACATAGCCCGCAGCGATAAGGACGACTGCGACCATCGGTATACCGAAATAGCGCCAGGTGGCATAGGTGATGAGCGCGACCGCGATCCAACCGTGGAGATTCTGAATTTGGCTGATTGAGGTGATGCATCCTCTCCCGTCCCGGCATGCCGGACATGCCCAAGGCACGCCTGTCCGGTGGGATTTCTCCACCCGGATCGAAACTGCACATAGGCTTTAAGGGATCAACCAGACTCAGAAATCGTGCCAAAGAACGGCACGGCAGGATGGGCTGCCGGCCGGTCTTGTGTTGTCAGTAAACGATCAACTTCGCCCAAAGCGGTTGTTCGTGTAAGTGTCGTGTTTTCACGCTTGGGAAGGGAGGAGTCGATACCAACCGCGCCACGCTCGAGAGGCTGACATTGATGCCGGGTACAAAGGGCGTCGATGGCCATTGTGCCTATGCGACGTTTATTAAGGCCATCGAGAAAGGACAATCCGACCGGAGTTGAGACGCATTGTTTCTCGCCCCTTGCGGAGTCCGTGCTCTTTGCGCCGTTTCCCCGGTACTGGAATCGCCTTTGCAGTGTGCGATGAAGCAACGGCGATCGCGGTCCATCCGTGTTCATTCGCAGGCAGGTCGAATTGGTCAGGGTCGAGCGCAGCCGCGCGCGTTCACATGGATGGCATACAAGGAACGCGATGCAGCGATGAAGAGCTGGCTGCGCATCGGCCCGCCGAAGGTCAGGTTGGCGACGGTCTGGGGTATCAGTATCTTGCCAAGCAGCGTCCCGTCCGGGTCAAAGCATTGCACACCGTCCCCGGCACTGGTCCACAACCGCCCATCGCTGTCGAACCGGAAGCCGTCGGGCACGCCGGTATCGATTTCCGCAAAAACCGCGCCCCCCGTCAGACGCCCGTCCTCACGAACCTCGAACACCCGGATATGATGCGGCGCTTCGTTGTCGTGGCTGCGACCGGAGTCCGCGATATAAAGCTTTTTGAAGTCGGGTGAAAACGCGAGCCCGTTGGGTTGAACAAAATCATCGGCAACTGCCGTGATCCGGCCCGTTGACCCATCGATCCGATAGGTGCGGCGGCGGGGCTGCTCAGGCTCAGCCCTGTAACCTTCATAATCCGAGAGGATGCCGTATGTGGGGTCCGTGAACCAGATTGAGCCATCCGCATGGACGACGACGTCATTGGGCGAATTGAGCTTCTTGCCCTCGAAACTGTCAGCGAGAACGGTCATCGTGCCGTCGGGTTCGGACCGGACCACGCGCCGCGTGCCATGCTCGCAGGTGATGAGGCGGCCTTCCGGGTCGCGCGTACTTCCATTGGCGAAGTTTGAAGGACTCCTGAATACCGACACCCCCGTCTCGGGCGACCAGCGCAGCATCCGGTTATTGGGAATGTCGCTCCAGATGAGATGCCCCCAATCCTCGCACCAGACCGGTCCTTCGGCCCAAAGGCACGCCGAATATAGCTCCTCGAGAAAGGCATTGAGGACGATGAGCTCAAAAAACCGCTCGTCGCGAATGTCGTAGAGGTACTCGCTCAACTTGCCAGTGGATTTCAACATCCGGGAAGGACCTTTCAAACCCGCACGATCCGGCTGCTCGCCGCGATGATGACGCCGATGATGATGATGCCGGTCATGATCATCCGGTACCCGGCGTCAAAGCCATATGTGTTGAGCATGGAGACGACCAGAAACATGAACAGCGACGCGCCCCATATGCCCGGCACGTTGGAGTCGCCGCCTGCAACAGAGGTGCCGCCGATCACCACCACGGCAATGGACATGAGCAGGTATTCCGCGCCCATGTTAAGTGCCGCGCCCCCCGAGAAGCTGGCCAGGAAATACCCGCAGATTGCAGCGAGCACCGCGCAAAGCACATAGGTGAGACACCGCACGCCGTCGACCGGTATCCCTGCAAGCCTTGCGGCGCGCATGTTCTGCCCCACAGCGACCAACCAGCGCCCGAATACGCTCTTTTCGAGCAACAGGTAGCTCAGCACCGAAATGAAGAGAGCAAGCCAGGCAAGGTTGGGAAAACCAAAGGTGAAGCCTACCGAAAAATCGGCCAGCGGTTGGGGCGGACGGATGCGCAGTCCGCGGTTCGTCCAGATCGCGGTGGACTGGATAATAAAGCTCATCGCGAGCGTCGCTATGATCGGTGGAATGCGCAGCAGTTTGATGAGCGTGAAATTTGCCAGCCCCACGCCGAGCCCGATGCCAGCCGCAATAAGGAAGCCTGGCACAATCAGGCCTGCATCGACATTTATGAATTTCAGCGCCACCGTGCCCGCAAGGGTCATCGTCGCCGGGATCGAGAGATCGATATTGCCCGGGCCGAGTGTAATGACGAACATCTGCCCGAGCCCAACAATGATCGAGAAGGCCGCGAAGGTGAACGCCGCCTGCGTCAGCCCCACCATGCTCGCCCCGCCCGTGAACATCACAGTCACCGCCCATACGATGGCCGCGGCCATAAACGACCAGATCCAACGGCTGCGGACGACGGAAAAAAGCAGCATCATGCGCGCTTCTCCTTGCGTTCGCGGCGGTTGAGGATGAGCCGAATGGCGAGCACCACGATAAGGATGGCGCCCTGTACCCCGATCTGCCAGTCGGGCGAGATTTGCAGGAACGAAAGGAAGGAAGCAGCCAGCGTCAATGTCAGCGCGCCGATCACCGCGCCGACGGGCGATACCCTGCCGCCGACGAACTCACCACCCCCAAGGATCACGCCCGCGATCGAGAGCAAGGTGTAACGCAGCGCGATGTTGGCATCGGCCGCGGTCGTCAAGCCCACAAGCACAATCCCCGCCATCACCGCAAATGTCCCAGCCAACGCATAGGTCATGGCGCGGACCTTGACGACCGACCAGCCGGCCCGCTCGACCGAACGGCTATTGCCCCCGACCCCGCGCATCACCACCCCAAATGACGAGCGCATGACAATCAGATGCGCGACAACCGCAATTACCACCGACGCGATGATGGCCATCGGTACGAAGGGCGGCCGCGCGGTCATGATCGCTCTGATCCAATCCGGGGCCGCTCCGCCTGGAGATGGCAGAATCAGCACGGCAAGCCCCGACCAGACGAAACTCATGCCGAGCGTCACGACAATGGCAGGCAGACTGCGCAGATAGATGATGACCCCTATCAACGCGTATGTTCCGATCGCTGCGGCCAGGATCAGAAACCCGACGACGGGGGCCGATTGCAGGAACGTTGCCGTCACACAGGCAGCAAAGCTCACGAAAGCACCGATGGACAGATCGAGATCATTGACCGCGATGATCAGCATCTGGGCAATGGTCGCAAACGCGATAGGTACTGCCAGATTGAACATCAGGTTTAATCCCAGATAGCTCATCGTCCGTGGCTGGAGGTAAAAGACGGCGCTCAGCAACGCTGCCAGCGACAGCGCGGGCACGAGAATTCGCAGGATGTCAGCTGAAAGAAGAGTTTTCACGCCGTGCGTTCCCCGAAGGATGCAGCCAGGATATTGTCCTCGTTCACCTGGTCACCGCTCAACTCGTGCACAATGCGGCCTTCCCGGAACACATAGACGCGATCGCACACGCACACTTCGTCCATCTCGGTCGAGTACCACACGAAAGTGCGCCCCGCGTCCGCTTCGCTTCTCAGCATCTCATAGACGTCCTGTTTGGTGCCGATATCGACACCGCGCATGGGGTCGTCCATCAACACCAGCGGCGCGGCACTTCCCAGCGCGCGGGCGAACAGCGCCTTTTGCTGGTTGCCGCCCGAAAGCGAGAGGACGGGATTGCCGAGCTCCTGGGTGCGGATGCCGATTTTCTCGCGCCAGTCGCGCCCGAATTCTGCTTCCTGCGCGGGGTTTGTGAGACCAAAGCGCTGCCATTGGGCGAGAGCCGAGATGCTCATATTGCGCAAAATGCTCCAGATCGGAAAAACGCCATCGACGATCCGGTCCCCGGCAACAAAGGCAGCCAGTGTTTCGCGCTTTGCCGTCCAGTCGCTTGAAACCGAAAGGTAGAGATCGACGAGCAATTGTGTCTGTCCGTGTCCGCTCAGGCCTGCTAGGCCGACGAGTTCGCCCGTGTAAGCGTGGAACTGGACCAGATCCTTCTCTCGGGGGAATGCGGCAACCGGCAATTGCCCTTGGTCGCGGGCTGTAAGCGCCCTGCGTCCGCGGCTCTCGGTGGCAACACTGCCCATAGCCTGCACAAGCGTGGGGACGCTGAATTGGCTTGAAGGCTTGTCACTGACGACCTTGCCGTCGCGCATCACAACGATACGGTTTGAGACATCGAGAATTTCGCCCAGAATATGGGAAATGAAAATGACCGCGCCATTGGCTGCAATGAACGACTTGACATAGGCGATCAACTGTTCGGCGCGCGATGCATCGAGCGAAGATGTTGGCTCGTCGAGAATGACAAGCGACGCCTCGGCATTACGGCTGGAAAACGCGATGGCGATTTCGGCCATCTGGCGCTGCGCGATCGTGAGATCACCAACAGCGCGCCTGCTGTCGATGCCGTGGCCGGGAAAAATCTTGTCGAGTAGCTCAGAGGCCAGTCTGCGCGCATGGGCGCGCCAGCCTGGTCCGGTCAGACCCCCATGAGCGATGCGCACATTCTCGATGACCGAGAGATTGGGACACAGCGACAATTCCTGAAAGACGCATCGTATCCCCTGCATGCGCGCGACGCGTATCGAGAAATCACCAGCGGCTTCAACACCCGAAAGCGAGATGATGCCTCCGTCCAGCCCGGTGCCGCCATTGATGATGTTGACCAGAGTGGATTTGCCCGCGCCATTGTGGCCGACAAGTCCGACGCATTCACCCCGCGCGACGGTAAAATCGACACCATCGAGCGCCTTCACGGCTCCGAACCGTTTTCGTGCTCCGGTTAGCGCGATAACCGGTCGGCTGGACAGTATGGAGTCCATAGCGACTATGCCCGCCCCGATACCATTCGTTCAAAGTGCAGCAAGAGAAAGCGGCGCTCCGCAAACTGGCAAAAGCGCCGCTTTCTTTCAAAGGACTACCTGGCCGCAGCGATTACCGCCTGGGCGTCTTGGAGCGAGTACTCGACATTGGCCACACCGCCCTCTGGGGTGGACGCCAGGACCTCTTCGAGTGTGTCCTGAGTAACCACGAGGAACGGAACGACCAGTTCCTGCGGCACGTCTTCACCTGCCAGAATCTGCTGGGCAACCCAGAATGCTAGTGTTGAGACACCCGGAGCAATCGACAACGATATCGTCTCGTACCCCTCAGCGTCCTTTCGCTCCTTCCACCAAGCCATCTCGTCCTGCCGGTTGCCCATGATGATAATGGGCATATCCCGGCCAGCCGCAGCGATGGCCTGTGCGGCCCCGTACCCGTCACCGCCCTGGGTTACAACGCCGTCGAGCTCGGGCAGGCTGGGCAAGACACCCGCAACCGCACGCTGTGCAACGTCCTGCGCCCAGTCGCCGTGAACCGAACCGACGATCTGGAACTGGGGAAATTCCGAAACGCCCTGATGGATGCCGGCGGAAATCTCGTCATCGACGAACACACCGGCCAACCCTCTGATTTCGAGAAGATTGCCCCCATCGGGGATCCGCCCGGCAAGATACTCGACCTGCACCCTCCCCATTTCGCGGAAGTCGACCGCGATGCGCCACGCGCAGGGTTCTGTCACGATACCGTCGAACGAAACCACGACGACCCCGGCATCGCACGCTTCACGGACAGCACCGTTAAGTGCGGTCGGTGAGGCGGCATTCAAGACAATGGCATCATAGCCTTGCAGGATAAGGTTCTGGATTTGCGCCGCCTGTTCGGTGGCCTGATTTTCAGCCGTCGTGAATGCATCTGCCGCTGCAACCGTGCCTGCGCTGACAGCTTCGCCAGTGACTTGCTCCCAGCTTGTGAGCATGGCCTGGCGCCAGGAGTTGCCTGCATAATTATTGGAAAGCGCAATACGCTTGTCTCCAGTATCGGCGATAGCTGTCGCAGGCATTCCCAAGGACAGCGCGGCGACCGATGCCAAAAGCATCTGTGAAATCTTCATCTCTCTCTCCCTTTTCGGCCACCCCTCCCGGCAACCATATCCTCCGGGCGCACCCCCTGCGCCAGAGTGGATGAAACAATGCCGTCCGGTCTTCTCGAGCGGTAGGTTTGTCAAAGCAGGATCGGTGCGGGAACCTGCCAAGAATTTGCGGGAACCCGCAAATGGCGCGCCGTCTCTACGGTCGCTATCGCTTGACCGGCGGTTTATGATCGGAAAGGGAGGATGGGGAGATGCGGAAACGGATACGCCCGGCCGAGTTGCTCAAGCACTATGCCGGCATTTCGAGGCTGCTGGCCGGCCAGCTCGAGTTCGCATCCGCGATCAGGGCTGTGGCGGCCGAGATCGGCCAGTTCCTGCCCCACGATCACATCGATGTCTGCATCGTCATGATCGATGGCCAATGTCACACGGCCTATGAGACCGGGATAGATACCGCCTGGGGGCAGCTCAATGCCGCGCCGATCGCGCAAAGCCCCATTCGTACCCTCTTGTGGGGCGAGGCCCCCTTTATCCTGACCGATGACGCAAGCGTCGATTCCCGGTTTCACTTCGAAGGCGCATTCGACCGCCCCATTTTCGACCAGACCCTGCGCAGCCGCCTGCACGTACCCATGACCGTCCAGGCAGAAGTCATCGGTGCCCTGAGTTGCTCCTCGCATCAGCCAAATCTCTATACGCTTGAGGACGTCGCAAACGCACAGGCCATAGCCGACTTGCTTGCCCCCTATTTTTTCTCGCTGCGCGCCGCCCAGCTCGCGCAACATTCGGCCATCGTTCAGGCCGAGGCGCGCGCCCGCGAGGAGGGGCTGCGTCAGGGCGCGCTCAATCTCACCGAAGCGCTGGAGCGCGAGCGCCAGCGCATCGGAATGGATTTGCACGACCAGACTCTTGCCGACCTCACGCGGCTGACGCGGCAGATCGAGCGCCTCGCCGAGCGGCCCGAGATTGAGGGGCAGTGCCTCGAACCAATTTCACGCAGCCTGCAGCGATGCATGCAGGAGCTTCGGCGGATCATTGAGCACGCAACGCCCTCGGTGCTGCAACTTTTCGGCTTCGCCTCCGCAGTCGAAACCCACCTCGAGCGGGCTACCAGCGACACCGGATCCGATATCGTCTCCCGGCTCCTCGATAACACCGACGGGGCGATCGATGCGCTCGAACCCACAGTGCGGATCGCCCTGTTCCGGATCATTCAGGAAGCGGTCAATAACGCGGTTCTGCATTCCCGATGCAAAACTGTTTCCGTCGTCCTTTGCGCCCACTCGGCAACTATCGAGGCGCAAGTCCAGGACGATGGATGCGGGATAGGCGAGCGCGGCCGGCGCAGCGCGGGCGGGCTCGACAATATCGCCACGCGCGCACGGTTGATCGGTGCGGAAATGGAACTGCGTACTGGTCGTGATGGCAAAGGTACGGCCATCGTCATAACCGTTCCAAGGCAAAGCGATCCTGGTTCATACGCCTCGCCCGAACTCGCCGCCCAGGAGGTTGTGTCGTGAAAATGCTGATTGTCGAGGACGATCCCTTGCACCGCGCCTATCTGCGCGACACCATCTCCGGTGCACTGCCCGAATGCACAGAGATCATTGAAGCCGCCGACGGGCTCGCCGGCGAGCAATTGGCGCGCGAGCACAGGGCGTTGCACATCGTCATGGATTTGCAGATGAACACCCGCACCGGCATCGAGGCGGCGCGCAGCATCTGGCGCGAGCGCCCCGAGACCTGCATCCTTTTCTGGTCCAACTATTCCGATGAAGCCTATGTGCGCGGCGTTTCGCGGATTGTCCCTGAAGGGGCGGCATATGGCTATGTGCTCAAAAGCGCCTCGGACGCCCGCCTCAAGCTCGCGCTGCGCGGCATATTCGTCGAGGGTCAGTGCGTCATCGACCGCGAAGTGCGCGGCGTGCAGCAAAAGAGCCTCGGGCACCGGGGCGGCTTCACCGAATCCGATTACGAGGTGCTGGTCGATATCGCGCTCGGCCTGACCGACCGCGCCATCGCCAAGCGCCGTTCGCTGTCCCTGCGCAGCGTCCAGAATCGCCTCCAGCAGCTCTACGACAAGCTCGAACTCTATAGGGACGAGGCGGAGGGCGAGGACACCGCAACCTTTAATCTTCGCACCCGTGCCGTCTCGGTGGCCCTGCTTCGGAAACTGCTAAATGCCAGTTCGCTAGAGCAGGCCGAACTCGAACTTTCCGAATGGCGTGCCCGCAAGCGGTGAACGTTATCGCCGGTGGCGCTGGATTGGCTACTCATATGTAGTCGCAGTTTGTTAGGTTTGTGAGTTGTGGCATAGCGCCATCAGGGTCAGCTGAGATGGCCGTGATGGCAAAGGCACACCTCAACTCCTACAATCGCATTGCGGCTTCGCGAGCCGGCTGGACACGCGGCGACTGGAGTTGAGAGGCGAGGTACCTCAGTCATTGCGACACTAGATTCTATCAGGAAATCTGATACACCGGGCCACTAGCGTGTCCACGCATGTGGCGAACCTGAAACCGGCGGCCCATTTTCCGTTTAAACCAAAACGAAAGCTATTCCTGATGGCGCGGAATTTTCTCGTTGTAGACCCCGAAGAAGGTTTGGCCGTTCTCAAGGGGCTGGCTTCGAGCGTCCGGGTGCAGATTCTCAAACTTTTGCATGTCGAGGGCGCGCAGAACATCAACGACATTGCCCGAATACTCGATCTGCCGCAGTCGACGGTGTCTTCAAACGTGCAGATCCTGGAAGAGGCCGGCCTGATCCGGTCGGAAATCCTCAAGGCACGCAAGGGCAATCAGAAGATTTGTCATTCGGCCTTTGACGAGGTTCTGGTCGCGTTCAAGGAGGACATCGCCAAGGTCAAGGGCGGCCATATCGAAGTTGCAATGCCGCTGGGCCTTTATACCAGTTGCGAGGTGACGGCGCCGTGCGGGCTTTGCGGCGCCGACGGCGTGGTGGGCCTTCTCGACGTCCCCGACACCTTCCTTGATCCCGACCGCATGCGGGCGGGTCTGATATGGTTCACGCGCGGGCACGTCGAATACCAGTTTCCCAACAACGCCAGACTGGCGAACGGAACCGTCCAGGCCATAGAGTTCACCATGGAGCTGTCGTCCGAGGTGCCGGGCACAAGCGGGGACTGGCCCTCCGATATAACAATATGGGTCAACGGCACCGAGATCGGAACCTGGACCTCCCCGGGAGACTATGGCGACAAACGCGGCGTCTATACGCCTGATTGGTGGAAGCTCAAGGGTTCGCAATACGGAAAGCTGAAAACGTTCAAGGTCGATGGCCGCGGCAGTTTTGTCGATGGTCTGAAAATGTCCGGTATCACCCTGGCCGACCTCGATGTCGCCACCCACCATTCGATCAGGCTGCGGATCGGTATCAAGCAGGATGCCAAGCATCCCGGGGGTGTCAATGTGTTCGGCCGGGGCTTCGGGAATTACGACCAGGATATCGTGATGCGGATTTATCAGAGCAGTTAACGTGCCCGCGACGCCTGACGCCGAATCAGCTCGATGCGATTGACAAGCCCCGTCCTTTAAAACATAACTTCCGATATAAATCCGGAAATCGGAACTATAAGGGGAGGGCCATGCGGGCGTCGATCACAGGACATAAAAGCTTTACGATTTCGCAGATCGACGACCGCCTGTACGGCGCATTTCTCGAACATTTGGGACGCGCCATCTACTCGGGCATATACGAACCCGGCCATCCGACCGCCGATGACAACGGCATGCGGGGCGACGTCATTGAACTTGTAAAGGCGTTGAACGTCCCCGTTGTCCGCTACCCCGGCGGCAATTTCGTTTCGGCCTATAACTGGGAAGATGGCATCGGTCCCAAGGACAAGCGGCCCACTCGGCTCGACTTGGCCTGGCACACCTCCGAGAGCAACGAAGTCGGCATTCACGAGTTTGCGGACTGGTGCGCCAGCGTCGGCGCGGAGATGATGCTGGCCGTCAATCTCGGTTCGAGAGGGCTCGATGCCGCACGCAATTTCGTTGAATATGTCAACCATCCCGGCGGCAGCTACTGGAGCGATCTGCGAAAGGAAAACGGGCGCGAAGAACCGTGGGGCGTCAAGCTCTGGTGTCTCGGCAACGAGATGGACGGGCCCTGGCAGATCGGTCACAAGGATGCCGACGAATATGGCCGGCTGGCGGCGGAAACCGCCAAGGCCATCCGCGCCTTCGACAGTTCGCTCGAACTCGTCGTCTGCGGCTCCTCGCATTCCCACATGCCGACATATCCGCAGTGGGAGGCAACGGTTCTCGATCACACCTATGATGTGGTTAACTACATTTCGCTCCATATGTATTTTGCTAATCACGGCAAGAATACTGCGAACTATCTGGCGCTGAACAAGAAACTCGACGAATACATCGGAACGGTCAAAGGGGTCATCGACTTCGTGAAAGCCAAGAAGCGGTCAAGCAAGGATGTCTACATCTCGTTCGATGAATGGAACGTCTGGTACCATTCGCAAGAGCAGGACCGGAAAATTCTGGAAGGTCACAATGGTTGGCCGCACGCGCCGGCGATCCTCGAAGACATCTACAATTTCGAGGACGTGCTGCAGGTCGGACTGATCATCAACACCTTCATTCGCCGCTCCGATATCGTGAAAATCGGGTGTATTGCGCAGTTGGTGAACGTGATCGCGCCGATCATGACGCAAAAGGGCGGCCCTGCCTGGCGGCAGACCATCTATTACCCTTACTATTTTGCATCGAATTTCGGACGGGGGACGGCGCTTGATCTCAAGGTCGATTGCCCGGTCTACGACTCGGATCAGCTTTCCGCCATTCCTTTTGTCGACGCCTCTGCCGTCCACAATGCGGAGGGCCGTACGGTTACGCTGTTCGTCATCAACCGCCATGAAACCGAGACGATCGATCTAACCTTGCAACTGGAAGGGTTTGCCGGTCTTACGGTCATCGATCACCAGATCATGACCA
Organism: uncultured Pelagibacterium sp.; assembly: GCA_964429025.1. Taxonomy (GTDB): domain Bacteria; phylum Pseudomonadota; class Alphaproteobacteria; order Rhizobiales; family Devosiaceae; genus Pelagibacterium. The sequence continues at coordinate 14,502 of CAYSBF010000014.1, forward strand.
ATGAGGACCTTGCGGCAGTGAACAGGTCCGCCACGGAAAATGTGAAGCCGCGCCGCGGAGAGGGCGCCGGAATGGCCGAGGGCGGGTTCGCCATGCCCCTACCTGCGCTTTCCTATCAGATGATCCGGTTAACGTATTGACGGCCGAGGGCAAGATCCTCGTCCCCCTCCCGAGCATCTCTTCCAAGTTCCTGTTTTCAAAAAACTTTATAGCCGACACCTGTCTTGAATTTAATATCATGATATTTGGTTTATATCATAAAACGTGTTGACAGGACCTTGGTATGCAGTAGCATAATCGCTGTGAATGAGGGATGCATGAGGAGCGTTCCTCACAATGGGAGGAAGATTATGAACAAGTGGAAGACGCTATTGGCGTCGGCCGGACTGCTTGCCGCCTTGGTTAGCCCGCCGGTCTTCGCCCAGGATGCCCAATTACCCCCGATCAACGAATTCCCGCGTGAGCAGACGCTTATCGTCCACAATCCGGAAAATCCGGCCACCGACCCCGAATGGTTCAATATCTGGGTCTCCCGCTCGGGTCTCAGCCATTCCAACGGCCTGCATCAGCTGGTGATGGACACGCTGTGGTACATCGATCCCAATGCCGGTCTGGATGGGTCGCTGTACAGCTCTCTTGCTGCCGAACCGTGGTCCTACAATGATGATTTCACGGAAATGACCGTGAAGCTGCGCGAAGGCATCTACTGGTCGGACGGCGTTGAATTCACGGCCGCAGACGTCGTCTACACGGTCGAGACGCTGAAATCCAATCCGGCCTTTGGCGCGAGCGCTGGCCTCAATCGCAATGTCGCGAGCGTCGAGGCGCTGGACGAATATACCGTCCTGTTCAAGCTCAATGCCCCCAATTCGCGTTTCCATGCGACATTCTCGGTGCGGTGGAACGCAACCTGGATCATGCCAAAGCATATCTTCGAGCAGGTTGACGATCCGACCGCCTATTCATTCAACCCGCCGATCGGCGTTGGTCCCTATACGCTCCATAGTCACGATCCCAACGGCTCATGGTATGTTTGGGAAAAGCGTGAGGACTGGGAGCGCACCACGGTCGCCGAATATGGAGAGCCAGGGCCCCAATACATCATTTACCGCTCGATCCCCAATATCGACAATCGCCTGATCGAGATGGTAAACGGCAATCTGGACATGATCCACGACCTGACACCGGAAGCGATGTTCAGCCTCGTCCAGCAGGACGAGACGGCGCGCGGCTGGTTCCCGGGCTTCCCTTATGCCCATCCTGATCCCACCCTGCCGGCAATCATTTTCAACAACCAGAACGAGCTTTTCTCCGACAGGCGGGTGCGCTGGGCGTTGGCGCTGATGCTCGATGCGCGTCAGATTTCCATGGCGTCCTATCGCGGCGCCGCCACGCTTTCCCCGATTGCAATTCCGCCGACCGGCACACATCTGGACGACTATCATTCCCAGCTGCAGGATTGGCTGATCGACTACGAACTCGACACCGGAACCTCGGTGATCAAACCCTATGATCCCGATATCGGGCTCCAGGTCGCCGAGATGGTCCGTCCCCAGTTCGGCGATGCGGTCCCGACCGATCCCGAGCAAATCCGCCGTGCGTTCGGCTATGGCTGGTGGGGCCAGAACCTCGAGGCTGCAGCAGAGCTGCTCGAGGATGCGGGGTTCACCCGGCAGGGGAATGACTGGTATACCCCCGATGGCGAGCGCTTCGGGTTCACGCTCAAAACCTTCGAGACCGGCGTTATCAACCGGTTCGGCACCATAGCTGCCCAGCAGTGGAGCCAGGCAGGCGTCGACGTGACCGCGGAAGTCGACCCCCTGATCTTCGGCACCACGCTGAATCTGGGCGATTTCGACGCCATCACCGCATGGACCATCGAGTCCTGGGGCGGGGACCCGGACCTGTCGTTCTTCCTCGACAGCTGGCACTCGGAATTCCTCGTGGAGCCGGGCGAGCGCCAGCCTTCGCGCAACTTCCAGCGTTTCGCGCATCCTGAACTCGACCGGATCATCGAGGAGATCCGCGTCACTGAATTCGGGAGCCCGGAAAACCTGGAGCTTGGCTATGACTATGTCCGGCTGATGGTCGATGAAATGCCGATCATCCCGATGATGTCTTACAACGTGTTCGCGACATATTCCGAGCGCTACTGGACAGGCTTCCCGGATGCCGTGGAACGGCCCTATGCCAATCCCGTCACCAACTGGGCGAACTCGCGCTACATCTTCACCCAGCTCAAACCTGCCAACTAGCTCCTCCCTGGGGCAAAGGCGTCCGGCTTTAAGGGCCGGGCGCCTCCATGATTTTTGGTGGGCATATCGGAATGCGAGACTACTTCATTTTTGTTCTCAAGCGGATTCTCCAGCTGGCTGCCGTGGTTTTTGCCGGCATCACCGCTGCCTTCTTCATTACGCATATGTCGCCAATTTCGCCCGTCGACATGATCGTCAACCGGATCGCGTCGCAGGCAAGCATCAGTCCCCTCGCCATTCAGGATCTCCGGGAATCCTTGACCCAGCTGTTCGGCACCGACCTGCCGCTGCATGAGAAATATTTCAATTTCTGGTCGCGTTTCGTCGTCGGCGATCTTGGCCCCTCCCTTCTCGCCTTTCCTGCGCCCGCCATGCAACTGGTCATGCGCGCCCTGCCCTGGACGGTGGGATTGCTCGTGACCTCGATCCTCATATCGTGGACGATCGGCAACGTCCTTGGCGGTCTGGCCGGCTATTACCAGAACAACCGCTTTCTGCGAGCCTTCGGCGTGATCGCAATGGGCGTGCAGCCGGTTCCCTACTACATCGTGGCCTTCCTGCTTGTGCTGATCTTTGGATATTTCTGGCCGGTCCTGCCCATTTCGGGCGGGTTCGCGATGAATGTGCGGCCGGGTCTTTCGCTGGAATACATCCTGTCGATCCTGCACCATGCGATACTGCCGGCCGCGTCGCTGGTCATCGTCGGCCTGGGCATCTCGTTTCTGGGCATGCGCGCCCTGGTCTCCAACATCATCACCGAGGATTACGTGACCTACGCCGAACTGGCGGGCGTCAGGACAGAACGGGTGGTCTTTTTCTACGTCATTCGCAACGCCGCCGTGCCGCAGTTGACGGGGCTGGCCATGGCGCTAGGCGGCATCTTCTCGGGCACTATCATTACCGAACAGGTCTTCGCCTATCCCGGGCTCGGCACGCTACTGGTGAATGCGGTCAATTTCGGGGACACGACGCTGGTGCTTGCCGTGTCTTCGATAGCGGTCATTGCAGTGGCCTCCGCGATATTCGTGATCGACCTGTTGCACCCCCTGCTCGACCCGCGCGTGAAGGTGAAATAAGCAATGTTTGCCGTTCTCAAGGACCTTCTGCGCTACAATATCGAATTTGCCGTAGGTTGTCTGCTGGTCGGACTGATCGTGCTGTTTGCGCTGGCCAGCTTCCTTGCCCCGGCGCAGTCTGGCATGATTTATGTCGTGCCTCCCGACATGCCCCCCTCCGGCACATACTGGTTTGGCACCAATTCGCGCGGCCAGGACCTGTTCTGGGAGTTGAGTTTCGCGTTCAGGAACACGCTGACCTTCGGGATTCTCGTCGCCATCATCAGCCGCATCATTTCGATCACCGTCGGCCTTCTGGCCGGCTATCTCGGCGGGTGGGTGGACAGGGTGCTGATGTTCTTCAACGACATCTTCGTTTCCTTGCCGGTTTTCCCGATCCTGATCCTCGTCTATTTCGTGCTGCGCAGCAATCTCGACATGTTCACCCTGGCCTTGATCATGGGGTGCCTGGGGTGGCCCTTCGATGCCAGGCTGATCCGCTCGGTCGCGCTGGGGTTGCGTCACCGTGAATTCACCCGGCATGCCGTGTTCTCTGGCATGACCCCACGCAAGATCATGTTCGAGGAGCACCTGCCCTATGTGATGCCCATTGTGCTGGCCACCGCAATTGCTAACATGATCTGGTCCATCGGCATGGAGGTGACGCTCGCCGTACTCGGATTCACAAACATCAATGTTCCGACCGTCGGCACCACGCTTTACTGGGCCAACAACCATTCGGCGATGGTCGTCGGCGTCTGGTGGTGGATCGTCATCCCGGTCGTTTTGATCGTGATGCTGTTTATCGGACTGTTCCTGCTGACCGTGGCGCTCAATGAGTATATCGACCCGCGGTCGCGCCTGCGGCGGATAGGAGGCGTTTGATGGCAGACCAAGGCGACATCCTCACCGTCAGGGATCTCAAGGCCTATTACAGGCTCGATCATTTCGGGATAACGCGCGAGGTCCAGGCGGTCGACGACATCACGCTTACGATCCGCGAGAACGAAGTCTATGGCATTGCCGGAGAAAGCTCTTCAGGCAAGACAACTCTCATAAAGGTGCTCGCCGCCGCAATCCGGCCGCCATTGCAAATCGTGGGCGGCTCTCTCCTCTACCGCTTCGGTGACACCGAGATCGATCCCTACAAGGCGGGCAAGGAGGCCGTGGACGCAATCCGCTGGAAGCACCTTTCCTACATCATGCAGGGCTCAATGAGTGTCATGAATCCGGTCAGGCGCATCCGCAAGAGTTTCGAGGATTTCGCGTTCCGCCCCATGGGTCTCCCGAAGGCGGAGTTCTGGGCACGGGTTGACGATCATCTGCGGCGGCTCAATCTGTCGCCCGACACGCTTTCCGCCTATCCGCACGAATTGTCCGGCGGCATGCGCCAACGCATGACGATCGCCCTGGCAACCGTATGCCAGCCCCGGTTTATCATTGCCGACGAACCCACGACCGCCCTCGACGTGGTCGTCCAGAAGGACGTCCTTGCAATGATCCGCGACGTCCAGAAGCAGATGGGCTCTTCGGTCGTCTTCGTGACGCACGACATGAGCGTGCACGCCAACATGACGGACAGAATCGGGATCATGTATGCCGGACGGCTGGTCGAGGAAGGGCCGACCCGAACCCTGTTCACGGCGCCCAAGCATCCCTATACCGCCCATCTTGTCGCCAGCCTGCCCCGGATCGGGGACACCTCGCCCAAAGCGGCTCTCGAAGGGCGTCCGCCCAATCTTGCCGATCCGCCAAGCGGATGCCGCTTTCATCCGCGATGTCCGCTCGCCATCGAGAAATGCAAGAGGGACGTTCCGCCGCTCCAGACGGTTGGGCTTGACCATCGCAGCGCCTGCTGGCGCAGCGATGATGTCAGGCCTCTCGTCCGGTTCGGAGCCTCGCTGCTGGAGGGCGCGCAGTGACACGCCTCCTGCAGGTCGACCGCGTCTTCAAACGCTTTCCCATGGGCGGCCTTCTGTCGCGCAAACATGTCGATGCGGTCATCGATGTCAGTTGCGGCATTGAAGCCGAGGCGCCCGAGATCTTCACCATCATCGGAGAATCGGGTTCGGGCAAGACGACGCTCGCACGCATGATCTTGGGCCTTGAAATCCCGACGAGCGGGGAAATCCTCTTCAATGGCAGGAGCGTGGTGGCGCAAAGGGATCGTAGGGCCCGCCTCGAGTTCATGCGCAAGGTTCAACCTGTCTTTCAGAATCCGTTCGAGGCTTTCAACCCGCTCAAGCCGGTGGATCGATATCTGGAGTCCACGGCCGGAACCCTGCTCGGCCGGACCGACAGAAGCGCCATCGACAGGGCAATGGACGACGCTTTGCAGAAAGTGGGCCTGAGCCTCAGGGAAGTCAGTGGACGCTATGCCCACGAGCTTTCCGGCGGCCAACTCCAACGTGTCGCGATTGCTAGAGCACTTATTCCCAACCCCTCGCTACTGATCGCTGACGAGCCGGTCTCGATGGTCGACGCTTCCCTGCGGATGTCGATCGTCAATCTGCTCAAGGACCTGCGCGATCGCTTCCATGTCTCAGTGATCTACATCACTCACGACCTTGCCACCGCCTATTATATCTCGGACCGGCTCATGATCATGCAAAGGGGCTATGTGGTTGAGCAGGGACCAGCGCGCCCGATCCTCGATGCACCCGAACACCCTTACAGCCAACTTCTCAAGGCGTCTGTCCTGAGTATCGACAATCCCGGCACCGGCGATCTGGTGCCCGCCGACCGCGTGCTGACGGAAATGGCCTGGAAACTCGGCAGCGGAAGCCGGCTCGTTCCTTCAGCCGATGGAAGGCAGGTACGCGTCCTGCAGGACCAGTAGGCCGCGCGTCCCAAAGGCATCCAGCGGGCGTTCGGGCGATATCCGCCAGCGTTACGTCTGATGCGGCGGGTCCCTAGCCGTCCGCACCCGTTTTGTTGGCTATTGGCGGTTTTTCCAGTATCGCGACGCAGTCTGGCGGTTTCGCTCGAGCATTATCTCCATTTCCGCACGGGCAAGCTTGCCGTCACGGTTTCTTATTGCCTCGGCAACCTTTATTTGACCCTCCCGGGTCACGCGCTCCCCGTCCACAATGAGCACGCCGTACTCGTATGATATCCGCAGCACGGTCAGGATAATGGAACGCATCTGGCGCATCATCAGATTGCCAGTCGCTTCCAGTATGGTTGAATGAAACGTGCAGTCGGCGGAATACAGTGTGTCGACATCTCCCTCATCGGGCTGCATGTCGAGGGCTGCGTGCAGTAGCGTTTCAATCTGCGCTTCGGTGGCACGCTCAGCAGCGAGCGCCGCAGCGGCCGGTTCGGCTGCAGGATGAACTCGGCATGGAAATCCACGTATCTTCGCCCGAAGAGAAGGCCGCGTTCCGTGATTTAACACAGGCGCCGGTTATCGAATTCATTCGTACGCGCGTTGGGGACGAACTCGTTGACGAGTTGCTTGCCGAAGTCGAGGCCGCCAAGGCCAGGCTTTACAACTGACCGCTAGAAACCGGGGGCACTCCAGCCCTAGTGGAGCGCCCCCGGGCGAACACCATGCGCAAAAAAGCTTTCCAATTGGCGCGAGCGCTGACGCGTTCGACCGAAATTGCCGCCACCTTGCTGCTGATAGCCGTGACCGCGCTAAACCTCACGCAGGTGACCGGGCGGTATGCTTTCAATGTCGGGTTCAACTGGACCGAGGAGGCCATGCGCTATCTGATGGTTTGGCTGATGATGCTGGGTTCGGTGGCATGCATTTTCCGCGCCGAGCATATGGCGCTCGCAACATTGGAAAGCATGGTGGCACCCGACAGGGCACCGTTCGTGCGTTCTGCGCTCTACTCTTTTGC
>CAYSBF010000014.1:21759-37766 GCA_964429025.1 uncultured Pelagibacterium sp.
GCAATGCAGGCCAGGTCGCCCCGGCGTCAGGCATACCCATGATCTATCCCTATCTCGCGCTCCCGGTCGGCGCATTCCTGATGCTTTTGCAGATCGCTCTAACCTGGTTCGCCGGCTTCGACCCAGCAGTTGATACTGAAGCTGAGGGCGTTCAATGATTTGGGTCGCTCTTGTCGGACTAGCGCTCCTGTTCATTGGCGTGCCCGTTGCCTTTGCGCTCGGACTTGCGGGTCTGGTCGGTGTCTGGATCGCCGGAATACCCTTTTCGATCGTCACCACCCGTCTGTTCACCGGCGTGGACAGCTTCATCTTCCTGGCGGTGCCGTTCTATATTCTTGCTGCAGAAATCATGAATCAGGGCGGCATCACGGCGCGGTTGATCGCACTCGCGCGTAGTGGCACGCGTTGGCTTCCCGGTGGAACAGCCTACGCCAATGTTGGCACATCAGTGATGTTTGCAGGTATTTCGGGATCTGCGGTCGCAGACGCAGCCGCGCTTGGGCGGGTGTTCATGGCCGAGATGCCCAAAGAGGGATACCCCAGATCCTATGCCGCCGCAGTAACGGCCGCGTCCTCGGTGATAGGCCCGATCATCCCGGCGTCAGGTCTCGCCATTCTGCTTGCAGCGGTTTCGGGCCTTTCGGTGTTGGACCTTTTTCTGGCGGGCGTCGTTCCGGGCTTGCTTATCGGTCTGGCCTGTTGTGCCGTCGTTGCCATTGATTCCCTACGCGGGCGCGTACCCCGGTCGCGGCCCGATGTTGTCGAAGGGAACCGTCTGCGCATGCTTATCGAGGCCGTTGCCGTCATCACCCTGCCGGTCATCATCGTGGCGGGCATGGTGCTCGGTGCCTATACGGCGACCGAGGGCGGTGGCATCGCGGTTGCCTATGCCATCTTTCTTTCAATCGTCGTCTTCAGGCAGCTGGACCTGAAGGGGCTTTGGCGTGCATTCGTCAACGCAGCGCGCATCTCGGCAACAATCTACCTGCTCGTGGCGGCTGCGACAGTTTTATCTTACGCCCTCAATCTGCTCGGCATATCGAGCTGGGTACGCGAAGCTGCCATCATATTCGAGAACCAGCCCCTGGCGTTCCTTTTCGCCATCGCCCTGCTTATGCTCGTTCTGGGGACATTTCTTGATATCGGCGCGGCCATCCTCATTTTCATTCCCCTCATCTTGCCTGCGACATACGCGCTGGGGATCGACCCGCTGCAAATGAGCATGGTGGTGATGGTGACGCTAGCAATCGGTCTGATTACACCACCGGTCGGTGTCGTGCTGTTCGTCATGATCAGGGTCGGCAACATCTCTATGATGCCACTGCTCAAGGCACTTCTGCCGTTTCTTGTCGCGCAGCTCGTTGCGGTGGGGCTCTTGTGCCTGGTGCCAGAATTTTCAACGTGGCTTCCTTCGATTCTGAACCCCTGAGTGTTTGAGGACAATTTGAAGATCACCGCCATCGAAACGCTCGTTGTGAACGCGATCCATCGAAACTGGATTTTCGTCAAGGTCGTGACCGATCAGCCAGGCCTTCATGGCTGGGGGGAGGCGACACTTGAATGGAAAACCCGCGCGGTTACAGCCACCATTGAGGATCTGAAGCCGTTTGTGCTTGGGGAGGATCCGGCCAACATCGAACACATCGTGCGCAAGATGACCCATTTCAGCTTCTGGCCGCTTGGAGCCATTGGGCTCTCAGCAGTCTCGGGGATCGAGCAGGCGCTCTGGGACATCAAAGGCAAGGCGCTTGGTGTCCCGGTCTGGCAGTTGCTCGGCGGAAAGGTGCGTGACAAGGTCCGCGTCTACACCCACATTCTGCGCGGCGCAGGCGGCACGCCTCCCAGCAATGGCGAAATCAACGCGTTCTGCGATGCAGTCCAGCAGACGATCGAAATGGGCTATGACGCCATCAAGCTCGGGTTTGTGCCTTATACCGGCTACAATGCCCCGCTGCCTTCGGTACGCCATGTTGAAAAGCTCGCTGCTGCGGTACGCGAGCGCGTTGGCGACGACATCGACATAATGACCGATTTTCACGGCCGGCCCAGCAGTCTCGATGCCGCAAAGGCATATATTGACGTGATCGCCCCCATAGGCCCGCTGTTTGTCGAGGAGCCTGTTCAACCTGGCGACGCAAAGGCAATGGGCGAATTGGCGCGCAGGGTAGACTGCCCTCTGGCAACCGGAGAGCGCCTCTTTACGCCCCGCGAATTCGCCGAGATCGCCGAACACAACGCCGTATCGATCATTCAGCCCGACCTTGCCCATTGCGGAGGGTTTTCGGGCGGTCGCAGGATTGCAGCTATCGGCGAAGCCGCGCATATGGGCGTTGCCCCGCACAACCCCATGGGACCAGTCGCAGGCGCGGTTGCTCTCCATTTCGATGTGGCCACGCCCAATTTCGTAATTCAGGAAGAAGCAGTTGGTCTGGCCCCCTGGTTCGAGGACATCTGCTTGGAACACCCGCTTGCGCTTGTCGACGGACACTGGCTTGTACCCGGTAAGCCGGGCCTCGGGATCGAGATCGATGAGAAGGTCGCAGCCCGCTATCCATTCAAGCAGGAGGTCATCATGTCTCTCGATGCCGTCCTTGACGACGGCACAATCGCGCACTGGTAGGCATTTGCCGACAGTTTTCGGAATCGAGGGGGATGCGTCGCGACGGGAATTCCCGGCTGCGCCGCCGGCCTGAGAAATGGCACCGACAGAGCCCGTCGGATTCCGACGGGTCCAACTTGCCGGGTATGGGCGATGACAAAGGCACAGAGCACGACCATGCTGAACGCATCAGTCTTGGCCGCACAACTTGAACCATCAGCCTCGGCAAACCCTGTGGGGTTCACAAAGACGCTGGCCCTTTCTTGACCAAAGCGGGTCCGGCAGCTAGCCCCACTTCAAGCAAAAACATCGTGCGCAAAGGTATCCAGGTGCTGGCGCAGAACGGTCTGGGCCCGCTCGACTTCTCCGTTTATGGCATGATTGGCCAAAGCTTCATGTTCGGCAATACGACCCGGGTCCGTCAACCTTTCTTCCAGATGGCCGCCGGACAGCATCAGATGCCGATACCGAAACCCCTGATCGTAAAGGATGTCGAGAAACTCGAGCATGCGCGGGCTGCCGCAGGCCGAAACCAGGCTAAGGTGAAAGTCCTTGTGGACCTCATCAAATCCCAAAGCGGCATCGTAGGGATCGGAGGGAGCCCAAGATGCGAACGTTACGAGCCGGTGTAGGGCGCCGACAACAGCTGCTTGCCATTTTGAATCGCCGTGTCTGATCGAGAGCGCCAACGCCTCGGTTTCGAGCGGCAGTCTGGTCTTGACGATATCTTCCAGGTCCTCGCGGCTGACTTCGGCAACCCGAAACCCCTTGCCGTCGGTTGCGCGCACCAGACCGCGCGATATGAGGCGTGACAGGCCTTCGCGGATCGGAGTTGCACCCAAAGAGGTCGCTTCTACGAGCGTTCGAATCTTGAGCTTTTCGCCTGGCCGAAACCTGCCGGATCTGATTTCGCGCGCGATGAGCGCTGCCGCCTGAGCGACCTGCGTTGAGCTGTCGTTATCCAACACGTTGACCAGCTTCGGCATGTGTGCAAAACCCGGTTTTATCGATAAAAACTATCTTTACATATACAGCGGCATCCTTATAACTGCGCACAAAGCCAGATGCAATTGCCTTGGAGGAATGATGTTCGGTAAAGTTGCGATCGTCGCGGCGGTTAACGGAGGCATGCAGCGCTCCTCGGGCGATACCTTTGTTCCGATTACGCCAGAGGAAATTGCTGAGGATGCGGCGCAGGTCCGCGAAGCTGGCGCGGCTATCATTCACGTACATGCACGCGATGCCGAAGGTAAGAACACCGGGGATGTCGAGGTCTATGCCGACATCATTCGCCGCATTCGCACCAAATGTGACCTGCTGATCCAGACAACCAATGGCATCGGGGTTAGACGAGACCCCAGCTCGGGTGAAATGATCTGGCCCACGGATGAGGAAAGGCTCGCGCTGCTCACAGTTGAGCCAAGGCCCGATCTTTACGGCATCGCGGCTGGCTCAACCGATTTCTGGCACCCGGCGGGCGGCTATCCTACGGAGACGCCATACGTCAACTCGCTGGATTTTTTGCGCAAGACGCTACCCCACGTCTATTCGATCGGTTCGACCATCGAATTCGAGTTGGTGGAAATAAACGTTGTTCATCGTCTGTCGCGGCTTGCGGACGAGGGCATCATTGATCGCAATGCCGACAATCTATGGATGCTGCACGGCGGAGGGCTGGGCAATACGCCGCCGACGGCAAGAGCACTTGTCTATTCACGCGACGAACAGCAGCGTCTGTTCCCCAGTGCCCGATGGGGTGTTCTGGGGGCAGGAAAGGACCAGTTCCGAATGGCCGCGCTTGGGCTCGCGATGGGTTGTGACACCGTCCGGGTCGGCTTTGAGGACAATATTTATCAGCAGGACGGCAAACCAGCGCGGCGCAATCGCGACCTGGTGGCGGCTGTTCGTCGGCTTGCTGAAGCAGTGGGGCGAGAGATCGCCACGCCGGAGGAGGCGCGCGAAATGTTCAGGTTGCCCTGAACCAACATAGGAGGAACTAACCATGACAACGATGCCTGCACTGCGATCCCTAATGGTCGCCGTTACCGTGTTGGGAGCGGCCTCGGCGCTCAGCGCCCAGGAAGTAACACTCCGAACGGTTACGCCATTCGAGCCAGATAGCCCGCTTTCGCGCCCTGTTCAGATCCTCAAGGAGGTTGTCGAACGAGAGAGCGGTGGCCGGATCGCGGTCCAAATCCTCGGCGGGCCGGAAGTTGTGCCGTCTCAGCAGCAGTTTGATGCGCTGCGCAACGGCGTTATCGATATCGGGCTTGCGGTCGTGCCCTACTATGCCGGCACGGTACCTGAGAGCCTCGCTCTTCTCTATACTCGCCAATCTGGCGAAGAGATGCGCCAAAGCGGTCTCTTCGATGCCATGAGAGACGTCCATCTGGAGAAGGCCGGACTGCACTTCCTCGCGAGTGGCGGCGGCCAACCGGGTACGGCATTCCGGTTCTACTTCAAGCAGCCGGTCGATACGTCCGACTTCACGGGTCTCGATATCCGCGTATCCGATTCCACGGCCGCCATCGTGACGGCACTGGGCGGAACACCGGTCTCGATATCTTTCGCAGACACCTACACAGCTCTCGAGCGCGGCGTGGTCGACGGCTTTGGTGCAACCTCGACCGGTATCGTTGCTCCACGTCTTCACGAAGTCATCGAATACGTTCTCGATGAGCCGTTCTATTCGCTGGCTTCGCCCATGATGATCAACGGCACCGTTTGGAACGGACTGTCCGAAGACATCAAGGAAGACCTTGGCCGCATCGGGCTCATCTATGAGCGCGAGGTGGAGGCTTTCAACATCGCCGCCCTGACAGAGGAAGACGATGCGCTCAAGGCAGCAGGCGTAGAGTTCCTTCCCCTTCCTCCCCAAGAGGCTGAGAAGTTCCGCGCAGTGGTCGACGATCTTGGCTGGTCCGGGTTCCTGGCTGCCAATCCGCATAGCGGCGAAGAGATCATGGCTCTTGCCACCAAATAGGCCCTGACGGGCGCACATCTGCGCCCGTCTTCTTTTTTTCTGCTAGTCGAGCAGGAGAATGATGCGTTTCTTCGATGTTCTCCAAGACTTAATGGCTGCCTGCGCGGCGGGCATCCTGATGGTTGTGATGTGCTCCGTCGCAGCCGACGTGACACTGCGGGCGTTCAGTCTGGGTTCCCTCACCTGGGCGCTGGAGCTCAGCGAGCACTCTCTGCTTGTCATGGTGTTCCTGGGCATGCCCTGGCTGGCCAGGGAAGGGGGGCACATCGCCGTTGAACTGGTCACGGCCAGGTTGAACCCTGATGTGCGGCGTTCGTTGTCGAGGGTTGTGGCCATTGGTGTTTCGCTCCTGCTTTTTTGGCTCACATTCTGGGCCTTCCGACTTGCGCTGGCCGACTGGCAGTCGAACATTCGAACGATAGGGCTCTACCCTGTCCCGCGGTCGCTTGTGTCGGTCGTCTTGGGGATCGGCCTGTTCCTGACAGGATTGGAATATCTGCGCCAAGCGGTGACAGGGCACGTGGCTGATCCCTCCCGGGAGAGTGTAGCGTGAGCTGGGCAGTCCCTTTTCTGGCGATCCTCGGCGGCCTGCTCGTCCTCATGGTGGGCGGCGTTCCCATCGCCTTCGCTTTCTTGGCGGTGACCGCGGCGGGCGTCTGGGTTTTGCAGGGCGGTGGACTCGCCTTCCAGCAACTCATCCTTTCCATGATCGGATCAGTCTCCAACTTTACGCTGGTCCCCATTCCACTCTTCATCTTCATGGGTGCCGTGTTGTGGCACTCCGATCTGGGCAAGCGCGCAGTCGATGCCATTGACCTGACACTGGGCAGGTTGCCGGGGAGGCTTTCTCTGCTCGCCATGACGTCTGGCGGCGTTTTCTCGGCACTGTCGGGTTCGACCATGGCAAACACCGCGATGCTGGGCCGACTGCTGCTGCCGCGGATGCTGACCCGCAAATATTCGGACGACCTCTCGATGGGCCCGATCATGGCCGCCGGTGGTCTGGCGATGATGATCCCGCCCTCGTCACTAGCGGTCGTTCTGGCTACCCTGGCAAAGCTCTCGGTGGCCCAGGTGCTGATCGCAGCGATTGTTCCTGGGATGCTTATGGCGCTGGGCTATTCGATCTACATTGTTGCAAGGGCCACCCTCACGCCAGATGCGGCACCCAATGATCGAACCGAACGTGCCGGCTGGTTCGATCGGATCAAGGCGCTACTACGGGACGTTGCACCGCTCGGTCTCATCATCCTTGCAGTGACTGGGCTGATCATTCTTGGCTTTGCCACGCCCACCGAAGCTGCCGCGATGGGTGCCTTGGCGTCCCTCCTGCTATGCACCATCTACGGACGTCTGAACCTGCGGCTCATAAGAGAGTCCCTCGTCGACACCCTGAGGATCAGCGTGATGGCCTTTGCCATTCTGGCCGGCGCGCTCGGGTTCACCCAGATCCTCGCATACTCAGGAGCGACTTCAGGATTGCTGGCAGCAGTCTTTTCGCTCGACATCGCGCCGATCATAGCCGTCATCCTGATGATGGTCGTGGTGCTCATTCTTGGCTGCTTCATGGATCAGGTGGCCATAATGCTGATCACGCTGCCGTTCTTCATGCCCATTGTTCAAGCGATCGGGTTTGACCCCGTCGTGTTCGGGATCCTGATGTTGGTCAATCTCGAAACGGCTCTGATGACGCCGCCACTGGGCTTGTTGCTGATGGTCATGAAGGGCGCGGCGCCGCCCGAGACGACACTGGGGCAAATCTACAGAGCCGCGTTGCCCTACGTCGCCGTCAATGTCGTCGTGATCGCACTGCTCGTCGTCTTTCCGCAAATCGTGGGGAGTGTTGTCGACATCATTTTCAGCCGCGGTGGGCGGTGAACCGACCCTCGAAGCGGCCTGCATGCGCACAAGCCCGTGAGTAGTGAGAAGACAACAATATGAGACTTGCGACTTTGCCGAACGGCTCCCGGGATGGTCGGCTCCATCTCGTATCGAAAAACTGCAGGCGCGCAGTGCCCACGCGTGCGGTTCAAACGTTGCAGTCAGCACTGGACGATTGGCACCGCGTCTCTCCACTGCTCGAAAAGGAATACGAGGCTCTCAATAGGGGTGACGCTGAAGGTACCGTCTCCTTTGATGATGTGAGCGCGATGGCGCCACTCCCGCGCGCCTGGCAGTGGCTGGATGGATCCGTCTACGAAACACACGGCGTCCTGATGACAAGGGCTTTCGGCGTCAAGGCTGTCAACGAGCAGGGAAGGCCCTTGATGTATCAGGGGGTCTCGGACCGTTTTCTCGGCCCCAGGGAAGACGTGTTCCTTCCTTCGGCCAGTGACGGCATCGACTTTGAAGGAGAGTACGGTGTCATCGTTGACCGTGTACCCATGGGTACCAAGGCAGCGCACGCCGCGGGGTACATCCGGCTTGTCGTGCAAATCAATGACTGGAGCCTGAGGAGCCTGGCGCCGATCGAAATGAAGACGGGCTTTGGGTGGGTTCAGGCCAAGCCCCACAGTTCCATGGCGCCTATCGCTGTGACGCCCGACGAGCTCGAGGATGCCTGGCGGAACTGTGAAGTCGGGCTGCCCCTGCACGTTGAGCTTAATGGTGAGCGCTTCGGCAATGCACGCGGTTCTGGAATGGCGTTTGGATTTGACGAACTCATTGAGCACGCGGCCTACTCGCGGGATCTCGCCGCAGGGACGGTCATCGGTTCAGGAACCGTTTCCAATCCCGATTTTCGCGCAGTGGGCTGCTCCTGTATTGCCGAAAGGCGAGCAATTGAAATGATCGACCATGGAGAGGCTCGGACGCCCTTCATGTCGTTTGGCGACCGCGTTCGGATGGAAGCGTCGGGCCCGAACGGTGAGACCATGTTCGGCGCAATCGACCAAGTCGTACGCCAACAATTAGCGGGCAAGGCGCTAAGGAGAGGGCAGTGACCAACGTCTTCATCGCCGCCGCAAAACGCACGCCAATCGGTGTGCTCAACGGCGCCCTGTCATCCCTCGATGCCCATCAACTTGGCGCCATAGCTGCGCGCGGCACGTTGGCTCAAGCCGGGCTGGACGCGCAGCTCGTTGATGAATTGATCATGGGGCAAGTCCTGACCGCAGCGGCGGGCATGAACCCGGCGCGGCAGACAGCCCGCAATGCAGGCCTCAAAGATGAGGCCACGGCTTTCACCATCAACCAGGTTTGTGGCTCAGGGCTGCGCGCTGTCGCGCTGGGTGCTCAGCAGATCGCGCTGGGAGATGCTCAAATCATTGTTGCCGGCGGTCAGGAAGCCATGAGCCGGGCACCGCATGCGGCCCGTCTGCGCCAGGGGCGGAAAATGGGCGAGATCAGCCTTGTTGATACAGTCATGCGTGACGGCCTCAGTGATGCGTTCAGCGGGCAGGTCATGGGCGTGACAGCTGAAAACGTCGCTCGCCAGTACGGCATCACCCGCGATCAGCAGGACGCGTTCGCGTTGCGCTCCCAGCAGCGGGCGTCTGCGGCTCAGCGGGAAGGGCGCTTCGAGAGCGAGGTTCTCGAAGTACCTGTCAACGATCAAAAGGGCGAAACGATTGTCTCACTCGACGAGGGCATTCGTCACGACCCCAGGCTCGAGACCATGGCCAAGCTACGCCCCGCCTTCGACAAGGACGGCACGGTCACTGCGGGCAATTCTTCTACGATCAATGATGGGGCGGCCGCGCTGGTCCTCGTTTCCGAAGCAATGCTCTCCCGGCATGGTCTTACACCTCTGGCTCGGATCGCGAGCTGGGCAACCGCCGGGCTCGATCCCGATATCATGGGCCTCGGTCCTGTGCCGGCCTCTTGCAAGGCACTCAAAAAGGTGGGTTGGAAGATTGGGGACGTCGACCTTTGGGAAGCCAATGAGGCCTTTGCCGCACAGAGCCTTGCCGTTGCCGGCCAGCTCGGTCTTGATCCGAACAGGGTCAACGTCAATGGCGGGGCCATCGCGCTCGGCCACCCCATCGGGGCGTCGGGGGCGCGGGTGCTGGTGACACTCCTTCACGAAATGGTGCGGCGGCAGGTCCGCCGTGGTGTTGCAACGCTTTGCATCGGCGGTGGGATGGGCATTGCCATGTGCGTGGAGCGGTAGATGATGGAGATTGGAGAAATTCTCTGGGAGGCCGACGCAACGCGCAAGCAATCCTCAAGACTCTGGCGCTTTGCGGAGGCCACAGCGCATTTGCATGGTGCTGCCCCCAGCGACTATGCCGCATTGCATGCCTGGTCGATTGAGGCGCCAGAGGCTTTCTATTCCGCGCTTTGGGATTTCCTCGACATCTTAGGAGACAAGGGCGGTCGCGCCTACCGGCCCGGCACGAGCCTGCGCGATGTGAAGTTCTTCCCGGAGGCCCGGCTCAATTACGCTGAAAATCTCCTGCGCCGCCGCGACAATGGCACGGCCATCATTGCGCATCGTGAGGATGGCACACGCCGTACCGTGACCTGGGCCGAACTCTACGACAATGTCTCGCGCTTTGCGCAAGCCCTGGCCTGCGAGGGGATCGGGGAGGGCGATCGCGTGGCTGCGATAGTAACCAACGATCTCGAGACGATCATCGGTTACCTGGCGACTGCCTCGCTGGGCGCAATCTGGTCGTCGTGCTCGCCGGACTTCGGCCCGTCGGGGGCAAGCGACCGTCTATGCCAGGTGGAGCCCAAGATCCTGGTCGCCGTGCCGGGATATTCCTACGCCGGCAAGCAGATCGACATCTCGCCCACAATCCGCGCCGTTGCGGAAGCGGCCGAGATCGAAAAGGTCGTGATCCTTGGGGAGGGCGTATCTTGTCTGCTCGAAGGCATCAACTGCGTCGCGCTCGAAGACTGGCTGGCCCCGTATGCACCCACCAAAATCCCCTTCCAGCGGCTGCCGTTCGAGGCACCTCTGGTAATCCTTTTCTCCTCAGGGACGACTGGCAGACCCAAGTGCATCACCCACACCGGTGCCGGGCTTCTGCTGCAGCACATGAAGGAGCAGATGCTCCACTGTGATATCCGGGCGGAGGAGAGGTTCTTCTATTTCACCACCTGCGGTTGGATGATGTGGAATTGGCAGGTCTCGGGACTCGCACTTGGCGCAACGCTCGTTACCTATGATGGAAACCCGTTTCACCCTAGGCCTCAGCGGCTCATTGACCTTATCGATGACGAGGACATTGCCATCTTCGGCACCAGCGCCAAATACATCGACGCTTGCCTGAAGGCCGGCCTCAAGCCGCGCGAGACCCACCGGCTTGAGCAGCTAAAGCTCATCCTCTCGACCGGTTCACCACTCATTTCGCCCAGCTTTGACTATCTCTACCGCGACTGGAAGAAGGACGTGCATCTCGCGTCCATTTCAGGTGGGACCGATATCTGCGCCTGCTTCTTGGGCGGCAATCCGGTCTTGCCGGTCAGGCGCGGCGAGCTGCAATGTGCGCTATTGGGCATGGATATCCAGGCCTTTGGCGATGAGGGGCAAGTGGTCAACGGCGTTTCCGGTGAACTGGTCTGCCGCAATGGTCATCTCTCGATGCCCGTCAATTTCTGGGGCGACGCGGACGGTTCAAGATACCATGACGCCTATTTCGCCCGGTACCCCGGCGTCTGGGCGCATGGCGATTTTGTCGAAGTGACCGGACATGGCGGGTTCGTCATCCACGGTCGTTCGGACACAACGCTCAACCCCGGCGGCGTGCGTATCGGGACGGCGGAGATTTATCGACAGGTCGAGTCGATCGAGGAGATCGAGGAAGCCCTGGCCGTTGGGCAGGAATTCGATGGAGACCAGCGCGTCATCTTGTTCATCAAGTTGCGGGACGGCGTGATGCTGGGCGCCGACCTTGAAAAGACCATCCGGCAACGCATCCGGACTGGCGCGAGCCCGCGCCATGTGCCAGCGAAGATTATCGCGATCGGCGCCATTCCCCGCACCCGGTCAGGCAAAATTTCGGAAACCGCTGTGCGCGATACGCTTCACGGCCGCCCGGTCTATAATATGGCTGCGCTGGCGAACCCAGAATCGCTGGAGCTCTACAAGGACCTGGCTCAGTTGAAGATGTAGAAACTGGCTCCGCTAGGGCTTCGCAAACGCACAGGCCGAAGCGCTTCTGTTTGCCCCTGTTCTTCCCCTTGCGCTCCATCCAGCTCGCGCAGCATTTGACCATCTGTTTGCAACCGTCCGATTTTACAGGACCTTTGGTAAAGCGGCCATTCGCGATTGGGGTCACCGTCTCCCGGCAGCGCCGATGACGCTAACAAAGTGCAGCGCGATTACGCGCCGGAAGATGAGCAGCCTGATAGATTTGCCGCTTTTGACGCTGTCCAATGAGGTCTGCGCAAGGGCATCCCGCCGAGCATGCTCAGAGTAGCAAATCGTAGCTTGAGCGCCCAGCGCCGCGGTCGGCCCCTTGCCGAGCCATTCCGACACTTCTTCGCGCATGCGGTCTCATTCGTCGCGCGGGAGTGCGGTGTAGACGCGCGCGACAAACTGATGAAATTCGACCATGTAATTGCTCAAGAATTTTCGTGTGTCCTCATTGGAAACCTCACCATCATCGGTGATCAGTTCCGGCGTGAAGTGGATATAGGCTTCCGGCGCGTTCATCTGAGGGGAGTTGCAAAAGCTCAGGACACTACGCAAGTTTTGCTGCGCGACGGCGGTTCCGATGGCACCGATTGACGCTCCGATCACCGCTGAGGGTTTCCTCGTAAAAGAGTTCTCTCCCCAGGGACGGCTAGCCCAATCGATGGCGTTCTTGAGCCCGCCGGGGATGGTGCGATTATATTCCGGTGTGACGAACAAGATCGCGTCGGCGTCTGCAATCGCCTGCTTGAAAGCCCGGGCCACGGGAGGATAATCCGCGTCATAGTCAGGGCTGTAGATTGGCAGCTCGCGAAAGGAAATCTCGGCCATTTCAAAGCCCCGAGGAGCCAGTCTCACGAGAGCCTTGGCGAGCTTGCGGTTTATCGATGTGCTGGAGAGACTGCCAACGAAATAACCGACTTTGAACTCGGTGGTCATAGTTTTTTCCCGAAGTAGCTAAGAACCAAGAACAACGTCAACGGGCCACAATTCGATCCTGGAGGCCAACCCGCAGCACCTCTAGCGTCTCTCCAGGCCGCTGCCCGCTCGTCTCCCACCGTATGGCCGAAGCGAAGTCGCCGGTTGCATCGGTTTGGGCTTAAAACCCGTAGAAGGCCGAGCGCGCCGTCCAGCATCCAGTTTATTGTTCTTCAGGAGAGCCTGGGAAACGTCTTCTTGTTGGTGCTGTATTATTTGCCGGGCCGTCGCAATCAATGGCTATTGGATCACTCGCCGGATACGTTTCCAGGAGAGCCTCATCAAGCCGCTCGTTCACGCGCGCCAGTCGCTCAGCTTCAGTGATTGGTTGGTTTCTGCGCGCCTTTTTCATTTTCTGTGATCCTCCAAAGCTCGCCCTATGAACCTCCACGCTATCGGCGAAGTTTCAGTGTCATGCGGTGACGAGGGTATTGGATGGCAGCCAAATCCTGCTGGCTGGAGCCGTGATATTTGACTCAGTAACGGTACGATTGGAAGTTCCCCAAGGCCGCCGCAAATAGCCAAATCGGCCGGCGCCTAAAACGTTCCATGCTGATCACGGAGCTGACCCCACACTGAGAGAAACAGGACAACTCGATGGGGCGGTATTTTCGTCGCATAGTCGTGGCTAGTGTTGCTCAAAGAGGTGCGGATTGAAAATGGTGGCTCAACTTGGCGCCCTGCTTTTCAGCGCTATGATCCTGCTGACCGGCAATGCCGTTCAGACGACGCTGCTTCCGTTGCGGGCCGAACTTGAAGCATTCCCGGCAGTGTCCATCGGCATTCTGGGCTCAAGCTATTTTGTCGGCTTCGTTGGTGGATGTCTTACCGCCGCTACTCTGGTGCGCAATGTCGGGCATATCCGGGTTTTCGCGGCCATGTCCGCGCTCGCCTCAGTCATTCCACTGTTTCACATGCTGAGTCTGGAAGAGTGGACCTGGTGGCTTCTGCGCGCGGGCACCGGCTATTGTATCGCGTCACTTTTTCTCGTTATTGAAAGCTGGCTGAACGAACGCATTGACAACACCGTCAGGGGAACGGTTTTCTCAATCTATACCTCGCTCACTTTCGTGGCGATTATCGGCGGGCAAGTCCTATTGTCGCTGTACGAGCCAAGCGGCTTTACCCCCTTTGTCGTTGCATCCATTATTACCTCTCTGGCAGCCGTGCCAGTGGCACTTACCCCGCTTCGCGCACCGGCGCCTATTCCACCCGGCCGATTGAACCCGATGCGGTTGCTGCGCTTGTCGCCCGCGGGCACTTCAGGGTGTTTTGCTGCCGGCGTGGTCAGCGGTGCGTTTTGGTCGCTTGCACCTGTTGCTGCGTCAAATGCTGGGCTCGATACGCGTGACATCGCCAACTTCATCGCCGTAACGGTTCTTGGAGGGGCGGCATCGCAGTGGCCGTTCGGCCGGCTCTCTGACCACCTTGACCGACGTGTGGTCATCGTTGCCTCGGCTGGATTTTCTGCGCTTGCGGGGGTCGCTCTTTTTATGGCGACACGCTACTGGAACCCTGCTGTTCTGCCGCTGGCTTTCGCCTTCGGAGCCTTTACTTTTCCTATCTACGCTCTCTCAGTGGCGCATGTGAACGATTTGACGACCACCGAGAGCTTTGTCGAGGTTTCCAGCGGACTGCTTTTCCTAAATGGCGCGGGTGCGGTAGTGGGTCCATTGGCCGGAGCTTTCGCGATACAGCTCGGGGGTCCAGGAGCGCTTTTTGTGGCAATGGCATTAACCTATATTCTGCTGACACTGTTTGTCCTTATGCGCATCCGCAGCATCGCGCGCCCGGTCGAGATGCACAGCGACGACTATATTGCGGCCGTCGACACCGGCATCACTGCCCCTGTGAATTACGACCCGCGAAACGAGGAGATAGATAGAAGGCCAAGAGCCTGAAAAGCGCGCCTAATCGGGACGCGGCGGTCAAACAGAACCGGACCAGATCCTTTTAGGCGTTGCAATAGAGCGATCATGATTTGGGGGGCAGCGAGCGCATCACTAGAAATTCGCTCAGGCCCGATCAGAGCACCTGGATGCGACGGCAAAGTGCAGTTACGCGACCTGCATGTGCGCAGCCTACACCCGCGAGTTGGCACGACATCAGCGTGCGCCGGAGCTGGTTCAGTCGGCTCTGCGACCGCGCGCCCGGCTTGCCAGACGGTGAGCGCACACAGAACATGGCAAGGATAAAGGTTGACGCGGCCTGACAGCAAGTCGGGCCATTCCGTGTCTTTGCGTTGTTGGATGCGGTGCGGCGTTCTCCATATGGGTGGCCCCACCCACGCCTGTATGCAATCTTCACCTGTATGTTTTGCCGCCTTCGCCAAGCTGCTGGCGGCGGACAGGTCTGCGGCTTTGACGCCAGTCCACCGCCTTACGATCGGCACGTCCGTCACGGCGGCGCTGGGCCGATTATGTTCCTGCGGGAGGGATGATAGGGGGCAAGCTCGATAAACGTGTCGTGGTGATCGCGTATCATGCTGTTCGGCGGTACGGTCTCCGCTGCCGCGCTTGGCGAAGCCAGGTTGTCATTCATCCACGGCAATTTTGTCGCGGCAAATCTTCTCTGTCAGACGCTTGCTGAGAACGTTCTGGCCGGCGCCCTGCATCTACAGGGCAACGACATTCCGGAGAGGGTCGCTTTTCGCGACACGCTGCGCCAGTTGGAGGCCGGTGGCATTGTGACGGCGCAGGACCTTTCGGACCTGAAGAAGATTGCTGAAATGCGCAATCCACTCTCACACTTTCGGTCTGCCTCAGACGCAGGCAATCTGACACGACGCTCGATGGCTTCCGGACGGTCCGCGGAGGAGCTTCTGAGTAGGGACGCTCACTTCGCCGTTTCCACGATAATGCGTCTTTTGTCGCGGCCGCCGTTTCGCGTCGGTTCCTAGCTGGGTGCATCGGCGTAGTTTCCCGTAGGGCGACACCGCTCCCGCAAATCCATTTATGGTTGCATGGCCTCTTGAGGTCGTCCGATCTGACCTCCATGTTGCAAGTTGCAGTTTGGTTTTTCGGCGCATGCTCCATATTTTGAAACCACAGTTTGATTCTCAAGGAAAACTGTGACATTATCAAGCTGTAGGTAAAAACCAGCGGTGAATCTCGCTACGAGAAGGGAGCGCTAAAGCCATAGATACAGATTTTAGGCAAGCAGAGGTTCTTTTCAAGGATAAGCCGGCCGGAACCCTCGAGCAGACGGTTACCGGCGCCACCCGCTTTACATATGCCCCGGGCTGGACACAGGATATCGCTTGTTGCTTCCCGGCGACCAAGCGCGAACATGAATGGGCCAACGGCCTTCATCCCTTCTTCCAACACCTGACATCCGAAGGGTGGCTGCGCGAGCAGCAGGCGAGG
>CAYSBF010000015.1:0-36999 GCA_964429025.1 uncultured Pelagibacterium sp.
TTCGAGGGCGTGCCGAACTACCCCGATGCGGGACGGCTCTGGGAAGTGGTCGACAAGCACAAGGTCAACATCTTTTATACCGCACCCACGGCCATCCGTGCGCTGATGGGGGCGGGCGACCAGTTCGTGGAACGGGCCGACCTGTCGACCCTTCGGCTGCTGGGTTCGGTGGGCGAGCCGATCAATCCCGAGGCGTGGATGTGGTATCACCGCGTCGTCGGCCGGGGACGCTGCATCGTCATCGACACATGGTGGCAGACCGAGACCGGCGGGTTCATGATCACGCCGCTGCCCGGCGCCATACCGACCAAGCCCGGCTCGGCGACCAAGCCGTTCTTCGGGGTCAAGCCGGTCGTTCTCGAGCCAGAGAGCGGAAAGGAAATTACCGAGACCGAGGCGTCCGGTGTCCTGGCGATTGCCGATAGCTGGCCCGGACAGATGCGGACGGTCTATGGCGACCACCAGCGGTTCAAGGAGACCTATTTCCAGCAGTACAAGGGTTATTACTTCACCGGCGACGGATGCCGACGGGATGCCGACGGCTACTACTGGATTACCGGCCGCGTAGACGACGTGCTCAACATCTCGGGCCACAGGCTCGGGACGGCGGAGATTGAAAGCGCGCTGGTGGCGCACCCCAAGGTCTCCGAGGCGGCGGTGGTGGGCTTCCCGCATGAAGTCAAGGGGCAAGGCATCTATTGCTATGTCACCCTGATGGCCGGGGAGGCGGCGTCTGAGGAACTGGAAGCGGAGCTCCGCAATTGGGTGCGCAAGGAAATCGGCCCCATCGCTTCGCCCGATTGCATCCAGTTCGCGCCCGGTCTACCCAAGACGCGGTCCGGCAAGATCATGCGCCGTATTCTGCGCAAGGTGGCCGAGAACGACTATGGCTCGCTCGGCGACACATCGACTTTAGCCGATCCTTCGGTGGTCCAGGATTTGATCGCGAACCGCAAGAACCGCTAGAACGAGAACACGGTAAATAATCGACAAATTCGGAAGCAGGTGACGGGGAAAGTCCTGTTACCTGCTCTTTTTGCATCCTACAGAAGGGAATCTTTGCTCCGGCGCCCGTTTTTCGAGACGTTGATCGCTCTTTTTTACGGGTTGTTCAGACCACATTTGTGACAGTTGCCGAGTAACATGCTTCTCACGGCAGACGGAGAAGCAAAATCATTATCCGGTTGGCGCCGGCAACATGCGCAGCGGCAATGTGCACCGTGGGGGCGAGGTGACACAGTTTCGACATCTGCTGATAGCTGGAGCGCTATGCGCGGTCGTAATCGCCGTTGCAATGCTCGGAGGATTGCGCCCGCTGGACGATGGCCTTGCGAACCTTCGCTTTTCGATCGCCTCGCGCCCGGCAAGTGGCGACGTCGTCTTTGTCGAGATCGATCCCGAAGCCGTCGCCAATGTCGGCAGTGCGTCGCGCGCCAGAAGTCTCTATGCAAATGTGGTGGAGAGGCTGGTCGAGAATGGCGCGAAGATGGTCGTTCTGGACGTCAATCTGCGCGGGACGCTCGGCTTTTTCGACGACAACGCTCTTGCCGACGCCCTCGCGAACGCGGCAGGCGCGGCGCGAACAACAGTCAACCTTGAGAGCGGGACTGGGAAGACCCGCGACCCGGAGCTGCCGCTCGATCGCTTCGCGGCGTTGGCACCTCCGGTTTATGTCGGCGTGGAGCCGGATGCAGACGGTGTCGTCCGCCGCTATCCCACCCGCCTGGTTCATCAGGGTTGGGTGATAGAATCTCTCGCGACAGCGGTGTCACCAGAGCGGCGGGTGAGCGACAGCTCCTTCCTCATCGATTTCGGGATCGATCTCGATACGATCCCGCGCCTGCCGGTGTCGCAACTGCTCGCCTCGTCCGATTTGGCCGAGCTGATTGAAGGCAAGGTTGCGATCATCGGGCCGAGCGGATATTCGGCGCAGAGTGGGACACTGGTGCCGCGCTATGGCATGCTGCCGGGAACGGAAGTGCAGCTTCTGGCGGCCGAGACGGTTCGGCAGATCCGGACACTGACGGCTTTGCACGTCACTCCACCCCTTGTTCTCGTTCTGCTGTCGGCCACGCTCTTCTATCTGTTCCGCCGGCGGATGTCGCTCGCCCCGGCAACTGTGTGTTCCATCGGCTGTCTGGCGCTAATGGAGTTTGCTGCACTGGGGTTGCAGATGCGCGCCGGTATCGTGGTCAACACGGCGGCGACCCATGTTTCGCAGCTCGTGCTTTTCATTGCCGCGCTCTGGCACGAATTGAACGTCAAGGGCCATTTGCTGAGCAATGCCGCGCGCGAGCGCGACTCGATGCGCGGCATTCTCGCGCGTATCGTTGCCGACAACTTCGACGGCGTGGTGGTCGTCGACCACACCAAGAAAATCCGGGCGGCAAGCAAGCTGGCCGAGGAATTTATCGGGCCTGGTCTGCGTGGCCGCGCCATCGAGGATGTGCTCGACAAGCCGTTCCTGGTTCATCTCGACGCTGCCATCGACCTTGGGAAGGCGATGGAGAAGGCAACCGAGGTCACCATCGCACGCCCTGAAGGGGACCGCCGGGTGGAGTTTGTCGTGACGCTGTCGAGCGTCGAGGAGTGGGAAGTCAGTCCCGGTTCGGCGGGACGCGTGGCGTGCCTCACTTTCCGCGACGTGACCGAGCGCCGGCAGGTCGAGGAACGGCTGACTTATCTCGCACAACACGACCCGCTGACCGGCGCTGCTTCGCGCACCCGCTTTCTCGAGGTCGCCGGGGAGAAGTTGTCGACGCCATTGGGGCGCGCTCAGGGGGTGACGGTCCTGCTTGTGGGTCTTTCGCGGCTAAAGACGGTCAATGATACGCTTGGGCACGCCTATGGCGACGAATTGCTGCGGCAGATGGTGCAGCGTCTGACCGATTTCGATGCCGACTGCATCGCGCGGCTGGACGGCAACAGCTTCGGCATGCTGTTCAAGGGACTCGCCGACAAGGACATGGCGGTCTTTGCGAAGTCCATCAAGGACGCGGTCTCCAAGCCCTACACGGTGGGCGGACATCATGCGGTGGTTGGTGCCGCAATCGGGCTGACGGACAGCGACCTATCAGGGATGGATCCGGATACCCTCGTCGGGCACGCCGCAATGGCACTGTCGCTGGCCGATGACGCTTCGGGTGACAGGATCGTCCTGTTCTCCCGTGAGATGGACGCGCGTATCAAAGGCCGGCAAGAGATGGAAACGGCGTTGCGCGCGGCGCTGGAACTGGGCCAGTTTTCGGTGCACTACCAGCCCCAGGTCGATCTCGACAGTGGCGAAATCATCGGCGTGGAGGCGTTGACGCGGTGGACGCACCCTGAATTGGGTAACATTTCGCCGGGCGAGTTCATTCCGGCAGCCGAAGCGACCGGGCTCATCATCGAGCTGGGGCGCTGGGTGCTGGAGACGGCGTGCAAGGAGGTGGCGAACTGGCCAAAGCCGATCAAGCTTTCGGTCAATGTATCGCCAATGCAGTTCGAGCACGGCGATATCGTTGCCGACGTATTCGGGGCCCTCGAGGCATCGGGCCTCGACTCTGACCGGCTTATCGTCGAAATCACAGAGAGCCTGCTCGTGGCAGAGACCACGCATGTCGGCAACAAGCTCAAGATGCTGCGTGACCGCGGCGTGGGGGTGGCGCTGGACGATTTCGGCACCGGATACTCCTCGCTCAGCTATCTCGGCCGGTTGCCGGTGGACAAGATCAAGATCGACCAGAGCTTTGTGCGCGGATTGCCGGAGGACACGCACGCAACGGCCATTGTCCGCGCCGTGCTGATGCTGGCGGAATCGCTCGACAAGAGCGTGGTGGCCGAAGGCATCGAGTCGCAGGATCAGGCCTGGTTACTTCGGCTTGCCGGCTGCAAGACAGGGCAGGGCTATTTCTTCGGACGGCCCGGACCCGCGCAGGTTATGGTGGCCCGGCTTTCGGCCGAGGAGGCAGACAAGCTGCCGGAGGCGAAGGCGGGCTAGCGCACCCGGTGTCAAAATGCGGCGAGGGTGTCGCGCCGGGGCGGGAATTGTGCGACCTTGCCGCCGTTCGAGGACAATTCCGGATTCCCGATGCGATTGTGGCGTGGTGCGGTTCTGGCCGCGGCTTTCATGTTGATCCTCCCCCTGACCTCTTTTGCGCAGAGCATAGAGGACATGGCCGGGCAGATGATAATGGTCGGTTTCACCGGCTCCTCGGCGACCGGTCCCGGTGTTCGTGCGGTGCGGGCGCAAATCGCGAAGGGTCAGGTTGGGGGCGTGATGTATCTGCGCCCCAACATTTCATCGCTTGCCGAGGTTCGGGCGATGAACCGGGCCTTCCGCGCCGCGAGTCCGTGGCTGCCGCCTTTCATTGCGATCGACCAGGAAGGGGGGCAGATCAGGCGGCTCACCGAGGCGGTGGGGTTTGACGAAATCCCGTCAGCACGCGCGATCGGGAGCGGCAACACCGCCAACGCTCTGGCGGTCTATGGCGATCTTGCCGAGCGGCTGGCGGCCTTGGGGTTCAACGTCAATTTCGGTCCGGTGGTGGACCTTGACCTCAATCCGGACAACCCGATCATTGCGCGCTATGAGCGCTCGTTCGGCACCAATCCGGTGCGCGTGGCGCAAATGGCGGAGGCCTTTGTGGAAGGTCACCGCGCTGCTGGTGTTGGCACGGCGCTCAAGCATTTTCCGGGACACGGATCGAGCACTGGCGACACCCATGAGGGTTTCGTCGACGTCACGGAGGTATGGGATTCGGTCGAACTCGAGCCCTACCGGCGGATGATCGCGGAGGGGATGGCCGACATGGTGATGGTGGCCCACATCTTCAATGCCGATTTCGCCGACGGCAGTGCGGTGCAGCTTCCCGCGAGCCTTTCACCCGAGTGGATCAATGGCGTGCTTCGTTCGGAGCTGGGATTTAAGGGGGTCGTCATCAGCGACGATATGGAAATGGCCGCAGTGCGCGCCCATTTCGACATGCGCGAGACGATCGTGCGGGCGGTGATGGCGGGCAACGACATCCTGCTCTTTTCCAATACGGTCGAGCAGGACCCGGACCTTGGTTCGCAGATCCACGCCGTTCTTGTTGAAGAGGCACGGGCGAACCCGGTATTCGCGCGGCGAATTGAAGAAAGCTACGGCCGGATCGTTGCGCTCAAGCAGCGGCTTTCGGAGCAGTAGCGGAAGCGCTCAATCCGGGTCGTCCGGCACCTGAGTTTTTCCTACGAATGCGCCATTGTCGGCCCGAGAGCCGCGTGTTAGGTATGTCAGTATTGCTGACGTTATGTGGGGCGTCGCCGTGTTTAACTCATCTCTAGCTGTCGCATTCTTCTTTGCGGCGGTTTCCAGCTATTTTTCTCCGGGCCCGAACAACATCATGCTCATGACGTCGAGCGCGAAATTCGGCCTCTCGCGGACCTTGCCGCATGCGAGCGGCATCGTGCTCGGCTTTCCGGTGATGGTGTTCATCGTGGGACTGGGGCTCGGTGAACTTTTCACGGCCTATCCGGTCATCAACCAGGTGATGCGCTACGGCGCCGCAGCCTATTTCCTGTGGATGGCCTGGACGATGCTGGGCATCAAGATCGGAACGGCCAGCGGCGCCGAACGTCCGATGACACTGATCGAGGGTGCGTTATTCCAGTGGATCAATCCAAAAGCCTGGGCGATGGCGATCAGTTTCGTCGCCGTGTTTGTTCCGCGGGGGGAGGGGCGTCTCCTGAACCTCCTTATCCTCTCGATAGGCTGCCTCCTGATGGGGCCGTTCTCGACGGCGCATGGATGGTCTTCGGCAAGGGATTGATCGAGTTGCTGCGCCGCACCGGGACCGAATGGCTGCTGGGCTGGATTCTCGCCGCGCTCATGCTTGCGGCCGTGGTTCTGTTTCTCATTTAAGTCCGACGGGATATAGTGCCGCCCGATGCTTGCGGGGAATCGCTCGGTCCCCGCTCTGTTGTGCGTTGCGAGGGTCTGTTTCCGGATGGAAGAAACGCGGAAAGTCCGGCAATTCAGAACGCTCTTCATCAGTGATGTTCATCTCGGGATGCAGGCGATCCGCGTCGAGGAACTTCTGGACTTCCTCTCCGTGCATAACGCCGACACCGTTTATATCGTTGGCGATCTCATCGACGGGTGGCGTCTCCAGAAGGAGTGGAACTGGCCCGCGAGCTATGATCTGCTGGCCAACGCGCTCTTGGAGAAGGCGCAAAAAGGCGCTCGGATCGTTTATCTCGCGGGCAATCACGACGAATTCCTTCGGGATTATCTCGGCACCTATTTCGGGGGCGTCGAGATCGTCGACCGGATGATCCATGTGAGCGCGGACGGAAAGCGCTACCTTGTCATCCATGGTGACCAGTTCGACGTGGTCGTCGCCAACGCCAAGTGGCTCGCCCATATTGGGGACTGGGCCTACAATTTCGCGCTCAAGATCAACGCCCCGATCAACTGGGTGCGGCGACGCATGGGACTTTCTTACTGGTCACTTTCGGCCTGGGCCAAGCAGAAGGTCAAAAGTGCGGTATCGGTCATGGGACGGTTCGAGGAGGCGCTGTCGCTCGAAGCGCGAACGAGCGAGGTGGACGGCGTTATCTGCGGACACATTCACCACGCCGCAATGCACAACCGGTTCGGCATCCACTACATGAACTCCGGCGATTGGGTGGAAAGCTGCACGGCCATTGTCGAGGATTATGAAGGTGCGTTCGAACTGATCCGCTGGAAGGAAGCGGGGGCCCCGGCCAAGGTGCCGCGGCGCTTGCGGCGGCGCCCGTACGGCAGCGACGCCGGTTAGGCCACAGAAGTGTAATCGGTATCATTTTTCTTGCACCAGCAAAGAGGCGGGCGCAAAGTCATTCCTCTCGCATTGCGCTCACCCCGATTTTCGGACCCATCGGCCATGGCTTTGGTGATGCCGCAGCGTTTCGCTTCTCCGGAAGCGCGGGCTGCGCTTTTTTACGTGTCTTTTTTCCTGCCCGCTGCCGTGCACACGCTGCTGCTGCCGATCTGGCTCGATTCGCGCGGGATCAGTGAGGAGCAGATCGCAACCATTGTCGCTGCGCCGATTGCGGTGATGATCGTCTTCAACCTCGTCGTTGGCCGGATTGCCGACAAGGCCAGCGACTGGCGCAGTGTGATTGTCGTTGCCTCGATGGTGGCAGCGCTGGCTTCGCTGGGGCTCGCCTTTGCCGAAGGGTTCTGGGGCATCCTGATCGTCGTCTCGCTATGCGTGATTCCGATGATGGCCACCGAGCCCGTCATCGATGCGGCGACAATGCGCATGACGCGCCGCCGGGGGAGCGATTTTGCGCTGGTGCGTATTTGGGGCACGATCGGCTTTATCGGCATGTCTGCGCTGGCCGGCTGGATCTATGGTTGGGCGGGCATTGCCGTGTTCGTTCCGATCTTCGTCGGGTGCTGCCTTGCCCGCGGCGGCATTGCTTTCCTCCTGCCGCGGTTCCGCGCGCCGGAAGGGTCGGCAAGCGCTGAGGTCAATGCCGACGCAGCTACGACAATGCGGCAGGTGCTGCGGCCATGGTTCGTGCTGGCACTCGCCGGAGGAGCGGTTCTGCAAGGCAGCCATATGCTGCTGATGAGCTTTGGCGCGCTGCTATGGGCGCGTGCGGGTGTGCCGGAATCGCTGCTTGGCGTGCTGTGGGCAGTGGCGCCGGTCTGCGAGCTTGTGGTGATGTTCTACTTCTCGCGCATAGCAAGGCGCTTCTCCGCCCGGCACCTCTTGCTCTTTGCATGCATGTGCGCGGTCGTGCGCTGGGGCGGGATGGCAATGGCCACCGAAATCTGGCAGTTCGCGCTCTTGCAGGCCCTGCACATGGCAAGCTTTGCCCTGGGATATATGGGGGTCGTAAGCTTTGTCGCAAACTGGACGAGCGAAGAGATCGCGGCGCAGGCGCAGAGCTTTTATGTCGTCCTCAAGCAGGTGGCATCGGTACTCGCGGTGCTGGCTTTCGGGCCGCTGGTCGGCGCCTTCGGCATGGGCGCCTTTTACATTGCGGCCGGGATCGCAGCTCTCGGCGGATTGATGATCTTGGCCTCACTTATGATGAAGGCGACGAAGTAGGTCCGGCCCGGGCGGCCACTGTCACACAAGATTTGTGCAAATCAGGCATCAGCACGCTGCGAGCCAACTGCAGCGAGGTCCGCGCATGTATCGCGGAACGCACATTCTCCGTCCCCGTACGCTTTTTATTTCCGATACCCATCTGGGCATGCGCGGCGCCCAGGCGGGCGCGCTTCTGGACTTTCTCAACAGGGTCGAACCGGAAACCGTCTATCTGGTGGGCGATATCGTCGATGGCTGGCGGCTCAAGAAAGCCTGGTACTGGCCGCCTGCGGGAAACCGCGTCGTTCAGCTTCTGCTCGAGAAGCTGCGGCACGGGGTGCGGATCATCTACATTCCGGGCAATCACGACGAGTTCCTGCGCGAGTTTTCCGCGCTCCGCTTTGGCAGCATCGATGTGCGCGATGAGGCGGTGCATGTCGCGGCGGACGGCCGGCGCTACCTCGTTGTCCATGGCGACCGTTATGACGTCGTCGTGCGCCACGCCAAATGGTTTTCCTGGCTCGGTGATGTCGCCTACAACACTGCGCTCAAGCTTTCGCTGGAAATCAACCGGCTGCGGGCTCGGTTCGGCGGGTCGCATTGGTCGCTTTCGGCATGGGCGCGGGCCAATGTCGGCCGCGCCGCCGCTCTGGTCGACCGTTACGAACAGGCGCTGTCGAGAGCTGCGGCGGAGGCGGGCATGGAAGGCGTCATTTGCGGCCACATGCACAGCCCCGCCATGCACTCCCGATATGGCGTCCACTATCTCAACTGCGGCGACTGGGTGGAGAACTGCACTGCGATCGTGGAGTGGCAGGATGGCCGGTTCGAACTTGTCCGGTGGGCTCAGGCAGAGCGCGCCGCCACGTCCAACAGCTTCGATGAAAAGGAACCGGCATATGTCCCGGCTATTGATCGTCACTGACGCCTGGCACCCGCAGGTCAACGGAGTGGTGCGCTCGCTCGATACCCTGGGCCGGACGCTGGCGGAGCGGGGGCATGAGGTCTCCTACATGACTCCCGAGCGGTTCTGGACCGTACCCTTGCCGAGTTATCGGGAAATCCGCGTGGCGCTGCCGTCGCTGCGCGTCGTAGCCGAGGAAATCGGACGGCTGGCGCCCGACCATATCCACATCGCGACGGAAGCTTCGCTCGGCCTTGCTGCCCGCGCCTGTTGCCTCATGGAGGGGCTTGCGTTCACGACAAGCTATCACACCCGGTTTCCGGAATATGTGGCCGCTCGCCTGCCGGTCCCGGTGGGCTGGAGCTACGGCTATCTTCGATGGTTCCACGCTGCGGCCAGCCGCACCATGGTGCCGACAATGTCGGTGATGCGGGATCTCAGGCGGCGATTCTTCCGGCACCTCGCGCATTGGCCCCGTGGGGTGGATGCTAGTGCGTTCAACCCGGGTCCCAAAAATCAGTTCCAGGGTTTGCCGGGACCGCACATGCTCTATGTAGGCCGGGTGGCGGTGGAAAAGAACATCGAGGCTTTTCTGGCGCTCGATCTGCCGGGAACCAAAATCGTGGTCGGCGACGGCCCCCAGCGCGCGGAACTGATGGCGCGCTTCCCCGGCGCGGTGTTTACCGGAAAGCTGATGGGCGAGGCTCTGCGCGACGCTTATCGCAGCGCCGATGTGCTTGTTTTCCCTTCCCTTACCGACACATTCGGGAACGTCATCGTGGAAGCCATGGCTTGCGGCACGCCGGTGGCGGGCTATCCGGTGAGCGGGCCCATCGACATAATCGGGCGGAACAGGGGTGGGGCGGTCGACCCTGATCTGGCTGCTGCCGTGCTTCGCGCGCTCACCGTTCCGCGCCGTGAAGCGCTGGCGCGGGCACGGGATTTTTCGTTGGCCCATTCTGCTGATCAGTTCGTAGGATTCCTGGTCGAGGCGCGGCGGGGCGTGGTCGCCGAAGCGGCATAGCAAAACGCGGCCTCTGGGGCCGCGCCTGACATTTTTCGCCTTTGGGCAGGTCCTAGTTCAACCTGCCGCTCGCGTGAGCGAGCATGGTATAAACCTTGCCGCGGTTGCTCATGAGCTGGCTGAAGGTCGCCTGCACGCCGTTCGGACCGCTCGCGGCTTCTCCGAGAAGCTGCTCGAACTCGCCCATATAGGCATTGGCGGTGCGGGCGAACTCAGGATCGCGCTGGAGCTTGCGGCGCACCTCGTCGAAGGTCGCCTGACCGGTGATGGTGTAGAGGCGGCGGTTGAAGGCGCCGGACTCCCCGTCCTGATAGCGGTTCCAGGCAGCGGCCAGCGCATCATCGTCGATAGCACGGGCGATGTCTTCGGTTAGGCTGGAGAGGTTCAGCGGACGCTGGCTGCCGGCCTGATTGGCGGAGGCATTGCGCAACACGTCACGGAGCCATCCACCTTCGGCCGGGGCGGCCGGCGCGGAGACCTGGCTGCGCGACTGGCTAAGCGCCTCGTTGAGACGCTCGGACGGTGAGCGGGTCTCGGCAATGGTGCGGCCCGGGGCAGGGGCGGGCGCTGGTGCCGGAGCGGGAGCCGGGGCAGCCTGACGCACCGGGGCGGGACGCGGCTGGGGTGCCGGTTCGGCGCGGCGCGGCGCCTCGAACGTGGTACGCGGCGGCTCGCGGCGAGGTGCGCTGCGGCTGGCGACGTCATGTGTTCCGGGCTGGGAACGGACGATCGCGTTGAGTTCGGAGAGAGCTTCAATCTGTTCGGCGACCACGCGACGCATTGCGGCAGCACTGGCACGGGTTTCCTCGGGAAGGTCAAGCACCGACCGCTGAAGCACGGAACGCGTTGCTTCGAGTTCCTGTCCGAGCTGGGACGCAGTCGTGCGCATCGCTTCGGCAGTATCGGCAAACCGGCGGGTCGCCTCGGCATAGGCGCGCTCGATATCGGCGAGCACCTCGGCCTGGGTCTGGCGCAGAGCATTGCCCGCGCGTTCGCCCTCTCCTGCGGCAAGGTCGCCGATGGAGTGGATCTGACCGGCAACCGAGTCCGAGGTTGCGGCGAGCGCATCTTCCATCGCCTTGCGGGCCGCGATCAGGCGGCGCTCCGTCTGGTTGACGGTGTCGGCGATCGACTGGGCGAAATTGCGCAGGCGGGCGTCGATTTCTTCGGTGCGCGCGGTAAAGCCTTCGGCCAGCGCACTGAGTGCGGTCCGGCCATTCTCGATGGTCTCGGTCGTTGCATTGTTGGCCTCGGCAAGCGTTGCCGCCGCGCCGGTGAACCCCTCGGTTTCCTCGCGCAGGCGGCCCGACATCTGGCCGAATTGCTCGAGCATGTTGGACATGGCCGACTGGAGCGCCTGGACATGCTGACCGACGACTTCGCCGGCCTGCTCGGTGCCTGCAAGGGCGTCACGCACCGCCTGGGAGTAGCTGGCGGTCTGTTCGCCAACGCTGTTCTGCAGGCGGGCAAGATTTCCGGTCGAGCTTTCCAGAACCCGCTGGAGCAGGAGGTTGGCGTCATTGAGCTTGCGCAGCGCGTCGGTGACCTCGTGCTGGATGCGATTGGTCGACTCTGCCATGAGCTCTTCGGAATCGCGCGCATTGGCTTCCAGCGCGGCCCGCAGAAGGTTGGTCTGGGCGCCCAGTGCGTTGGTGAGCTGGTTTTGCTTCTCGTCGATCAGTTGCGCCAGGCCGTCAGCCTGCTGCGCCACGATCCGGTTGAGTTCGGACGCCTTGCGTTCGAGCTCTTCGGCGGTGTGGACGGCACGAACCTCGACGAGGTCCTCGATCTGGACCGCAGCGGTCTTGAACTCTTCCATCGCCTTGCGCACGACAACGTCCATGCGGGCCGCCGTCTGCTCGACTTCCGCCGAAATGTTGGCGGTGACATTGGCGAGCTTGTCGTTGAGGACGGTCTCGATGCGGTCGGCGCCGGATTCGAGGTCCTGCATCGAGCGGCCGATGGCGCTCTTGATAGAATCGTTGAGCTTGATCTCGATGCGGTCCGCACCGGTTTCGAGCTCGCGCATGGATTCCGTGATGGTGCCGTGGATCGACTCGTTGAGTCCGGCAAGACGCTCGGCGGTGATCTCGGCGCGGGTCGTGATGGCCTCGGGCAGGGTGCCGAGCCGGTCGTCGACCATCTCGGTGATGGCATCGCGTGCCTCGGTGAGGCGCAGTTCCACCTGGTCGGCCGCCGCTTTGGCGCTTTGGCTAACGGATTCCGCTGCCCTGTCGATCCGGGCGGTGACGCCGGTTTCCGCGTCGGCTATGCGAGCGACAGCGCTGTCGATCTCGCGGCCAATATTGGAATTGACCTCTGAGACCTTGCTCTCGATGAGCTGTGAAACCTGACTGGTCCGGCTTTCCATCGCGTCGGTGACGTTGACAAGGCTCTGGTCGATGCTGGCGCGGAATGCCTCGCCGCTGGCTTCCATGGCAGCGGTGACGTCGCCCGTACGCGAGGAAATGGCCTCGCTGAGCCTGATGGCGCGTTCGTCGAGCGATTCTTCGAGATGGCGCGCCTGTTCGGACACGCTCCTTTCCAGCCTCGAACTGGAGTCATCGATGACCTGACCGAGAAAGCGGGTGCGCTCGGACAGCGTTTCATTAAGTTGCCCGGCGGTGATGTCGAGCATCGAATTCATCGCGGCGGTGCGCTCG
Organism: uncultured Pelagibacterium sp.; assembly: GCA_964429025.1. Taxonomy (GTDB): domain Bacteria; phylum Pseudomonadota; class Alphaproteobacteria; order Rhizobiales; family Devosiaceae; genus Pelagibacterium. The sequence continues at coordinate 12,637 of CAYSBF010000015.1, forward strand.
GCCAAGGTGTCGTCGAGCTGCGTGGTGCGGGCCGAAAGCGTGGTGTCGAGTTGGCCAAGGCGCGAGTCGAGCGTGCTGGCGAGGTGCTCGGCACGATCGCTGGCGACATTGGCGAAGGCCTGCGTCCGGTCCTCGAGCTTTGCAGTCAGAGCGTCGCTGCGCTCGTCGACCAGAGCCGCGAATGCTCCCGTGCGCTCTTCCAGTTGGCTCGTGAGTGCCGTTCCGCGTTCGTCGACAAGCGCCGCAAAGGCGTCGGTACGGCTGGCAAGCCCGTCATTGAGGGACTGGGTCTTCTCATCGAACGTGGCTTCGAGGCGATTGGCGGTTGCGGCAAACCGGTCCGTGTGGCCGTCGAGGGCAGCGATGAGCCTTTCGCCTTTTTCGCCCACAACCGCATCCACTTGTCCGATGCGGCTGTCGAGGACGACGGATACCTCGTCGATACGGGCGTTGAGCTGGGAAAGCGTCTCTTCACCGGCGCGCGAGAGGCTTTCACGGGTGCGTTCGGCCGATTCCATAAGGGCGCCATCCAGCTGCAGCGTGAGGCTCTGGATCTGGCTTTCGAGCGCGTTGGCCTGGATCGAGAAGGTTTCATCCAGCCGCTCGGTGATGCGCGTGAGTGTGGACTGTGCTTCGTCCGAACGCGATTGAATGTCCGTCGAAAGTTTCTGACCCAGTGCAGCAAAGGTCGATCCCAGGACTTCGCCACGGCGAGTGAAGTCGGAGAGGATGGATTCGGATGTGCTGGTCAGCATCTCGGTCAGCGCGCCCGCCTTGTCCTCCATCGCGGTGGAAATCGAGATGGTATGGCTGTCGAGGGCGTTGACGAGATTGTTGATGCGTGCATCGACCGTTCCGGCAATGGCGTCGGCACGAGTATCGAGCGCTCTGGCAAGCGCTTCGGTCCGTTCGCCGAAGGTCGTTTCGATGCGGTCGGAATGATCCTCGAGCAAGGTCCTGAGGCTGGTGCTGCTCGAGGAAAGGGTACCCTCGAGGCGTCCTGCGCTCTCATCGATAGCACTGGTGAGCGCCGAGGTGTTGTGGGCAAGGGTGTGCTCGAGGCGCTCGGCACTGGCATCGATCGAGCCGGTGAGGCCGGCTGTCCTGTCGGACAAGGCGCGCTCGAGGCGCTCGGCGCTGGCATCGATCGATCCGGTGAGGCCGGCCGTCCTGTCGGTCAGGGCACGCTCGAGACGTTCCGCGCTGGCGTCGATCGAGCCCGTAAGGCCGTCGGTCTTGTCGGTGAGGACGCCGTCGAGACGGCTGGCGCTGTCGTCGAGCGCCAGGATGAGATCGGCAGTGCGGCTGTCGATCGTTTCGGTGATCGAGCGGCTGCGCGTGTCGATGGCGTTCTCCAGCGAAGAGCCCGCCTGCTCGATGGCGCCGCTGACTTCGCTTCCTGCGGTGCGCAGGCGCTCGGTCAGCGAGGTGCCGATCGTATCGAGGTCAGTTGCGACATTGCCGTGAACGGCGGCGATGGCCTCGCGCATGCGCTCGGCATTGGTGACGACGGATTCACGCTGGCTCGCCAGTTCCTCGATCAACTGACGCATGCGCGTCTCGTTATCCGAATAGGAGCGCTCGAGCGCGGTTACCTCGTTGTGGACCATCACTTCGAGCTCGGAGGCACGCGAAAGTGCGCGCTCGAGGCCATCGCCTATGGCGTTGACCTCGCGGCGAACCGCCTGGCCCACCGTGGCGATCTTGTGGGCGGCAGCGGATTCGGGCTCGTTGAGACGTATGGCGGCCTGCGTCATGGAAGCGGCGGCGAGACGCAGATCCTGTGCGCGGCGGACGAGGAAGCCGACGGCGAGCATGGCCAACACGGGCAGGGCGATGATGGCGGCGAGGGCAGCAAAGTCGAGGCTCTGCACGAATTCGGCAGGCGAAAGGCCCTCGGCGAACTGGGTGCCGTAACGCATCCATGCGATGGCGCCGACGCCGGCGATCCAGAGCAGCGAAGCCAGGAACGCCACCCAAACGGGTGCTCCGGAGGGGCGGGTATTCATGCCATAGAGGAGCGCCGCGGCGTTGGAGCGGTCGTCATTGGCGATGGAAGAGGCCTGTGCGGCGATCTTGTCAGCGGCCTTGAGCCGCTCATTGGCGGTTGGCGCTTCTCTGCGCGCTTCTTTCTTTCTGGGCTGGCTTTCGACTTTGCGGGCCGGTTTGTCGTCCATCGAAAAGATCGATTCCTTCAGTGCGTCTTCGACAGCGGAAAACGCAAGCGCTGCCGGATCGTCCTTGGGAGGGGTCGATTTGTTCGCCATACTCTTTACTACTCTTCACTTTGTGCGCCGCCACGCAGTGACTGACTTTCCGCAAGCCGCAGCGAAGAAAGCACGCCCGCAACCTGCCGATGATGTGAACTCTGAACTGAGGCGTCCCCCGGACAGAGCATACCCCCACACCGTCGCCTGCTCTAACATATCTATATACACCGATTGGCGCGGTTGCTGAAATCTTTATTAAATCTTCGTTAACGACATTTTTTGGCGCATGGAAACGGCCGGAAAACCTCCATTTTCGCCGGTGGGGTTAAGTCTTTGTTCGCCTCCCGCGCGTTAGCATCGGATCCGGTTGCCACGGGAGGCATTCACCATGGCGCATGTGCGCTCCATGCCGGTTTCCGAAGCCGGTCGTCCGCTAAGCACGGTCCGGCCGATCGATCTTGTGCATCTTGCGCGCCAGACGCTTGGTGATGACGCGCTCAAAATCGAGGTGCTGAGGCTCTTCAACCAGCAGATCATCCTCTATTTCGATCGCATTCGTGCAGCCACCGATGCCCATGAGATCGAGATGGGCCTCCATACGCTCAAGGGCGCGGCACAGGGTGTGGGCGCCTTTGCGCTGGCCGATATCGTCCGCGCCGCCGAAGCCGATTATCGCACCGTGGGACACCTCGAAGAGGAAATGCTGGACGACATCGCCATGGCGGTGAATGAGGTCGAGGCCTATGTCAGCGATCTTGTTGCGCGTGCGGACGCCGCCCAAATGAGGCAATAGGCCGCTTGCCCGTCCGGGGCGGGGTGCCTATATCGGGCAGGTCTTACCTCACACCGAGCCTCCCGAAATGCCCATTGTCACCTTCATAGAACCCGACGGAACGCGCCGCGAGATCGAAGCCGAAAACGGCTCAACGCTCATGGAAACCGCTATACGGAATGGGGTGAGGGGGATCGTGGCCGAGTGTGGCGGCGCGTGCACGTGCGCGACCTGCCACGTGTATGTCGAGGATGAGTGGTTCGGCGTTACAGGCGGCCCTTCTTCGATGGAAGAAGACATGCTCGACTTTGCCTTCGACGTGCGCGAGACGAGCCGGCTGTCCTGCCAGATCAGGATACGCGACGATCTGGATGGGCTGGTGGTGAACGTCCCGAGCCGGCAGGGCTAGTCCGGCGGCTGCCACAGTTCGATCGGATTGCCTTCGGGGTCATGGATGCGGGCGAAGCGGCCGGTTTCCGGGGTATCCCATTCGTCGGGTCGAGTTTCGACTTCGATACCTGCGGACTCGAGTTGGACGATCAAGCCATCGAGGTCATCGACCCGAAAGTTGATCATGTGCTGCTTGGCGTACGAAAAATAACTGGAATCGAGCGCAAATAGCGCAAAGACCGTGGGACCTGCTTCCTGCTGCCAGAAGTCGGGAACGCCAAGATGGGCTTGGTACCACGCTGACAGTGCAGCAGGGTCGCGGCTGCGAAAGAAGATGCCACCTATACCGACAGCCCGGGCCATTACTCCTCCGCTGCCTGCGAGCGGAAAGCTTTGCATGCTGCGTTTGATGTTGCAAGCGAGGCTGGGGGTGCGGCCGGGCTTTCATATTATCTACTTCTTGAGTAGTGTTTTCTGGTTCTGTCGCCCGGCAGAATTTTTTTCGTCTGCCGGAACGCCGCCCGGCGCTGCGTTCTAACCCGCGGAATGCACGAGAAATAAATAGGCAGAAAGCACAAGCGCGCTTGCTGGAAGCCCGGGAATTCCTTATTTTTCAAGGTGTTCCGGAGCGGGTGAAGCCTCCCTCTCCGAAGCGACTTCTCAAACCGATGGCTGCTTGACTGCCAGGAGACAACGCACCCGTGGCAAGGCTCGACACATTCCCGGTTTCCTTTCGCGTCGCGGGGCGCCGGATCGTCATTGTCGGCGGGGATGGCGAAGCGCTGGCCAAAGCGCGGCTGGCAGCCAAGACGAGTGCCGAAGTCCTTGTGTTTGCCGAGGACTTCGAGGCCGATTTTACCGGTCTCGGTGTAACGCTGGTCAGGCGGCGAGTGGAAGCCGCCGACTTCCACAACACGGCGCTGGCTTTTGTTGCGGATCATGGACCCGAAGGTATCAGGGCGCGTGGCCTTGCCAAATCGGCCGGCGTGCCGGTCAATGAAGTCGATGTGCCCGAGAATTGCGATTTCTATACGCCAGCCATCATAGACCGCGCCCCGATCTCCATTGCCATCTCGTCGGAAGGCGATGCTCCGGTTCTGGCGCGACTGATCCGCTCGCGGATCGAGGCGATCCTGTCGCCCCGGATCGGAGACCTGGCCCGGTTGGCCGGTGCGATGCGCGACAGGGTTGCGTCGGCATTGTCTGACGGCGTTTCGCGCCGCCGCTATTACGAGGCGTTGGTGACATCGACGGCAGTGGAGAAGGCGCTGGCAGCGGGAGAGGGCGAGGCTGCGGCGGATGCCTTGCTTGCGGATCATGTTGCGGCGCAGCGGGACAGGGGCATTGTCTGGCTGATCGGTGCGGGGCCGGGGGCGGAGGATCTTCTGACGCTTCGCGCGCAACGATTGCTGCAGGAAGCCGACGTGATCGTCCATGACCAGCTCGTACCGCCTGCGGTGATCGAGATGGGGCGGCGGGACGCCGAGCGTGTCGCGGTCGGCAAGGCCAAGGGGCACCATTCCTTTTCGCAGGCGCAGATCAATACCTTGATCGTGCGGCTGGCGCGTGAGGGCAGGAAAGTTGCTCGGCTGAAGTCCGGGGATCCGATGGTTTTTGGCCGTGCAGGCGAAGAAATCGCCGCGCTGCGCAAGGCGGGCGTCGAGTATTCCGTAGTGCCCGGGGTAACCTCGGCGCTTGTAGCGGCTGCCGATACGGCGACGCCGGTCACGCTGCGCAAGGTCTCCTCGGGCTTCGTGTTCGCCACCGCCCATGGCGCGGACAATGAGGACTTGGCGCATTGGGCGTCATTGGCCAGGTCGGGCCTGACACTCGGGCTCTACATGGGCAAATCCATAGCCTCCAAAGTCGCGACCGATCTGATGGCGCAGGGGCTTTCTGGTGCAGTCCCGGTCGGTGTCGTCGTCAATGCGGGCCGGAGCGACAAGAGTACCTATGCCGGCACTCTCGGCGGGCTGGCGGCTGGCGAGATTGATTTTGCCCAAGGGCCGGCAATCACCTTTGTTGGCGAAGCCGTGGCGCATGGCGACTGGGCAGAGGCGGAAGTCCTGGTGCCTAAAGAGTACAAAGTAGCGTAAGAAGCGATGTCCAAAATCCTCACAGGAAACGAACTGCTCTCGGGGGCGACCGTCTATCTCGACGGGGCCGGCCGCTGGGTTGAAGAGCTGCAGAAGGCGCGCGTCTTTTCGGGCGAAGAGGCCGAAGCGCTGGACGCGGCGATCGAGCGGACCAGATTGACGGGCCGAGTCATCAGCATCGAGACGGAGGATGTTCAGGTCCTGGACGGCCGAATCCACCCCATCCGTATTCGGGAGCGCATAAGGGCCGAGGGGCCGACGGCGCCGCGTTTTGATCGCCAGCATCTGGCCGAGGACGAACATGTATCGATATGATGAGTTCGACGCAGCGTTCGTCAACGAACGCGTAGTGCAGTTTTCAGACCAGGTGCGGCGGCGCATTTCGGGCGAACTGACCGAGGACCAGTTCCGGCCGCTGCGGCTGATGAATGGGCTCTATCTCCAGCTTCACGCCTATATGCTGCGTATCGCGGTGCCTTACGGCACCATGAACTCCCGGCAGATGCGGATGCTGGCTCATATCGCGCGCAAATATGACCGTGGCTACGGGCACTTCACCACGCGCCAGAACGTCCAGTTCAACTGGCCCAAGCTTCGCGACATTCCGGCCATTCTGGCCGATCTCGCATCTGTCGAGATGCACGCGATCCAGACGTCGGGGAACTGCATCCGGAACGTCACGACCGACCAGTTCGCAGGCGCGGCGGCCGATGAGATCATCGACCCCAGGCCCGTGGCCGAGATCATCCGCCAGTGGTCGAGCCTGCACCCCGAGTTCATCTACCTGCCGCGCAAGTTCAAGATCGCCATGACCGGGTCGCCCAACGACCGGGCGGCGGTGAAATTCCACGACATCGGGCTGATGGCGCAGACCAACGGGTCAGGCGAGATCGGCTGGGCCGTCTATGTCGGGGGCGGGCTCGGGCGCACACCGATGGTGGGCAAGCTCATCAACGGCTTCGTTCCCCATGAGCATCTGCTCGCCTATCTGGAGTCGATCCTGCGCGTCTATAATCGCTATGGGCGCCGCGACAACAAGTTCAAGGCGCGGATCAAGATCCTCGTGCATGAGGAGGGCCTTGAAAACATCAAGGGGCAGGTCGAGGAGGAATTCTCCCATATCCGGGGCGGCGTGTTGACGCTTCCCCAGGAGGAACTCGACCGGATCAGCGCCTATTTTGCCCAACCTGCCTACAAGGACATCGGCGTCGTCGATATCGATGTTGACCGCGAGAAAATCCTCGATCCCGCTTATGGGCGCTTCCTCGAGAACAACACGTTCCCGCATGCGCGGCAGGGCTATACGTCCGTCACAATTTCCCTCAAGCCCATCGGCGGTGCCCCCGGCGATGCGACGGCAGAGCAGATGGAGGCGGTCGCCGATCTTGCTGAGAAATACTCGTTCGACGAGTTGCGCGTCAGCCACGAACAGAACCTCGTGCTGCCGCATGTGGCGCTGACGGATCTGCGGGCGGTGTATGATGCCCTGGTCGAAGCGAAGCTGGCTGACGCCAATGCGGGCGAGATCACCGACATGATCACCTGCCCGGGGCTCGACTATTGCGCGCTGGCCAATGCACGTTCCATCCCCATCGCGCAGGATATCTCGCGCCGGTTTGCCGCGCCTGAACGCCAGAAGGAGATCGGCAAGCTCAAGATCAAGATTTCAGGCTGCATCAATGCCTGCGGGCATCACCATGTCGGCCATATCGGCATTCTGGGCGTCGAAAAGAAAGGCACCGAGCTGTATCAGATCACCGTGGGCGGTGACGGGAGCGAGGACGCGGCCGTGGGCAAGATCCTAGGTCCGGGCTTCGTGGCCGAAGAGGTGCCCTCGGCGATCGAGCGGCTGGTCGATGCTTATATCCAGCAGCGCGAAAGCGCAGATGAACCGTTCATTGCAGCCTATCGCAGACTAGGCGATGCGCCGTTCAAGGAGGCGCTTTATGGGAATGGTTGATCCTGTGGGCATAGCTGGCATCGCTGGCCCCCTCACCCCCAACCCCTCTCCCACGAGGGGAGAGGGGGGCTCGAGTGGCGCGTTTCGACGGATACCCTTCTCCCCTCGTGGGAGAAGGGCCTGTCCTCGGGCTACGACCCGAGGGTGGGCCGGCGAAGCCGGGTCGGATGAGGGGGCTTCCGATGGCAGCCGCTAGCCCGTTCGTTTCGGCCGAACCCAAACACGACAAGCTGCGCCAGCTCGGCATCATCGCGCTCAACGGCATGTTCGACGAGATGGATGCCGAGGGCGTGCTGCGGCAGGCGGTTGAAGAGTTGCTGCCGGGCGAGATCGCACTGGTATCATCCTTTGGCGCAGATTCGGCGGTGTTGCTGCACCTCGTGTCCAAGGTGGACCCGACCCTGCCGGTCTATTTCCTTGAGACCGGAAAGCACTTTCCCGAGACGCTGGACTATGTCGAGACGCTCAAGGCGCGGCTCGGGCTGACGAGTGTCATCGCGCTCTATCCTGATCCGCAAGACATCAAGCGTTTCGATCCGGATGGAACGCTGTGGGAGACAGATCCGGACAGTTGCTGCCATATCCGCAAGACGGAGCCGCTGGAAAAGGTGGTTCTGGGCTATGGCGGCTGGGTGACGGGCCGCAAGCGCTATCAAACGGCCGAGCGTGGCGTCCTGCCGCATTTCGAGTTGACGAGCGATGACCGCATCAAGGTCAACCCGCTGGCCTATTTCTCCAATGAGGACATCGAGGCGTACAAGGCCCGGCACGACCTGCCCAACCATCCGCTCTACAAGGATGGATACAAATCGATCGGTTGCGCCCCATGCACCAGTGCGGTAGCCGAGGGTGAGGACCCGCGAGCCGGACGCTGGCGCGGCCTCAACAAGAAAGAATGTGGCATTCATTTCGATTTCAACGGGAGCATCGCAAAGCCGGTGAGCCAATCGACACTGACGTTGTTCAAGGACGGCGCCTTCAAGGCCGATCCCTGGCGCGCCTGGGCAGAAGGCGATGCCCCGGGCGACGTGCGTTACACACATGTCCCGCTGACGGTCTTTCTCGAGCATCGCGAGACTTTCCTCGCCAGCCCTCACCCGATCGGGCTTCAGGTCAACCCGGGTGAGAAGGTGGAGGATGTCGCCGACGATCTCTCCCGGTTCGCCTCGATCGCCATCAACTTTCCCGCTTTCAGCGATGGGCGCGGTTATTCGAGCGCGCGGCTCATTCGGGAACGGTATGGGTATGAGGGCGAACTTCGGGCCGTGGGCGATGTCCTGACGGACCAGATTCCCTTCATGCGCCGCTGCGGCATCAATGCTTTCGTCGTCACCAATGCTGCAACGCGCAAGGCGCTGGAAGCCGACGCGCTGGCTGAGGTGCGCCTTTATTATCAACCGGTCGGCGCCAGCCGCGAAGTGCCAGTGGGCACGCGGCCCTTCCTGCGGCGCAATGCAAGCTATACTTGACCGATCCCGTCCGGTATAGCACGCCCCGGCCCAGCAGACTTACGGCTTTAAGGACCAATTGTATGAGCGGAAATGAAGTTGTGACCGATGTTGTCATCATCGGCGCCGGCCCGGTCGGGCTGTTTGCGGTGTTCGAGCTCGGGCTCGTGGACCTCAAATGCCATGTGATCGACATTCTGGACCGGCCAGGCGGGCAGTGTGCCGAGCTTTATCCGGAAAAGCCGATATATGACATTCCGGCTTTCCCCGAGATTTCGGGGCAGGGGCTTACCGACAACCTCATGAAGCAGATCGCCCCGTTCGGCGCGGAGTTTCATTTTTCGCAGATGGTCACCAATGTCGAAAGGCTCGACGACGGCAGTTTCCGGGTGACGACCGATGCCGGCGAGGTGTTCGTTGCCAAGGCAATCGTCATTGCGGCGGGTGGCGGTTCCTTCCAGCCCAAGCGTCCTCCCGTGCCGGGGATCGAAGAATATGAAGGCAAGTCGGTCTTTTATGCCGTGCGCAAGATGGAGGAGTTCCGCGACCATGACATCGTGATCGTGGGCGGTGGTGACTCCGCGCTCGATTGGACGCTCAATCTCGAACCGCTGGCGCGCTCGTTGACGCTGGTGCACCGGCGCGATGAGTTCCGCGGCCATGCTGATAGCGTCAACAAGATGCGGGCGCTGGTCGCCGACGGAAAGATCAATTTCGTCCAGGGCCAGCTCTCCCACCTTGAAGGGAGCGATGGGCAGCTCAACCATGTCCACCTCAAGACGCCGGCTGGAGACATGAGCGTTCCCGCGACCCGGCTCCTTCCGTTCTTCGGTCTGACGATGAAGCTCGGTCCGGTCGCGGACTGGGGTCTCGAATTGTACGAGAACAGCCTCATCAAGGTCGACACCGAGAAATTCGAGACCAGCGTGCCCGGCATATTTGCCATTGGCGATATCAACTGGTATCCGGGCAAGCTGAAGCTGATCCTTTCGGGTTTCCACGAAGGCGCGCTGATGGCCCAGGCCGCAAAACGCATCGTGCACCCCGGCGAGAAGGTGATATTCCAGTACACGACGTCGTCCACAAAGTTGCAGAAGAAGCTCGGGGTGGCCTGATGCAGATCATCGTCACGGATCAGAAGGGCACGGTTCACGAACTGGAAGCGCTCGAAGGTTGGCGCGTGATGGAGGTCATCCGCGATTGGGGCCTTAACATAAAGGCCGAATGCGGGGGCTCCTGTGCCTGTGCAACCTGCCACGTCTTTGTTGATCCCGAGTGGGAAGAGCGGCTGAATCCGCCGACCGCCGAAGAAGAGGACATGCTCGACACCGTCCCCGATGTCCGGGCCAACTCGCGGCTCTCCTGCCAGATCCTGATGAGCGAGGACCTCGATGGCCTCAAGGTGACGCTTGCCGACTCTGCGGCGCAAGACGAAGCTGCCTGAGTACCACCGCTTTCCGGCACGCGGGTTCGACCAGCAACTGGTACTTTCCCCTTCGGTCCTGCAGGTGTAATGGGGCTTGCAGTTGCCCCATGCGAGCTGCGTGATGTTCCTTCTCGAATTTCTTCCTTACGCAATCGCCCTGGCGATTGCGGCCGCTATTCCAGGACCGGGTATTGCTGCGTGCGTGGGCAAGGCGCTCGGATCGGGCTTCCGTCCTGCGACCTATTTCGCCACCGGGCTGGTTCTGGGCGACCTGTTCTACCTGACACTGGCAATCCTGGGGCTTGCTGCAGTTGCGGCCGCCTTTTCAGGCATATTTATCGTCGTTAAAATCCTGGGGGCGGTCTATCTCGCTTATTTGGCCTGGAGCTTCTGGCGGGCCGGGATCGATCCCGACAAGGTAGAAGCGCGTAGGGGCAACGGCTTCTGGACCTCCCTTCTCGGCGGCTTCTCGGTCACCCTCGGTAATCCAAAGACCATCATTTTCTACATGGCGCTTTTGCCGACTGTGGTGCGGCTCGAGGAGGTGACCCTGGAAAGCTACTTCTGGCTCGTCCTCATCACCATTGCGGTGCTTTATGCCGTGGTCGTCCCTTACATAGCGCTAGCGGCCAAGGCTCGAGACTTTTTACGCAACCCGCGGGCGCTCAAAATGCTTAACCGGGGTGCAGCCGGGGCAATGGCCGGGGCTGCGGCGTATATTGTGCTCAAGCAGTAGACGTTACTTAGAAATTGACTTCAAAACTACTGGTTTGCCGCAAAAATGCCCCATGTGTGGCGGCAACCCCCTGCCGGGCAGCGAGTTATTCTGCCAGCACCATTGTGCTGAAAGAAAATGCTCGAAAGGGAGTATATCATGCTTAAAAAAGCTCTTGTTTCCCCCCTCGCTCTCGCCTTTGGTCTCGGTCTGACCGGCGCAGCCGCCGCTCAGATCATGCTCGGCGATCAGATGGTCCTGGACGAGGATCTTCCTGCGGTTCAGGAACACTGCGACAGGCTCGCGCTGGCAGCATCGACGGCATCCACCGATGATGACGATGTGAGCGTGGACGTGGATGAAACCGACAATGCTACGACCGGTGTCGAGTTGACCACGATCACGTTGCAGCAGTGCATCGACGCCGGGCTGATTGAAGGTCCTGTTCCCGGTGTCACGCCTTCGGTCAATTCCGGTGGTGGCGATGACGACGGTGACGATGACACTGACGACGACAACACCGACGACGATACTGACGATGACACCACCGACGACACCGATGGTGACACGACTGACGACACTGACGACGACACCACTTCGTAAGAATTTGTCGTCGGATCACGATTGGGGCGGGACTTCAGGTCCTGCCCTTTTTCATTGTGCTCAGATCGACCAGATCAGGCAGGAAGTCGGTAACGACAGGTGACTTCTGCGTCGCGAAGGGCAGGGGCCGCACCACGCGGATTGCTGCGATGCCGACGCGAACGGTCATCAGCCCATTGACGACACCCTCGCCAAGGCGGGCGGAAAGCTTGGTCGCCAACCCCTGACCCACCAATTGCTCGACCACCCCGTCGGTAAGAACCAGACCGCCCGTGACGGCCAGGTGGGCAAGGATGGCGCCGACAAGGCGCACGAAGCCGAAAAGCCCCGGACGGGCGCCGTAGAGATCGGCCAGGTTGCGCGCGAGCCGGGCGCTCTCGAAGATCACAAAGGCGATGTCGATAAGGGCACGTGGAGAGACGGCTGTGACCAGCGCGACGCGCCGTGCGCTGGCCGCTGTCAGGGCGCGGGCGCGGGCGTCCAACGGGGCCATCATCATGCGTTCGGTCGCGCGGATGAGTTCGGCGCCGTCGAGGATGGTCCTCGTATCCGCCTCTAGCCCAGTGCGGGCGCGGGCGAGATCGGAGCGGCTACCGTAGATGTTGAGGAGTTCGGCCGTAACGTTCCGGGCCTGGGGCAGGTTGTCTCCTGCGATGGCTGCGGTTGCCCGGTCCCTGAGCTTGTCGAGAGTGCGCAAGCGCATCAATCCCACTACCTCGCGGATGACGAGCGCCAGCAGCGCAAGGACGAACGCGGCCAGCAGTGCCATGCCGATCCAGCCTAGCCAGTCGTACCGGGCAAATAGGTCGCGGATCAGCCGCTCGGCTGCGAGTGCAAGGCCCAGTGAAACGAGGGTGCCGCCGCTCCAGAGCGCCAAGCGGCGCCAGAACCGGCCCCTGTGCTTTGGCTCGGGTGCGACCGAGGCCGTGGCGAGCTCTTCGGCTGGTGTCTCGAAGACGTCTTCGCCCATTGAAGCCTCATCACGCGCAAAGGCGCGGGGCGCGCGGATGGGGCTTTTCTCGGCCTCATCGGGTTTTGTCGGGATGGCGCGGGGCTCTCTCATTGCATACGGTCCCCGATCAGAAAGTCGAGCGCGCGGTCCAGCCGGATAAAGGGCAGGATCGGGTCGCCGGTTTGCGAGCGCGAGAGTTCGGCAGGCGGCAGAAAGCGCAGGAAGTTGAGTTGAGGTGTTGATTCAACGGTCTTGAAAAGTGAGTCCGGGTTCTCCGGCAAGTCCCCTGGAAACAACGCTATTTCCGATTTTCCGTCATATACGGTGTCGCCCAGCTTCTGGCCCTTTTCGGGGGTGCCGATTATGGTGTCGAGGGTTTCGCCGCCATCCCGCACCGTGCCTTCACGAGTCGCCCGGATCGCGGCAATCGCCAGAGAGCGCGTTTCCGCTCCGGCGAATTTTGCGCGGCGGGCAGCGCTGGCAACGAGGCGGTTGAGGATAGCCTCGAGGCGCGGGTGCGATGTGTGGTGCAGGAGGTCGGCCTTGGTGGCGGCAAAGAGGATTCGGTCGATGCGGCGGATGAGGAGCCGCGAGATAGGATTGGAGGCTCCCTGGCGAAAACAGGAGAGAACAGCCGTCAGAGCGGTCTCGAGATCGGCCACAGCTTCTGGGCCCGCATTGAGCGCGCGAAGCGCATCGACCAGAACGATCTGCCGGTCAAGCCGGGCGAAGTGGTCGCGGAAGAACGGACGAACAACGATGCTTTTGTAGGCCTCGTAGCGGCGTTCCAGCATGGCGTAAAGACTCGATGAGTGCGGCGCTGAAGATGGCACCGGCAGTGGCGCGAATGTCAGCGCCGGAGAGCCCTCGAGATCGCCCGGCATAAGGAAGCGGCCGGGCGGAAGTGTCGAAAGGGCGCGTGCGTCAGATTTGGAAGCACGCAGATATTGCGTAAAGGCGGCCGCGAGCGCTTCGGCGGCAGTGTCAGTCGCTTCGGCTGACGCATCTGTCGCACCGACCAGATCGAGAAAGAGCCTGGCTTCACTTGCGCGGGCAGGACGCTGAGCAAGCGAGAGGGCTTCTTCGCTCCATTGCGCATAGGTTTTCGTCAAAAGCGGCAGGTCGAGCAGCCATTCGCCGGGATAGTCCACGATATCAAGATTGAGCGTCGACATGCCGAACCGGCTCCAGAGCCAGTTGTTGGACTGGTAGCGCAGGGTCAGCCTGAGCTGGGAAATGCGGCGGGTGCTTTCCGGCCAGTACGGCGGCTCGGCCGTGAGCGCGGAAAGATGGGTTTCATAGGCGAAACGGGGCGTCGCATTATCGGGGTGTTCGGCAAGTTTTGCGCCGATCAGCCGCCCTTCCGCCATTGGCGCGAAGCCGGGGAGCCGGGCGCCGGTGAGCAGGTTGTGGATCAACGCTGTAATGAAGATCGTCTTTCCCGCGCGCGACAGGCCCGTTACCCCAAGGCGCAGCGTAGGGGTCACGGTGCCGGTAGCCGCATCCGCGAAGTTGCCCAGAGCGATGCCCAGTTCATCGGCTATCGTGGTCGACAGGTTGGCCAAGGGCTATCATCTCCGTTTGCGCGATGAAGGTAGGGGGTGGCGGGGAGAATGCAAGTGGCAGCGTCAGTGCGGCTGGCTGCCGTGTTCCTCCTGCAGGCTCCGCATATAGTCGCGCAGCAACGCCACGCGGCGCGGCCGGAAGCTGGTGTCTGTGGTCTCTACACTGGAGATCCGGTCGATCCGGAACATGCGGAAGTCCTCTCTCAGGCAGCACCATGCCAGCACAGTCAGAGTGCTGTCCGTATAGGTGATCGCGAGCGGCAAAATGATCCGCTCCGTCTGCCTGTTGTTGATATCGGTGTAGCCGATGCGGATAGCCTTCTCCTGCCAGCAGGCTTCTCGGATGACGCCTATGTGAGGCGATTGCGAATATCGCGCCCCGGCGCGGTAGACGCGTGAGACAGCGTGGAGCAGTTGTTGCTCCCTATCGTCAGGCAGCGTGGCTGCGATCTTGGCCAGGACCGAAAGAGCCGCCTTTTCCAGCGCTGGGTCACCCATGTGCCGGACTTCCGCCATGCCCAGCACGATCGCTTCGATTTCAGTGCGGTCGAAGGTCTGGGGCGGCAGAGCGTAGTCCTCGATCAGGCGGTAGCCGAAGCCGCGTTCGCCCTCGATGCGGGCGCCAGCCGCGCGCAGACTGTCAATGTCGCGATAGACCGATCGCACCGAGACCTCGGTTTCCTCGGCGAGCCGCGATGCGGTGATTGGTGGCGTCATCACGCGCATGGCCTGCAGCAGGCGGAAAAGACGATCGGAACGGGCCATTTCAACTGCCGGAAACTGTCAGTTGCTTCACCTTAAACGATCCCTGCCGGCTCATACAAGACAAGGAGATCGTCATGACCGTAACGACAGTCACCCATATCAATTTTCGCGGCGAGGCTCGCGCCGCCCTCGGGTTTTACCGGACCGTGTTCGGAGGAGAGCAGGCCATCGTCACCTACAAGGACGCAGATTCGGCACGAAACCCGATCGAGGCCGAACAGGTAATGTGGGGTCAGGTGGTCTCGGGCAATGGCTTCCGCGTGATGGCCTATGACGTGCCCTCAGACCTGGAATGGGATGCCGGTATCATCCCCTTCTTTGTCTCTGTGCGAGGCAATGACGCCGATGAGCTTTCCGGCTATTGGGAGAAATTGAGGGATGGCGGGACAGTGATCCAGCCGCTCGGGCCAGCCGGCTGGTCGCCGCTCTACGGCATGGTGAGAGACAAGTTCGGCGTCACCTGGGTACTCGATATCGAAGTCAGCTCCCGGTAGCAGCAAAGGTTGCCGATGAGGGGTATCCGCCCCTCACGGCCTTCAGCTTTCGATTCCGATTTTGCCTAGATCATATGGCGTCGTCTGATAAATTTCGTTGATCCAGTTCTGGAACATCAGATGCGCGTGGCTGCGCCAGCGGTTTTCCGGCACGATGGAGGTGTCACCGTTCGGGAAGAGATTGACCGGAGGCTCGGGGTTCAGCCCGGCCTTGAGGTCGCGCTCATACTCATCTGCCAGCGAACGGTTGTCGTATTCGAGATGATTGAGCATGTAGGCCGCGCGCAATTTACGGTCGTTGAGCATGCAGATGCCGATCTCCTCGTTGTCGATGAGGATTTCGAGATCGGAGCCGAGCGATGAGCGGTCGATGTCGTTGTAGCGCGAGACTGGAATCATGGGACTGTCGCTCATGCCGCGGAGCAGGGGAGAAGGGTTGACCAGCCGGTGCCGGAAAACACCGAAGGCCTTCTTCTCCATGCGATAGCGCCTGACGCCGTGGAAATGGTGAAGGGCGGCCTGCGCACCCCAGCAGATGAACATGGTGTGGTGCACATTTGTCTGCGTCCAGTCCATGATCTCGAGCATTTCGGGCCAGTAGCGCACGTCCTCGAAAGGAATATGCGCAATCGGGGCGCCGGTCACGATGAAGCCGTCGAACTTGCGCTGCCGCACCGCTTCCCAGGTCTGGTAGAAGGTTTCGAGATATCTCTGGGGGGTGTTCTTCGATGCGTGATCGGTGATGCGCACGAGGGTCAAGTCGACCTGAAGCGGCGTGGCGCCGATAAGGCGCGCGAACTGGGTTTCGGTGCGCTCCTTGTTGGGCATCAGATTGAGCAGGCCAATCTGGAGCGGGCGGATGTCCTGGCGGACCGACCGCGTCTCGTCCATGACGACCACGCCCTCGGATTCGAGGGTTCTGCGGGCGGGAAGCTGATCTGGGATGCGAATGGGCATTTACGGTGTCCTCAATGGAGCGGCGTGCGGGTTCAGCGGGCGTCGATGGCCCTGCACATGAGCTCCATGAAGTCTTTTTCGTCGCGGACTTTGGCGAGGTCCTCGGCATCGATCTCGTAACCGAAATTGTCAGCAAGCGCCTGATAACGCGGCAGGCGATCGCGCAACAATGCCTCGAAGCCCCAGACGGCAAAGTCGTCTGGATCGACATCGTCGTCATGGAAGACGCCGTGAAGCTTCTTGAACTCAGCCCACTTCTCGATGAGGAACGCCGGCGGGTAATACATCGGCTTGGGTGCTGCCTTGAACCGGTCGATGAGGCGCTGCGCATCGCCCTCGCTGCCTCTGAGATAGACGAGCAGCGTGTTCTGGCTGAGTGCCTTGACCACCGGATCTTCCGCATTGTGCGGGTCAAGGACCTCGATCAGCGACCCGCCGGTGTCGCACAGAAAATTGTCATAACCATAGAGATCCTTGGCCCGCTCGATGAAGTAGGGCACGTCGAGCAGCGAATAGATTTCTGCCACGCGATGCTGCTCCTGCCGGCGCTGGTACTCGGCGAAGGTCAGGCCGCCCTTGGCCGGGTTGCCGGGCGTGCCGAGATAGGTCGACAGGGGTTCGAGATTATCGAAGGTGATGTTGGACTGGATGTAGATCGAGTCCGAGCGCAGCAGTTCGGCGAGGAAGGGGACCTTCATTGCCTCGCGCTTGAAGTTGTCGACGATGTATTCGCCCATGTGCCGCGTGCCGATGCGGAAATCGACCGAGAAGTGAAACCAGTCGGCTTTGCGCAACAGGTTGCCCAGCCGCGTCTTACCCACGCCCGCCATGCCGAAGACGGTCACGGCCTTGCGGGGAAGGGCCTGGAATTCTGCGGCGTTGGCGAGGAGCATGGGTTGGGTCCGGATGTCCTGGTTACAGGGGCTCGTTTCGTATCAGCGCGCTTGCCGCCGGCATCGCTGGCCCCCTCACCCCCGATCCCTCTCCTACGTGGGGAGAGGGCTCGTACGGCTGCCCCACGTTCCCATTTTCCCCTCGTGGGAGAAGGTGGCCCGCGAAGCCGGGTCGGATGAGGGGCGCGATGCTGCGACGAACGCGATTGCAAAAGGCCATAGACCATCGCAATCGCACAAACAAGCGATCAGCCCCGGGCAGAAATTGCCGGGCGAGCGGCGAAAGATTCCGGGTCGAGCTGCGTCCGACATCGTCTTTGCGCATAAAAATGTAATAAGTTCAATGCATTGAGAGTCTGGCACCCCGTTTGCATCCTGTCCTCCGAACAGGCGCGCGTCGGCGCGGCGACAAGACGGAGAGTGACATGGGTATCTATGGTGCATTGGCGACGGCTGTGACGGGGATGCGGGCGCAGGCTTTTGCGCTCGAAAACATTTCGGGCAACATCGCCAACTCGCAGACCACAGGCTACAAGCGGATGGAGACGGGCTTTATAGACCTGATCCCCGATGCGGCGGTGGGGCGGCAGGTGCCGGGTGCGGTGCTGGCCTACTCGCGCTCCACCAATGACGTACGCGGCGACATCATCACCTCATCGACCAGCACGCACGTCGCGCTCAACGGGTCAGGCTTCTTCGTGGTTTCCGAGAAACTGGGCACGACCGATGGAGAGGCCGTCTTCGGGGACGCCAATTACTATACCCGTCGCGGCGACTTCGAGATGGACCGCGAAGGCTATCTCGTCAACGGCGCCGGCTATTATCTTAAGGGCGTGCCGATCGATCCGACAACCGGCAACGTTTCCGGCTCCGTTCCGCAGATGGTGCAGGTCAGCAATGGCATCATTCCTGCCCGCGCGACCAACCGCGTGCAGTACGAACTCAATCTGCCGGCGGTTCCCGCAGTCGGGCTTGTGGTTTCGCCCGCCTCTGTCGCCTCCACACGGGCGGGCATGACGGCCAATCAGGTGCTCGATGGCTACCAGTTCCGTCTGACGGTGGGTGCCGGCGCGCCGCAGACCTTCACGGCCAGTTCCACGAGTACGCTGCAGGATTTGGTAAATTGGGTGAACACCTCTGTTACGGGCGCGACAGCCTCGATCAGCGGTGGTGGCGAGCTGGTGATCGCAGCCGACAACGCGGCAGACAGTCTGACCGTTGCCGGGGATGACGTGGCGCTGGCCGGTCTGGGTTTGACCGCGGGCACCGTCCCTGCGCCGTCGGTTCCGGCCACGGTGACGTCGGGAACTTCGGGTATGACAGGGACTGACGGGCTGGTGGCGAACCTTGGCTGGGTCGGGGGTGAAACCTTCACGGTCGCCGTAGGCGGCGGCGCGACAGAGACCTTCACCGAAGGCGTAGACGGGACGACGCTGGACGACCTCCGGCTCTGGATCGACGGACTCCCGGGCGTTTCGGCTTCCCTAAGCCTCGCTGGTGAATTGGTTATTGTCGCAGACAGCACCGCCGACAGTCTGACCATAGGCGGTGATGCCGCTTCCCTCGCGGGGCTCGGATTTGCTGCTGCCACAACGCCTGCACCAGCGCCAGCGACTTCCATATCCGGCACTTCGGGCATGAACGGATCGACCGGGCTTGTGTCCGATCTCGACTGGGGTATCGGCAACTTCTCGATCGCCGTGGGCGGTGGCGCGCCGCAGGTCTTCCCGGCCACCGGAACGCCAACGCTGCAAAACCTCATAGACTGGGTCAACACCTCCGTGCCCGGCGCTTCGGCGCGTGTCACCTCTGAGGGGCGGCTGGAGATTTCCGCCAACCACATCGAATCCAGCATTACTTTCGCAGGTGATCCGGACACGTTGACGGCACTTGGCATCAGCGCAGGGACGGTGACGGCGTCGGGCACGGCGCCTGAGGACAATCTGGATTTTCTTGATCGGACGGTCGAAGGCGGCGCCATTACCGTCTATGCGGCCAATGGTGCATCGGTGAACGTGCAGATGCGTTGGGGCAAGGTGTCGGAAGATCCCGACTCCTGGCGCCTCTACTACATGAACAACTCCAATCCTCAGGATTGGCAGCAGGTGCCGGCCGGTGAGTTCGAGTTCGCCGCAAACGGCACGTTGCTCAGGCAGGGCGGTGTGCCGGTACAGCCCAACGAAGCGCTCAGGATCGAAATTCCCAACCTCACGATCAACGGAACGGTGGTTGGCACGGTTGAGCTTGATTTCGGCCGCGGCGGGTTGACCCAGTTCGACAATTCGAATGGACGGGCCAGCGTCACGACCCTCGAGCAAGACGGCTATCCTGCCGGTGCCTTCATGTCGGTCGCGATCAATGATGCGGGGCGGGTGGTCGCCACCTACTCCAATGGCGAGCAGATCGAAATCTTCCAGCTCGTCACGGCCAATTTCAACGCAGAAAACATGCTCAAGCGGCTCGATGGCGGGCTTTACGCCTCCACCGCGCAGTCAGGGGAAGCCATCCTTTCGCTCGATGGGGGCATTTCTGGCGGAGCGCTGGAATCCTCCAATACCGACATTTCGGAGGAATTTACTAAGCTGATCGTAACGCAGCAGGCCTACGCTGCCGGCACCCGCATTGTCTCGACGTCAGACGAGATGCTGCAGGAAGCCCTGAATATGGTCCGCTAGTTGAGACAGAACGTCGTAAACTGGAGACAGGGACGTGGGACTGAGTTCGACACTTTCTAACGCCCTTGGCGGCATGAATGCCAGCCAGCGCGGCATCGATGTGCTCTCGCGCAATGTGGCCAACCAGGGCACCCCCGGTTACCACAGGCAGTCCCTCGTCGTCACCGAAACGGCCTATGGCACCAGCGCGCAGGTCCGGACGGCCGAGCTTACGCGCGCCTTCAACGAGGCGCTGGAAAAACAGCATCTGGTTGCGGTTTCGAACGCCGGATATCATTCAGCCCGAGCCGCTTTCCTTGACCGGCTGCAGATGGAGCTGGGCAAGCCGGGGGACACCAATTCTCTCGACAAACTCTATTCGGGATTCGAGAACGCGCTGCAGGCATTGGCGACCAATCCCAATGACGTCACGACGCGTGCCGGCGTGCTCAACAGTGCCCAGCATCTGGTCGAGCAACTCAATCTTCTGAGCGGCTCGGTGCAGGAAATGCGGCGCGAGACCGAAGCCCAGATTTCGGACGCGGTCGCCAAGCTCAACCACAACCTCAATGCACTTGCGGACATCAACATTCGCATTCTCGATCTCTCGCAGGACCAGGCGGCGCGGCTGTCCCTGATGGACGAGCGCGACCGGCTGGTCGGGATGATCGCTGAGGAGGTCGATGTTCGCGTTAGCTACCGCGACGACGGTACGGTCTCGCTGATGACGAACACGGGCGTAGGCATACTCGATGTGATGCCATCGGAGTTCAGGTTTGCCTCCGGTGGCGCGCTTTCTGCCACGTCCCTGTTCAGCACCGACCCCTCGCAGAACGGGGTCGGCACGCTGACGCTGCGCACGCCTTCGGGGCTCGAAGTCGATCTGGGCTCACAGAAGCTGCTTTCGTCCGGCAGAATTTCGGGGCTGATCGAGCTGCGCGACACGACGCTTGCGACGGTACAGGATCAACTGGACGAGATTGCCGCCGGCATGGCGCTGGCGCTCAACACCGTCACCACACCGGGCACGGCGGTTCCCGCGGTCAATCCGGGCGACCCTGCCGGCTTCGAGCTTAATCTGAGCAATCTCCGGCCGGGCAATTCGGTCCTGCTGCGGTATTCGGACTCGACCGGCACGCATACGGTTCGTCTGGTCCATACAGAGGATGGCACGGTCCCGCAGTCACCCAATGCCAAGGGCGAGCGGGTGATCGCGCTCGATCTCACCGACCAGGCAGCGGCTGCGTCTGCGCTCAACACGGCGCTGGGCCCGGAGGTCGTGTTCTCGGATCAGGGCGGCGGCCTGCTGCGGATGACGGACAATGGCGCCGGCACGGCGTCCGTCACGTCCATGACCTCCTATTCCACCGTCGTTGACGGCCAGAGCGGCGCCCTGGGGCTCAACCTATTTGTCGATGCGCATGGAGTGCCGTTCAGCAACAGCCTCGACGGCATGGACCAGAAGGTCGGCTTTGCCGGCCGGATCAAGGTCAATCCGGCGCTGATCGCAGACCCGACGCTGCTCGTGCAGTATGATGCGGGCGTGTCGCTCGGCGACCCGACGCGGCCGCAGTTCCTGCTCGACAGCCTCAAGTCGATGGAATTCATCTCCGAGAAGGTGACGGCGATTTCCGATGGCGGCGTACGCCTGTCGGGCAAGGTCAGCGAAATGATCGGCCAGATGATCAACCATCAGGGCAATGTCGTCGCCAAGGCGCATAGCCAGAACGATGCGGTGCGGTTCACTCTCGACACGCTTACCCAGCGCATGCACGCCGAATACGGCGTCAATGTCGATGAGGAAATGGCAAGGCTGATGCAGCTGCAGAACGCCTATTCAGCCAGCGCCAGGGTTGTTTCCGTCGTTCAGGAATTGATAGATTCACTGATGCGGATGTGAGGGTGAGATGATCGTAAACAAGGCCCTGTACCCCGTCTCGACGACAATCAAGACAATCAACAACATGCAGAAGCAGATGGAAAATCTGCAGATGCAGCTCGCCACCGGCAAGCGGTACAACAGTCTTGCCGAGATCGGCTCGGATCGCGTGCACGATCTCAACATCCGCTCACGTCTCGGCCGGATTGAGGGCTACCTCGCTAACATCCAGACCGTGGAAACGCGGCTCTCGTTCTACACCAATGCCTTGCAGCGGTTGGACGAAATCGAGGCCAGCGCGCGCGGTCTGGCAGTGCCGGGGGCTTATGGCACGAACGGCGTCAACCTTGCCACGTCCAAGAATCAAGCAATCACCCTGCTCAAGGAGGTGATCGATACGCTCAACACGGACATCACCGGGCAATATCTCTTCGGCGGCAACGCCTCGGACCGCAAGCCGGTCGCAAGCTTTGACGAGATCATGTACGGCCCTCAGGGTTTCGCGCCATTCGTGCAACAGCGCCACGGCGAAGATCTCACCAATATGGGCCGCCTCGACCGGACGGTTGCGGCCAATGTGCTGACGATTGCCGAAGACGGCGATCATGACTTCGGCTTCAAGCTTTCGGGTGGTTCGTCATCCAATGCCGGCGTCAGCGTTGCTCTGTCGCCCGTCGACCCGCTGGACCCTGACGGTCCGCAACAGGTCGATGTGACGTTTGACGTCCAGCCGGCGGCTGGGGATGAGGTCACGATCCAGGTGA
Source organism: uncultured Pelagibacterium sp. (assembly GCA_964429025.1). Lineage (GTDB taxonomy): Bacteria > Pseudomonadota > Alphaproteobacteria > Rhizobiales > Devosiaceae > Pelagibacterium. Next base: position 35,180 of record CAYSBF010000015.1, read on the forward strand.
CCTATCCGGACGACCGAACGCGGGTTGAGTCGATCACGCTCAAGGCGACAACGGAAGTGCCGCCGCCCGAGGGCACGTTCCTCATCGGCGCCGACACGAGTGCGACTGCAACGAACTTCGCTGCCGCTCTGAACACGACTCTTACCAAGCTCACCGACACCAAGCTCACCGCATCGTCCACCTATGCAGCGGCGGATCAGTTCTTCACCAAGCGTGGAGAGGCGCAGCATCCGGATGCAATGCAATGGTACAACGGACAGGATGTAGGCGCTGCCGGCAATCCAAGGCAGACGGTAACGACCAGCATCGATGAGTCCACGAAGGTCAGCTATGGCGTTCAGGCCAATGAGGGTGGGATCGTCGAGTTGATGAAGGGATTGGCGGTCTTTGCCGTCAGCACGCTGACGCCCATCGATTCCACCAATGCGGGAATATATGACGGGCTGGTCGGCCTTCAGCGGGCCCGTCTCTCGGAGACGAACGACTCCAAACCGGGCTCGATCGAGGGCATCACGATGGAGCTCGGGCTAGCCGCCAACACGCTGAACACCGTCAAGACCCGGCATACGCAATACGACGCCCAGCTCAAGACCATGCTGGCCGACATCGAGTCTGCTCCGGTCGAAGAAGTGGCGATGCAGATGCTGACACTGCGGACCCGGCTCGAGGCTAGCTATCAGGTCACCTCCATGGTCAGCCAGCTCACGCTTGTGAATTACCTGCGGTGATGAGAGGCGAATAGCGAATGGTGAGTAGCGAATAGCAGGTGAAAGCCATTCACTATTGGCTACTCACCATTCGCCGTTTCACGCCGCCTGGGAGGTCGTCCTCAGGCCGGCGGCGATCTCTTTATTGATCAGGATCAGCGTATCGAGCTTTTCTGGCGCCGGGCGCGCGAGAGTGGCGATCGTCTGCTTCATCACGAACACGCCGAGATTGGCGATGTTCTGCTTGATGGGCTGGGGCAGGGGATTTTCTTCGCGCGTAACTGTCTGAAGAAAGATGCTCCAGAGCTTGCGGTTGTAGGTCAGCGCCTTGTCGAGGTCTGAAGACTGGTCTTCCCAGTTGTCCCGGATGCGCTGGAGCTGTACGGCGCTTTTGGCGAGGAGATTGGCCTCAAGGTCGCGCGGACTAACCGTTCTCTGGGCCGTCTGTTGATACGCCAGTGCTCCGTACTGCTGCATTTGCGAGAAGCTCCCCCTCGTACTCGATAAGTTTTTTGGAAACCCTAAGAGCTTTGTATAAATCGCCAGTTAAGATTTCATTGTTGATCTGATCGATGAGCGGGAGGGTCGATGGCGCGGCGCGGACGACGTCGTTGACCAGTTCGAAATAGCTCTTTTGCAGCTTCTCGACCGACCCTTCGACATACATGATCTGGATGGCGAGATAGATCGCCTTGGCAGGCGTGTCGGCGGTCTCGGGCGTCAGTATATCCTTTTCGCGCAGGATAGGCGCCTTGCCTTCGATGAACAGCCGGGCGCGCTGGTCGCCATTGGTGACCACGCAATTGCCGACCAGCAGCTTCTCGCCCGGTTTGAGCTCGACTTTCAGCGCCATGTTACCCCCTTTGGCCCTCGTGTTAGCCGAACAGCCGGAGCACGGCCTGATCGGCCTGGCTTGCGAGCGACAGTGCCGTCTGGGAAAGCTGCTGGCGCGTCTGGAGCGCCAGCATGTTGGCGGCTTCCTCGTTGGAATCGGCAAGGGTAAGGTTCGCCGCGCCCGATTCCAGCGTGTTGATCATTTCCTTGGTGAAGTTCTGGCGAGCCTCGACCACGGTCAGGTTTGCGCCAAAGCGCGCGGCTTGGGTGCGGAGGGTG
>CAYSBF010000016.1:0-35216 GCA_964429025.1 uncultured Pelagibacterium sp.
AGGCCAGCTTCATGGACGATCTGGGTGCGGACTCGCTCGATCAGGTCGAGCTCGTTATGGCCTTCGAAGAAGAGTTCGGCGTGGAAATCCCTGACGATGCCGCCGAATCCATCCAGACTTTCGGTGACGCCGTCGCATTCCTCACCAAGGCAACTGCTTGATCTGGCACTCACGCCGGTAAGCTCTGCCTCATGAATATGCGTCGCGTCGTCGTTACGGGTCTCGGTATCGTCAGCCCTCTGGGCGTAGGTCACGAGACCGTCTGGTCCAACATGCTGGCCTCCCGGAGCGGAGCCCAGCGCGTTACAGATTTCGAAGTCAGCGACATTCCCTGCCAGATCGCCTGCCGTATTCCCCTCGGTGATACAGCCGAGGGCAAGTACAACCCGGACGACTGGATGGACGTCAAGGAACAACGCAAGGTCGACCCGTTCATCGTTTTTGCGATGGCTGCGTCGACCCAGGCGTTGCGCGACGCCGGATATGAGGCAAAGACGGCCGAGCAGCAGGAGCGCACGGGCGTCCTGATCGGCTCGGGGATCGGCGGGATCGGGGGCATTTACGATGCCTCCATCACCCTCGCTGAAAAGGGTCCCCGCCGCATCAGCCCCTTCTTTATTCCCGGACGCCTCATCAACCTGGCCTCCGGCTATGTTTCCATCGAGCATGGACTCAAGGGGCCGAACCATTCCGTTGTGACGGCCTGTTCGACCGGCGCGCACGCCATCGGCGATGCGGCCCGGCTGATCATGCTCGGCGATGCGGACGTGATGGTCGCCGGGGGTGCCGAATCTCCCGTCAACCGGCTTTCGCTTGCAGGCTTTGCCGCCTGCCGCGCACTATCGACCGGCTTCAATGATACGCCTGAAAGGGCCTCCCGCCCTTACGACAAGGACCGTGACGGCTTTGTGATGGGCGAGGGCGCAGGCATTGTCGTGCTTGAGGAATATGAGCACGCCAAGGCTCGCGGCGCGCACATCTATGGCGAGGTGGTCGGCTACGGCCTTTCCGGGGATGCCCACCACATCACCGCGCCTGCCGAGGACGGCAATGGCGGCTACCGCTCCATGGCGGCAGCGATCAAGCGTGCCGGGATCGCGCCATCGGACATCGACTACATCAATGCCCACGGTACGTCGACGCCCCTGGGTGACGAGATCGAGCTAGGCGCGGTCACACGGCTGCTCGGGGACCATGCCGCCAATGTGGTGATGAGTTCCACAAAGTCGGCGACCGGGCATCTGCTCGGTGCGGCCGGAGCGATCGAGGCCATCTTTTCGCTGCTCGCCATGCGCGACAACATTGCGCCGCCCACGCTCAATCTCGACAATCCCTCCGTCGAGACGGTGATCAACCTAGCCCCGCACAAGCCGGTCAACAAGGAGATCAATGTGGCGCTGTCGAATTCCTTCGGATTCGGCGGAACCAACGCCTCCCTGATCTTCCGCAAGGTCGCCTAATTCACTTGTTTTCGCCTAAATTTTTCGTCCATATGGCGACGAACCGACAGGGATTCTCAGCGGCCCTGCAATAATCAAGGGATGAGCTGCCGTCATGGCCGAAAGAAAGAGAAGGGCGCGCCGCCGCTCCGGAAACGGTTTCCTTGAAGCTCTCAACGGGCTGCTCACCCTGATCCTGCTCGCTCTGCTTGGCATCGTCGGCGTGATCATCTTCGGCGTCATGTCATTCAACGCCGAGGGCGATTTCGCAGAGGACCGCACTTTCCTCGTCGAGCCCGGAAACGCGCTCTCCACCGTCGCGCAGAGGCTGGAAGAGCAGGGGCTCATCTCCAACGCGATGGTCTTCCGGCTTGGCGCCGTTGCGCTCAACCGCGATGCCGGGATCAAGGCCGGCGAATTCAACATCGCCGCGCGTTCATCCATGTCCGACATTCTGCGCGAGCTGACGGAAGGCCGTGCAATCCAGTATCAGGTCGTGATCCCCGAGGGCTTCACCTCCTGGCAGGTGGTCGAACGCGTCAATGCCGACGAGAACCTCACCGGCAACATCTCCATGCTCCCCCCTGAAGGCAGCCTGTTGCCGGGGGCGTATGCCTATCGGCGCGGAGATACGAGAGAGAGCGTCATTGCCCGCATGGCGGAGGCGATGGACGAAGCGCTCATAGAGGTTTGGGAGAGCCGGGCCGAGGACCTGCCCCTTGAAACACCCGAAGAGCTGCTGATCCTGGCTTCCATCGTCGAAAAGGAAACTGGCCTCGCCAGTGAGCGGCCGCAAGTTGCGGGGGTCTTCATCAATCGCCTGCGCATCGGCATGCGCCTGCAGTCGGACCCGACGATCATTTACGGCATCACACAAGGCCAGTCGACGCTGGGCCGTGGATTGCGGCGCTCCGAGATCGATCAGGTGACGCCTTACAACACCTACCAGATCGACGGCCTTCCGCCCGGCCCAATCGCCAATCCGGGCATTGAGTCCCTACGTGCAGTCGCCAACCCCGACGAGCATGACTATCTTTATTTCGTCGCCAAAGGTGCCTTACCGTCCGACGGTCATGTCTTTGCCGAGACCTATACCGAGCACCAACGCAACGTGGCTGCATATCGCGAAATCGAGCGCCAGGCGGCCGAGGCGCGAGCCGAGGCCGAGGCGCAGGCTGCCATGGACGCAATCGCTGCCGAAGAAGCCGAAGAGGCCGGCGTCGTCGGTGACGACGGGGAAGCAACCACCGAAAACGGCAATTGACCGTGCGATGCTTGGTGCCGGCTGAACGAAAGACCCCTCGATGAGCAAGCCTCTCGCATCCATGACCGGCTTCGGCCGTGCATCCGCCCAGGCGGAAGGCGCCTCCGTGCTCGTCGAAATCAAATCGGTCAACGGAAGGGGGCTGGACGTCCGCAGCCGACTTTCCCCAGGTTTCGATGCCCTTGAAGCCGACATAAGGCGGCTCGTCTCCGAGCGCGCCGCGCGTGGCTCGTTTTCGGTATTCGTCAATGTTCAGCGTGACACGGCCTCGAGCGAACTCGTGATCAACACGCAGGCGCTTGATGCGATCATTGCGGCGATGGTCGATCTCGGCAGCCGGATCGATGCGCGACGGCCGAGCCTTGACGGCATCCTTGCGCTCAAGGGCGTCCTCGACACCAGGGATGCTGTCCTTCTTCCAGAGGCGGAAGAGCGTCTGAATGCTGCCGTGCTCGCCTGCGTCGAACTGGCCATGGACGCCTTGGTCGAATCGAGGCGCGTCGAAGGCGAGCGCATCGGAGCGATTCTCGGCGTAAGGCTTGGCGAAATCGAAGCGCTGACCCAGGCCGCTGAGGAACATCCTGCCCGCAGCCGCGAGGCCATACTGGCGCGGCTTTCGGAACAGGTTGCCGCCCTCAGCGAGGTGGCCGCTGGCGGGCTGTCGGAAGATCGTCTGCATGCCGAGGCACTGCTTCTCGCCACCAAGGCTGATATCCGCGAAGAGTTGGACCGTCTGGCGGCTCACGTGAAGGCGGCAAGGAACCTTCTTGTTGAGGGCGGTCCGATTGGCCGCAAGCTCGATTTCCTCAGCCAGGAATTCAACCGCGAAGCCAACACGCTGTGCTCGAAAAGCAATGATGTGGGCTTGACCGCCATCGGCCTTGACCTCAAGGCGGCGATCGATCAGTTACGAGAGCAGGTACAGAACCTCGAATAGGGCTCGGCTCCATGGATTTCGCTCGCCGCGGCGTCATGCTGGTCATCGCTTCGCCGTCTGGCGCGGGGAAATCCTCGATCTCCCGCGCGCTTTTCGCGCAGGACCCGAACATCCGTCTCTCTGTGTCGGTGACCACGCGACAGCGCCGGACCGACGAAATCCACGGTACGCACTACTGGTTCATTGACGTACCGGAATTCGAACAGATGCGCGACAAGGGCGAGCTTCTCGAATGGGCCGAGGTTCACGGCAACTACTACGGAACGCCGAAAGCCAAGGTCGAGGAGCGCCTCTCGCGCGGCAACGATATACTGTTCGACATCGACTATCAGGGCACGCTGCAGCTTTACGAGAAGTGCCGCCAGGACATGGTGACAGTGTTCATCCTGCCACCCTCGATCGCCGAATTGCGGGCCCGCCTGGAGCGCCGTGCGCAGGATAGCGCCGGAACGATCGAGAAGCGGCTGCGCAATGCCCGTATCGAGATGCAGCACTATGACGAGTATGACTACGTCATCGTCAACGAGGACCTCGAGCAATCGGTGCAGATGGTCCGCTCCGTCCTCGCCAGCGCGCGGCTTGTACGTCACCGTCAGACGAAACTCGACGGCTTCGTAGATGGCTTGAAGGCGGAAATCGACGCGCTGGGCTAGCCGCCTCTGAGCCGCGCCACTTCCCGAGCAAGTTCTATGTAGGTCTCAACGGTGAGGTTTTCGGCCCGCTCGTCGCCCTGCAGTCCCGTTGCCGCGAACAGCGGTTCCAACGGGACGCCGAGGCCCTTTAGACTCTGCCGGACCATCTTGCGCCGCTGCCCGAAGGCTTGGCGGGTCACCTCTTCCACAGCGCGCACCGGGATATCGGGCGCGACTGGCTTGGGCACGAGATGCACGACGGCAGAGGTGACCTTGGGCGGCGGCGTAAAGGCGTTGCGGTCGACCTTCATCACCATGCGCGCTTCCGTCCGCCAGCCGGCCAGCACGGCGAGCCGGCCATAGGCATCGTCGCCAGCCCTGGCAACGATCCTGTCCGCAACCTCCTTCTGGAACATGAGCGTCAGGGAGGAGAACCAGCCCGGCCAAGGCTCGACCGAAAGCCAGCCTGTAAGGAGCGGTGTGGCGATGTTGTAGGGAAGGTTGGCGACGATCCTGGTGTCGCCCTTGGCGAGGGTCCTGTAGTCGACATCCAGGGCATCAGCCGAAACGACCTCCAACCGTCCGGGATAGGCGGCCGTAATCTGTTCGAGGGCGGGCAGGGTGCGCTCGTCGCGCTCGATGGCGACGACCTTCTTCGCTCCGGCCGCCAGCAAGGCCCGGGTCAGGCCACCGGGACCAGGCCCGACCTCGATCACCGTCGTTGCGGACAAGTCACCGGCCGACCGGGCGATGCGCATGGTGAGGTTGAGGTCGAGCAGGAAATTTTGTCCAAGCTCTTTTCTGGCCCGCAGCCCATGTTCCGCGATGACCTCGCGCAAGGGGGGCAGGGAGTCGATCTGGCTCATGAGATGGCGTCCGCCAGGCGGATGGCGGCGAGCATCGAACTGGCAGAGGCCTTGCCTGTACCGGCAAGGGAAAACGCGGTGCCGTGATCGGGAGAGGTCCTGACGAATGGCAATCCCAGCGTCACATTCACCCCTGCATCGAAGGCAACGGTCTTGATCGGGATCAGCGCCTGATCGTGATACATGGCGATGACCACGTCGTAGCTCCGCCAATGGGGCGGGTAAAAGAGCGTATCGCCCGAAATCGGACCTGAAACATCAAGCCCGTCGGCACGCAGGGCTTCCAGGGCAGGCGTGATGGTCTCGACTTCCTCCCGGCCTATCGTTCCGTCCTCACCGGCATGCGGATTGAGACCGGCAACGGCAACCCGTGGGGTCACGATGCCGAACCTCTCGCGCAGATCCTTTTCGACGATCCTCACCGTCGTCTCGATCAGGTCACGCGTAATGCTCTTTGGCACATCCGTGATCGGGATGTGCACCGTCAATGGCACTGTCCGCAAATCCTTATGGGCGAGCATCATGACTGGATGCGGGACGACGCCATCTTCTGCCGACAGTGATGCCAGGAATTCGGTATGACCCGGATGCTTGAAGCCCGCGCCATAGAGGACGGCCTTGTGGATCGGGGCGGTCACGATCCCGCGGAAAACGCCCTGCCTCACCCCGTGCACAGCCTCAGCAATGGCACCAATCACGACTGGTGCGGCGCGGGGATCGGGAGTGCCCGGAATATCCGCAACGTCGCCTTCAAGCGAGATGACTGGCAGTGCAGCGGAGAAGCGGTCTACTGCGCCGTCTGGAGCCACTTCGGCCAACGCGATGCCTAGCCCAAGGCGTCTGGCCCTTGCCGCGAGGAAATCCGGGTGCCCGAACACGGCAAAAGCGGGAAGGCCATGCCGTTCCCGCTCCGCGTAAAGCTGCAAAATCAGATCAGGGCCGATGCCCGCAGGCTCGCCCATGGTCAGGGCGAGCGGCAGGTGCGCGTTTTCCATTTACCGGCGGACGATAGCGGCCTGCTGCCGCAGCCGCGCAAGATAGGCATCCGCTTCGGCGACCAGCGCCTCAGTACCGACTTCCTGGCGCAACTCGTCCTTGATGAAGGTCAGATCGCGAGCTTCGGCCTTTTCGCAAACGGCGAGCATCGAGACTCCGCCTTCGACGACCCGCGGGCTGGTGATCTGGCCGACATTGAGCCGCGCGAGTTCTGCCGCAACGGCCTCCGGAAGCTGTGTCGCGTGGCGGCGGCCAAGATCGCGGACACCGGCATCGTTGAACTGCACGACCAGATCGACAGCCGTATCGCACCCGGAAAACCGGCTGCGATACTGGTTCGCCTCGGCCGTACGGCGGGAAGCCGATATTCCGGAGCCCTGCGGGATCACGAATATGACTTCCTTGAGGATGTAATCATAGCTCGTGGTCTGCTGAACCTGTTGGGCTGCCTGCAGGTCGAGATCGAGCTCGGATATCTGCACGCGAGGCGAGATCGCCTGCTGAACCACAGCCTGCCAGGCGATTGCCGCTTGCAGCCGACTGCGAAGTGTCTGCGGGTTGACGCCGTTCTGGGTCAGGATTTGAGTTAGATTGCTGGAGCTGACATTCATGTTGCGGGCAATGGTGGTGAACGCCCCATCGACCTGGTCCGATGTCACATTGACACCGATCCGCTCCGCCTCGGCCAGCTTCAGCGCATCCTCGATCAACTCTTCGGTAGCCATTTGGGTCCGTGCGGAATTGGAAGAACCCCGGCCTTCGATCCTGAGGAGTTGCGCCCGCTCGTTGATCATCTGATCAGTGATCGGCGTGCCGTTTACCGTGACGCGGACGGCCTGCGCCTGCGCCGTAGCCGCTGCGGTGAACAGCAGGCCCAGCGCAAGCCAGATCGTCAGCGTGCGTGTGGCGATTGCGCGTACCATTTCAACTACTCCTCGGACGGGCACAAGCATTGTCCCCTGTCCTCAATGAAAAATGCGGCCAAAATCGGTTAGTCGTCCCAGCTATACTTCAAACCGATGATTTCCTGATTTGCTGCTGCCCGCAGCCGCAGGGTGAATTCCACCCTGAAATCATTACCCCAGTTTTGTATCGGGCCTTTGAACCGTGTTCCGACGCCGAAAGCGAGATATCTGTCGTCATACTCCAGAGCGCCGGTGGTTGTCAGCAACTGGTTGGCGACGAGATCATAAGATGTGCCGAACTTGACGCTCCAATAGTCTGCGACCGGTATCCTGACATCGGCACCGATGTCGTGCCGCTCGCGCGTGATGCCCAGTGCAGGATTGGCGTCCGCCCATGCATATTTGCCGGAAAAGGCGTAGCCGTCATAGGAGGCGGAAGCCCGCAGATTGGCGGCGGGAATGGTGCCGTTCACGGCATCGTATTGCACTTGCGCACCGCCGCTGAGCCCGCCAATGCCCGCTTCGAGGCCGGCCACGATATAGGACGAGTCGCGGTCGAGACTGGTGCCAATGCCGGCGGTCGAGCCGTCGGCGACGGTGTAACCGTTGAACCCGGCCAGATGATGAGTCTGGCCGATACTCGCGGACAGCCAACCGCCGTCGTCGAAACTGGTGTTGAGCTGTAGCCCGATATTGGCTCTCAAGCCGCTTTCCTGCCGGTCGGCGCCCGAGAAGCGGTTGTACGAGAAGAGATTGCCTGTTGTGAGGGCGACGTTCTGGGAATCATTGTTGATGATGCCGGGCACCGCAGGACCGTCCCGATAGACCAGTTGTGCGATAGGCTCGATGACCGTGGTCGCGCTGGCCGTGCGCGCCATCAGCGGATAGCGGATGTCGATGGCTGCGATGGGCGTGGCCGAGAGGAGCGTCTGCGCGGCCGGCGAGCTCGCACCATCATAGCCTGCAGCATCGGCCCTGACGCCCAGATAAGGCGATACGGTGAGCCCGCCGGGGATGACGTACTGGTTCGTCCAGCCCGCCTGGAGCATCGCGTGCGCCGATTGCCCAGCATAGCCGTGATCGAAGCCACGGCTCTGGTGATCGCGTTGGCGCGTCAGTCCCAGCAGCCGCCCCGAAAGCTCGACACGGCCGGCATCTGGCCCCAAATCCTCAACATGATCAAACCGCGCGTTGGGGTGGGTCAGCGCCTGTTGTTCAAGCTCTTGCTGGTGGCTGGCGGCGGTCCAACTGGAGGGCGCCGAGCCGACTGGCACGAATTGCTGGAACCGGACGTCGGCGAAGCTCTCGCCGGTGAGATAGGTGCCGTAGACCTCATTCCGGACGGTACCGGTGGCTATGCGATAATCCGGAAGATAACCGGGGTCGGAGAAGGCCGTGTAGGACCAGCCAGCGGTCCATTCCTCGGTCGGCGTGAACCTTCCGGTCGTCTGGATATAGCCGCGCCACTCGCGGTTTGCGAGGCCGGTATAGGCGTTCCGGTCAAGCTGGTAGATCGCCGAGCCGCGTATGTTGTAATCGAGATCGCCTACCCGCTGACGCCATTCGGCGCCCAGCATGACGCCCTGCCGCGAGAACAGGGTAGGGGTCAGGAGCAATGTCCCGCTGCCGATGGAGTACCGGAAGAAGGGAAACGAGACGCCGATTCCGTAGTTCTGGTCATAGCTCAGCACCGGCATCTCGAACTCGCCGTCGGCAGGCAGGGTCAGCCATGGCAGCCAGAGGACCTGTACGCCCAGCAGTTCCAGCGAAGGCTGCTCGTAGTGAACGACATTGTCGATTTCGTTGGTGGTGATCCGTGCGGCCCGCACAGACCAGCCGATCCTGTTGCCGTTGGCGTCGATACAACTGCCGCAGGGCGCATAGGTGCCCTGTTCGTAGACCCGTTCCACCCCTTCGGAAAAGCGGGTCGACGCAGCGGTTACCCAGGTACCGTCCGGGAAAGCAACAATCAGGCTCTCGAGGAACTTCTCCTTGAAGTCGTCTTCGAGTTCGACCCTGTCGGCCACATATTCGACCCCGTCAGGGTCGACGAAAGACACATTGCCGATCAGTTCAACCCTACCGGAGCGCTGGTAATAGACCGCCCGATCAGCCGTGGCGCTGAAACCGGCGTAGCGGATCCCGACATTGCCCTCCGCGACCACCGTGTCTGAGGACTGGTTGAACACCATTGTGTTGGCTTCGAGCGACAGCCGTCCGGCGACTTCGGCTGGAATGCGCGAAAAGAAGTTGGTCGGGATGATCTGCTGGGCCTGCACTGCAAACGGCCAGGCGAGGCTCAGCGCAGCGGCGCAGACAAGCGAGCGTGCGTAACGCCAGCCATCTCCCATGCCAGGCTGCATCCCCATCAGACGGTCCCGTCTTCGCGTCGCAGGATGATGGTCAGGCCGATGCCTATGGCCGCGATCGCTGGCCCCCAGGCAGCCGCAAGAGGATCGAGAACGCCGGCGGATCCTGCCCTGTCGGCCATTTCCATAATCAAAAACACAACGAGGCCCAACGCGATGCCAAAAAGAATAGTCCACCCATAATGCCCTGCTCTTCGATAACCGGCGGTAAAGGCAAAGGCAATCAGCAATGAGCCGACAAGGACGAACGGGATGGCATTGAGCTTGTGAAAGCGCGTCTCGGCGGCGGCACGCGCGAACGGATCGCTGATCCCGCGCCGCAAGGCCTCTCTGAGTCCGAACCACGAGAGGTCTTCGGCGGTCCCCAGCTTGAGGCTCAGTTCGGACAATGTGGCTGTGGTCGAGATCTCCATTGCATTGAAGGGAACGGGCGCCCGGTCGACGTCCAGTACCGTTCCGTTTTCAATGCGCCATGCGCCGGGCTGCAGGGTCGCCCGTTGGCCGTGGATCCTGGTGCCGTACTCGCCGTCCGGCAGAAGACGGAACACCGTCACATTCCGCAGTTCCTCGCCTCCGCGCAGCACATTGCGCGCGAACAACATGTAGTTGCCGTCGTCTCCAGTCTGATTGAACCAGGTCGCACGGTTCTGCACGCCATAGGCCCGGCCCCAGCCGATCTGCGCTGCATCGAGCTGCTGGTATACGCGGATGGCGAAGCTGTCGACCACGGTCGTCACCAATACGCCCGCGACCAGCGTCATCAGGATCGGCCAGCGCAACGCCGTCCAGATTGAATGTCCAGCCGCGCTGATAATGACCATCTCGCGGTGCGATTGCAGGTCAATGAGCGCGACCACCGCCCCGATCAGCACTGTCACCGGCAGGCCGAGAAGGCTCCAGCGCAGGGCGCTCAGAAACGCCAGCCCCGTTGCAGTCCATGGTCCCGCCAGCGAGGCCGTCTGATTGAACCGTCCGGTATCGAGGAACTCAACCAACAGGATGATCCCAAAGAATATGCCGACGACCAGGCCGATGCGGGCCGCAAGCCGGATACAGAGCAGGCGTCCGATCCTGTTCATGCCGCCTGCCTCCGTCGCGGAAGACCCCACCGCGCTCGTGATGCCTTCCGCCAGAGCAGCAGGAGGCTTGCGACAAGGATCAGGGCAGGGGCTACGTAATGGTTCGCCCCGCCACCGGAGAAGGCGCTCACCGCCTGCTCTGCGAATGCCACGATCAGCACAACCAACTCGAGCGGCAAGCGCTTTGCCGCCCGCTTGCCATCGGGGAAGGCGCAAAGGGACGCGACAAGGGCGCACAGCGCCACCGCCCGGAGCATGTCCGCCAGCCGGCTGTGGATTGCGGCAACGGCCAGGTCCCGATTGCGGACTTCCTCATTGGCGATCTGGTTGAGGAGTTCGAACGTGTCCGCCTGGTCGATGCCGCGCGTCTGCGATCCCGCCTCGATGAGGCTGGCAAGACTCACGTGGTATTGGACAAAACGGATCTGGCTCAGACCCTGCCGTGCCATGCTTTCGTACTGGATTGCGCCGTCATTGAGGATGAGCTGATAGCCGTCCTCATCCTGAAAGACGCTCGCCGTCTCCGCGAAATAGGTACGCCGGGTAGTCTCGTTTGTGGAGTCGTCAAAGAAGAAGTCAACCAGCGTCCCGTCAGGCCGCCGTTCGGAGATCGAAAATACGAGCCCGTCCTCAATCTCTGAAAAGCGCCCTGGCGCGAGCGCTCTCCCGACGACGTCAGCGGCGATTTCGGCCGACCAATCAGCCGAGATGCGTCGGGAGTGCGGCTCGACCCAATTCGCAACCAACCCTACCGTGGTAGCACTGATGAGCGTGAAGATTGCGATGGCGCGCCAAAGCGCCCCCGTGCGCTGCGCGGCGTGGATCGTGTGCAACTCGCGCGACTGATGGAGCGCCCTAAGCGCCCGCACAAGTCCGATAGCGAAACAGACATAGAGGATCGCGCGGGCAAAGGTGGGCGTGGTCAGCGCGCTCTGACCCATGAGAGTCAGGAAGTTCTGGCCCTTGGCCGACACCAGATCAAACAGCCGCAAGAGCTGCATCAGCCAGATCAGCACGCCGCCCGCTGCGAAGATCGTAAGCGCCTGCGCGAGAAACTGTGTCAGCAGATATCGGGAAAGGCGATCCATCTGGTCCTTTGCAAGATGCGAACCGCAGGGGCGCGATCGTCGATTTCAGTGTCGCAGTTTTAGCCGACCTGGTGGACACGGGATAGCGCAGGTGGGCCACACCGTGGTGCCAAACGATATTTGAACGGAAAACTGCCCCGCGCGTTGCGGTCGCGATTGACCTTGCATCGGGCGATGCCGATGCTCAGCCCCACGCTTCACGTTTATTGAGTCGTTCTCCCGCATGTCCCAAAGCCTTACAACCGCCGTCACAAGCAAGCCCGTTTCGCGCTCAGGTGCGATCGTCATCTATGTCGCAGAGAACGGGGAGCCTTCAGGTGCCGCAAAGGCCCTGTGGGATCGGACGGGCCTCGCCTTCGCCAAAATTGCTGAAGCGACGGGCTTTGGCGGCAAGCCGGGGCATTCGGTCGATCTGGTCACTCCTGCCGGTCTTGATTGCGATCGTCTCCTCGTTCTCGGGCGCGGCAAGGACGGCGACGTGGCCTCGGAAACGGCATGGGCCGATCGCGGCGGATCGCTCATGGCAAAGCTCGACAACCTGGGGGTGGAATCGGCTGCGGTGGTTATCGACGAGCCGGGCCAATCTCCCGAAGCGGTTGCCGCTCTGCTTGGTGGCCTGAGACTCCGCCACTATGCCTTCGATACTTACAAATCGGGCGACAAGCAGAACGGAAAGCCACAAAACCTTGCGGTGACGGTCCATCTCCAGAGCGATGAAGGCGTAGAGGCTGCCCTGGAACAACGAATGGCCACGGTTGAAGGAACGCTTCTCGCCCGGACGCTGGTGAACGAGCCCCCCAATGTTCTGGGGCCGGTGGAGTTTGCCGCCATCGCGAGCGGCCTTTCGGATATGGGCGTCGAAGTGGAAATACTGACGCCCGACGATATGGAAAAGCTGGGAATGCGCGCAATGCTGGCGGTGGCGCAAGGTTCCGAGCGGCCGGCCCGTCTGGTTGTCATGCAGTGGAAGGGCGGCGCCAAGGACAAGGCGCCGGTGGCCTTTGTCGGCAAAGGCGTCATTTTCGATACGGGCGGAATTTCAATCAAGCCCGCCATGCCCATGTTCGACATGAAGGGAGACATGGGCGGCGCTGCGGCCGTCACCGGTCTGATGAAATCTCTCGCCATGCGCAAGGCGAAGGTGAATGCCGTGGGCGTCATCGGCCTGGTGGAGAACATGCCGGACGGCAAGGCCTATCGTCCCGGCGACATCGTCACTGCCATGTCGGGCAAGACAATCGAGATCATCAGCACAGACGCCGAAGGGCGGCTCGTGCTTGCCGATGCGCTCTGGTACACCCAGGAGCGTTTCAAACCGGCTGCTGTCATCGATCTTGCAACATTGACAGGTGCGGTGCTGGTCGCGCTCGGGCACGACCATGCCGCCGTCTTTTCCAATGACGATGCGCTGGCCGACAGCCTCATGGACGCAGGGTTGGCAACGGGCGAAAAATGCTGGCGCCTGCCGATGTCGCCGGCCTATGCCAAGCTGATCGAGAGCCGGTTCGCCGACATCAAGAATTCCGGAGGCCGGCCTGCAGGATCGATCACAGCGGCGCATTTCCTCGCCAATTTCATCGGAGAGGTGCCCTGGGCGCATATCGATATCGCCGGCACCGCTTTCGGCGCCCCCAATTCCGAGACGAACACCTCCTGGGGCACGGGCTACGGCGTCGCACTGCTCGACAGGCTGGTGAGGGACCGCTACGAGGGGTAGATGCCGGTCGAACTCCTCTTTTACCACCTCGAAACGCGTCCGCTGGAATCCGTACTTCCGGTGTTGCTCGAAAAGACGCTTGAGCGCGGATGGAGAGCGGTGGTCGAGGTTGGGTCGGCCGAGCGGCTGGAAACGCTCGATGCTGCGCTCTGGACCTATACAGACGACAGTTTTCTGCCGCACGGAGTCGCAAGTGGAAATGAGCAGGATGCGCTGCAGCCCGTCATTTTGACGAATGGCTTCGACAACCCCAACGCCGCCAATGTCCGCTTTTACGTCGACCGCGCGACCCCCAGGGCCGGGCAGGACTACGAACGGCTCGTCTACATCTTCAACGGGCACGACCCCGATGCGGTAACTGAAGCGCGCGCGATATGGCGCGAACTCAAGGAAGACTACGCCCTGACATACTGGCAGCAGGATGCCGACGGTCGCTGGGCCAAGAAGGCTTGATCCAGGGGCGTCCGATCGACAACTGTCTGTCGGCTGTTGTTATCAGAACAGAACATATATAGAACATTATAAGGGAATCGCGATAGGGAATTCTGGCGAGGGACGGAACGAATGACCGCATTGGCGACGCAACTGAGGCGCCTGGCGCTATTGCGACAGGGGCTGGTTGGTAAGCGACCATTCGGGCAGGGGCTGTCCGGCACGCTTCGTGCTGTCGAGCATCTGGGCTATGTGCAGATCGATACGCTGTCAGTGGTCGAGCGTGCGCACCATCATGTGCTGTGGAGCAGGGTGCCGGGCTATGATCCGGGACACCTCAACCGCCTCGTCCGCAAGCAGGAAGTGTTTGAGTATTGGTACCACGCGGCATCCTACCTGCCCATGCGGGACTACCGTTTCGCGCTGCCAAAGATGGAGGCCATCCGCAGCGGCGATCACCCCTATTTTTCCGAAGTGGACACCGGGCTGATGAAGGAAATCCTGGCGCGAACGCGCGGGGAAGGCGTGCTTCGGGTTCGGGACGTCGACACGGGAAACAAGGGGCCAGGCAGCTGGTGGAACTGGGGGCCGGGGCGCAAAGCGCTGGACAAGCTGTTCATGCAGGGCGATCTGATGGTTTCCGAGCGCAACGGCATGGAAAAGGTCTACAGGCTCCGGGAGCACTGTCTGCCGGAAGGCCTTGATTTGCGGATGCCGTCAATGGACGAATATGCCGCGTATCTGTTCGACACCACACTCAGGGCCCATGGCGTCTTTATCTGGAAGCAGCTTGTTCACCTCAAGCGTGGCCATGCCATTCGGGAGGCCATGCGCCAGATCCTCGAGGAGCGCGTTTCGGCAGGTATCGTGGCGCAGATCGATGCCGGCGATCGATCATCCGTCTATGTCGACGTCCAGGCGCTCGACAACTTGCCAAAGGTGGGCCGGTCGGTAAGGATATTGTCGCCATTCGACAACGCAGTGATGCACCGCGACCGGCTGAACGCGCTCTTCGGCTTCGACTTCCGGATCGAATGCTACGTTCCGGCACCCAAGCGGGTGTTCGGATATTTTTGTCTGCCCATCCTGTTCGGAGACAGATTCGTAGGCAGGATCGACTGCAAGGCACATCGGGCGCAGCAGCAGCTCGAAGTTTTGAGCCTGCACCTAGAAGATATCCGGTTTGATCGGGACCGGTTCTTCGCGGAGCTCAATGCCGAACTGCATAGGTTCGCCACTTTCAACCGGTGCACTGAGCTCGACCACCGCGCAGTCAGCTTCCCGGCGAGCGCTCAAGCTTCTCCAGTTTGAGTTTGCGCATCATCGCAAAATGCTCGCGTACCGGCATGATATCCTTGATGAAAAGCTCGTACATGTGCTCGACCCATTCATAGCACAGGATTACCTCGCGCGCTGACGGGTCATAGAACGCATTCACAACGCCACATTCCTCGGCTGCGATACGGACCCGGGTGGGAAGAACGTAGGATTTGCGCAGCCAGTCGGCGGTCTCCTCGAGAATTCCGCTCTGCTTGAGAATGCCCACGATGTCGCCCAACTCGGCACTGTGGTCTCGGTAAACTACAGGAATTTCCGGGTTTGCGGCAAACGTCGTCCTAAGATGCGGGGCCAGAAGACTGTCCCAGCCGTGCATCGACAGCCTGAGGTCTTCCTCGCAGCTGTCCTGCCGGTCATGTGGGAGACCCACGCGTGTGGCAAACCAGGAGAAGTGGTCATCATTGTGCGCCACCATCAGGCACGCCATCGCAAAGGATCGCTGAATGTCGAGGCTGTGCATTCCATAGAGATCGGAATAGGAGTATCCGCGGCGGGGCCTCGACCTTTCCGAATAGGTCCAGCCATCAACCGTATCGACGAGCGCCTGATAGCTCTCGGAGGTATCCTCCCTAAGCATTGTCAGAGTGGCGAAGGTGTCTACCGCATCTTCTTCCTTGCCAAGCACGGGCAGGTCGAAGAGATCGACGAAGAGATGCCCGATTTCGTGCAGGAGCGTGTGGCGCGTATTGTTGAGCGTGAAGGTGACCGCAGCGTCGCGCTGTGCGTTGGTCAGCTGCTGTGCAACGGCGGGTACCGAAAGCCCCCAGATCGCGACAAGAGCCATAACCATCGTCTTAAGCATCGCGGGTCCCCCACAACACGCCCAGCTTCAAGCAAAGCGCCAGACCGTGCTGCCGTCAATCGCCAACGGCGGACATGGCGCTCTCCAGCTGGCCGCTTTTTTCCAGCCAGGCATCCTCCAGCGCTGCGATTTCGCTTTCCAGCTTTGATTTCTCGATGCCCAGTTTTATCGCCTTGTCCGGTTCACCGTTATAAATTGCAGGATCGGCAAGCTTTGCGTCGACCTTGCCCAGGTCCCTACGTTTCCATTCGATTTTCTGTTCAAGGTTCTTGATTTCCTTACGCAGCGGGGCGAGTTCGGCGCGCCGTGCTGCGGCCACCTGCCGTGCAGCCTTGCGTTCGGTCGCCGACATTCCGCCCCCGCTACCGGTGGACCCGCCTGCGCCGGAATTGCCGAACAGCGAACGCTGGTAGCCGTCGAGATCATCTTCGAAGACGCTGATCGTGCCATTCTCGGCGATCCAGAGCGTGTCGCAGGTCGCCTCGACCAGATGCCGGTCGTGGCTGATGATCAGCACCGCGCCCTTGTATTCGTTGATCGCGTGAACCAGCGCATCGCGGCTGTCGATGTCGAGATGGTTGGTCGGCTCGTCGAGGATCAGCATGCCGGGGCCGTGAAAGGTGATGAGGCCCATCAGTAGGCGGGCCCGTTCGCCACCTGAGAGGTTCTTGGCTTGGGTATCCATGCGGGACGTGGACAGGCCCATCTGCGCGATCCGCGAGCGGCGCTTGGCTTCGCTCTCGAGCGGCATCAGGTCGACGATGTGCTCGTAGGGCGTCTGCTCGGGCTTGAGTTTGTCGAGCTGATGTTGGGCGAAATAGGCCACGTCCAGCGTCTTGGCGCGCTGAAGCACGCCACCCATCGGCTTGAGATCACCGGCAATGAGTTTGGCGAAGGTCGATTTGCCGTTTCCATTGACGCCAATGAGCGCGATGCGGTCCTCGGGGTCGATACGATTGGTGATCCTGCGCAGCACCACCGTGTCGCCGTAACCGACCGATACATCATCGAAGGTGATCATCGGCGAGGCTTGCGCCTTTCTAGGCTGGGCGAAGCTGAAGGGCGCCGAATATTCATCGAACAGCGCTTCAGGCGGCTTGAGCTTGGCGATAGCTTTCAACCTGCTTTGCGCCTGCTTGGCTTTCGAGGCCTTGTAGCGGAACCGGTCGACATATTTCTGCATGTGCTCGATCTGGGCGAGCGTCTTCTCACGCGCCTTGTTCTGCAGTTCCATCTGCATCCGGCGCGTCTCCTCGAAGGTGTCGTAGGCGCCTTTGTAGAAAGTGAGCTTGCCGCGATCGAGATGGATGATCGAGTCCACCGCCTTGTTGAGCAGGTCGCGGTCGTGAGAAATCATGAAGACGGTATAGGGATAAGTGGCGAGATAGCGTTCGAGCCAGAGCGTACCTTCGAGATCGAGATAGTTCGTGGGCTCGTCCAGAAGCAGAAGGTCCGGCTGTGAGAACAGCACGCCGGCCAGCGCCACGCGCATCCGCCAGCCGCCGGAGAGTTCCGAGCACGGGGCGTGCTGGCGTTCGAGCGCAAACCCCAGCCCCTTGAGGATCGAACTTGCCCGCGCTTCCGCCGTATGTGCGTCGATATCGGCGAGACGGGTGTGAATTTCCGCGATACGATGCGGATCTTCAGCGATTTCGGCTTCCGCGAGAAGCGCCGTGCGCTCCTTGTCCGCCGAAAGCACCATGTCGAGCACGCTGATCTCGCTGGCAGGCGCTTCCTGAGCAACGGCGCCGATCCGCGCGCGCTTGGCGATCTCAATCGAACCCTGCTCGGGTGAAATAAAACCCTGTATCAGTTGAAACAGCGTGGTCTTGCCCGACCCATTCTTGCCCACAAAACCCGTCTTGGCGCCAGTGGGCAACGTCACCGACGCGCCCTCGAAGAGCGAACGGCCCTGGATCTTGTAGTGGAGGTTGTTGATCGTGAGCATGATGGCGCGGTCACTATCGCCGCGCGGACGCCAGCGCAAGCCTTGTCCTTGGCGGAGACCCCATCTGCCGCATGTAAGCCGTCTTGCCTCTGCCATGGAGTGACGCTAAAAGGCCGCACCTTTCCCATCCATTCTACTTCAAGGACTGAGACCAGATGGCCATTCAGCGCACCTTTTCGATCATCAAGCCGGACGCGACCAAGCGCAACATCACCGGCAAGATCATTGCCAAGTTCGAGGAGGCCGGGTTGCGCGTTGTGGCGTCCAAGCGCATCCGCATGACACGCGAGCAGGCCGAAGGCTTCTACGCCGTCCATAAGGATCGCCCGTTCTTTGGTGAACTGGTCGACTTCATGATTTCAGGTCCGGTCGTCGTGCAGGTGCTCGAGGGCGAAGACGCCATTGCCAAGAACCGCGAAGTGATGGGTACCACCAACCCGGAAAATGCTGCGCCGGGAACGATCCGCAAGGAGTTCGCCCTCTCTGTCGGCGAAAATTCCGTTCATGGTTCCGACGCTCCTGAAACAGCCGCTGAAGAGATCAAGTTCTTCTTCAGCGACGACGAAATCGTCGGCTAAACTGCGCCGAGCGACAACAGGTCGGGCCGCCATTTGGCGGCCTTTTCTTTGGTCATCCAGCTTCACTGCATGGGATTGGAGTTGACCCGGTCCAGGACGACCCTGTGCTCTGCGATTAGCCTTTCGATATCGCCGCGGTTGAGGCCAATGTCGCGCAATTGCCAGTCCGGCATTTCCGCCATGCGGATGATCGCCTGCCGGCGGGATGCGCGTCTGGTTCGCTCAGCCCACCATTGCGCCAGGTAAACCTTCAATTGGCGCCATGGGTTTGTCGCCCGCTCATGCGTCGCGTGCAGTTGTCCGGTTTCCATCGTTGTCATCGGTCTTCTCCGTTCTCATGGAGATCACGATGCAGTAGAAACTCCCATTGATCTAACGAATGTTTTTTGTCACTTTGATCGAGAAACTCGATCAGAAGGCGCGGCCAATGTATTCGCTTGATCCGGACTTTCTCAGAACCTTCCTCGCCATCACCGAAACCGGCAGTTTCGGTGCGGCAGGCGAGAAGGTGAACAAGACCCAGTCGACGGTTTCGGCCCAGATGAAGCGGTTGGAGGAGATCGTCGGTGTAGCTCTCTTTGAGAAAGAGGGACGGAGGAACGTGCTCACCGCCGAAGGCCGCAAGCTGCTCGAATATGCTTCATCCATGGTCCGGCTCAATGACGAAGCGCTCAAGGCCTTCCGCCCGCCGGAAATGACCGGGAACATCAAGGTTGGAGCCATAGACGAGTATGCGCAGGCATTCTTCCCCGATGTGCTCGACAGCTTCAGCAAGTCCCAGCCGGGGGTGCTTGTCAGCGTCTCGACCGGCACAACCGCAATGCTCAATGCGGCTTTTGCCGCCGGCGAGTTCGACGCCATTTTCGTCTCGTGCCAACAAGGGGACAATGAAACGGAGTTGCTGCGGGTCGACCAGTTGCACTGGATCGGCGGGGAAGGGCACTGCCTGCACTATGAGGATCCGCTGCCACTGGCCGCGTGGTCCGAGGGTTGCTCCTGGCGGGAAATGGCCCAGGCAGCGCTGGCCAAGCATGGCAGGTCGGTGCGCGTGACTTTTTCGACGTCCAACGCAGCCCTCATGACAACGACCCTGCGGCGTGGCCTTGGTCTCACCGTCGCCCCCCGCTGGTTCGTGACGGAAGGCCTAAGGGTGATCGACGAGCTCGACGCAAAGTGCCCACTGGGACGCGCCGAGGTCGGCGTGAAGCGGCGGCCTGGACCCGACCTGGCCCGGGAAGCCTTCATCGAGCACATGCAGGACCATTTGCGGCTATCCGCTTTCGCTGCCTGACCGGCTGGGCCCTTCCACGCTTCGTGCGATTTCGGCAATGCGGTCCGAAAGTCGGGTTTCGCTGGCATCGACATCGCCAAACCAGTCGGCGAACCGCTCCAGCAGCGGCACGAATACCGTAAGGTCCTCCTGCGGCCAGCTTGAGAAGTAGTCGGCCATCAGCAGCCATTTGTAGGACTGCACCGCTTCGACGATCGCTTCTCCCTTTTCGGTAAGCTCGACAATCGTCCTCCGCGCGTCGGACTGGGAAACGGCGCGGCGAGCATAGCCTGCCTCTACCATCTCGGCCACCATCCGGCTTGCCCGGGAAGGGTCGATCGAAAGACGCTCGGCAATCGTTGCAACCATTGTTTCGGTTGCCGGTTCAGGGTCCAGGGAGTGGCCCGGCGCGGCAATGGCAAAAAGCACGTCCAACTGGCCCTGCTCGACGGGCAGCCCAAGTTTCTCGATCGCGCGGCGGCCGAGTTCGCGTTTGGTGATCCGGCGTCGCCAGTGCTGCATGACCGCGTCAAGACGCTTGATCGCCTCAATTATCTGAGGATCGGAGCCAGCGCGCCTCAGAAGGACTTCGATGTGTTCGTTCTTGCTCGACATGCGACTGCCAAATTACGTGCTATTGACATGTAACTGCGCGGGGCAGATATATCAACCTCAATCCTGCCTATGGAGTATCTCCCTTGTCTGCCGAGCCTGCCGCCAATCCGACCCAGCCTCCCGTCAACGTGAAGCTGGTCATGGGCGCCGTGATCGCCACCTTCCTACTGGCTTCTCTCGGGCAGACGATCATCACCACCGCCTTGCCGATTATCGTCGCCGATCTCGGCGGAATCGAGCATATCTCCTGGGCATTCACAGCATATCTTCTCGCCGCGACCGTCGCCTCGCCTATGTTCGGCAAGCTCGGCGACATGTATGGCCGCAAGCTCTTGCTGCAGATCGCCATCGGCATCTTTCTGCTCGGGTCGGGCATGGCCGCGCTTTCACCCGATCTTACCGTCATGGTCGTCTCCCGGTTCGTCCAGGGCATCGGCGGCGGCGGGTTGATCGTGACGGCAATGGCAGCCATTGGTGATGTGTTGCCGCCGCGCGAGCGGGGGAAGGCGCAGGGCGTCATTGGCGCGGCATTTGGTATCTCCACGGTCATCGGCCCGTTCATCGGCGGCGTGATCGTCGAAATGCTTTCCTGGCGTTGGCTGTTTCTCGTCAATTTTCCCGTTGCGATCCTCGCCTTCGGCATCATAGCCATCGCCTTCGAGACGAGGTCGAAGGGCATCAAGCGAAAGATCGACTATGCCGGGGCTCTCCTGTTGACGACGACGCTTTCTTCGCTGGTGATCTATACGAGCATCGGCGGGACCATTGTGCCGTGGCTTGCGCCCGAAGCGCTGGTTCTGCCAGCGATTGGCCTTGCTGCACTCGTCGCCTTCTTCCTGGTCGAGCATCGTGCTGCCGAGCCGATCCTGCCGCTGTTCCTGTTCAGAACCAACGCCTTCGTCGTCAGCAATGCGGTTGGTTTTGTGGTCGGGACCGTCATGTTCGGCACGATCACCTACATGCCGTCATATCTCCTGATCGTGCAGGGCTTTACCCCGACAGGCGCTGGGCTCGCCTTGCTGCCGATGATGCTTGGCTTGATCGTATCGTCAACCCTGTCAGGCACCTACATGTCGCGGACCGGCCGTTACAAGCTCTTGCCGATTGCTTCGACGGCCCTTCTTGCAGCCGGCGCTTTGATGCTCGGGACGCTTGGGACCGGGACGCCGTTCGCGCTGGTGATCGTGTACATGCTGTTCGTCGGCATCGGGATAGGACCGGTCATGAGTGTGGGCGTGGCCGCAATACAGAACGCCGTCCCCCAATCCGTGCTTGGCGTGGGAACGGCCAGCGCCCAGATGTTCCGGCAGATCGGCGGCTCGCTCGGCGTTGCCGGTCTTGGGGCGATATTTGCCAACCGTCTTGCATTTGAAACGGCAGCCGTCGGCCATCCCGAGGGCACGGCAGCCTTCGCTTCCGAAGCGCTCGCCCGGCTTCCCGCCGCAGAACAGGCGACGATGCTCGAGGCCTATGTGGCGGCGCTTCATCCGGTTTTCTGGGTCTGTGCTGCTGCAGCTCTCGTTGCGTCATTGCTTGGTTGGCTGCTGGTCGAGGTGCCGCTGGCCGACAAGATTGCCCGCGACCCCGCTCCCGGTGCTGCCGAATAAAGCTCTGGCGTAAGCGCGATCGGTCGGACAAAATGCGGCCAATCTTGCAAATCAGCCTCACGCCATGAACAAGCCAGTTACCACCCGCATCGCGCGCTCCGTCTGTCCGCACGACTGCCCTTCGACCTGCGCTCTCGATGTCGAGATTCTCGACGAACGGACGATCGGGCGCGTGCGCGGCGCCAAGGACGATCCCTATACGGCGGGCGTTATCTGCGAAAAGGTAGCCCGCTATGCCGAGCGCGTCCACCATCCGGAACGTCTGCTCTTTCCCATGCGCCGGGTTGGGCCAAAGGGTTCGGGGCAGTTCCAGCGCATGGATTGGGACGAGGCGCTCGACGAAATCGGCCGGCGATTTCTCGAGATCGAGCGAGAATACGGCGCTGAGGCCATATGGCCCTACTACTACGCCGGGACGATGGGGCATGTGCAGCGTGATGGCATTAATCGCCTCCGGCACGCCAAGGGCTACTCAGGCCAGTACGACACGATCTGCGTCATGATCTCCTGGACCGGTTACGTCGCCGGAACGGGCCGGTTATCCGGCGTCAATCCCGAACAAATGGCCGAAAGCGATTGCGTCGTCATCTGGGGCACCAACGCCGTCAACACGCAAGTCAACGTCATGACTCATGCCATGCGCGCGCGGCGCGAGCGCGGCGCAAAGATCGTGGCCGTCGACATCTATCGCAACGGCACCATGGAGCAGGCCGACATGGCGCTGCTCATCCGCCCAGGTACCGACGGCGCACTGGCGCTGGCCGTTATGCACGTCCTGCTGCGCGATGGCCTGGCGGATCGGGACTACCTCACCCAATACACCGACTTCGATGATGTGGTCGAAGCGCATCTGGCGGACAAGACGCCGGAATGGGCGGCCGCGATCACGGGGCTGAGTGTCGCGGAAATAGAGGCCTTCGCGCATCTGGTGGGCATGACGCCACGCACCTTCTTCCGGCTTGGTTACGGCTTTGCCCGCCAGCGCAACGGCGCGACGAATATGCACGCTGTTCTGTCGGTCCCGGCGGTCACCGGGGCATGGCGTCATCGCGGCGGCGGAGCGCTGCACTCCAATTCGGGAAGCTGGGGGCTCGATAAATCCGTCATTACGGGCGCGGGCATGGCCAGGCAGGGCGTAAGGACGCTCGACATGTGCAGGATCGGTCCGATCCTCAATGGCGATCCAGAGGCTCTCGATAGCGGCGGTCCGGTCAAGGCGCTCCTCATCCAGAACACCAATCCCATGGTCGTAACGCCCGATCATGCGCTGACGCGCAAAGGGTTCGAACGCGAGGACCTTTTCACCGTCGTCCACGAGCAGTTCATGACCGAAACCGCCGAGATGGCCGACATCGTCCTGCCCGCGACGATGTTCCTCGAGCACAACGATTATTACACCCGAGGCGGGCACACCCGCGTGCTCTACGGCCCCAAGCTGATCGACGCGCCCGGCGAGGCGCGGTCCAACCATTTCGTCATCAACGAGATCGCGAAAAGGGTCGGTGCCGAGGCGGCGGTGCTGGACCGGCAGGACCGGGAGATCGTCGCCGACGTCTTCAGGGCTTCCGGATATGGGGAGTTAGACGAGATAGAGAAAACGGGGTTCGTCGACCGGGGCCTTCCGGATGAGCAGGCACGCTTCGCGACCGGCTTTTCTTGGCCGGACGGCAAGTACCGCTTCAAGCCCGATTGGGAAGCAACCCGGGTCAAGCGCGGCGCGTTGTGGGTCTGTGATCCCGAACAGATGCCCGGACTGCCGGACTTCATGGATTGGAACGAGCCAGTGACGCCAGATATGCCGTTTCGCATGACGACGTCGCCGGCGCGCACCTTCCTCAACTCGACCTTTGTGGAGACGCCCGGCAGCCGCAGGCGGGAGGGGGCACCGTCGCTACTGATGCACCCGTCCGATGCCGCGCGCCTAAGCCTGGGCGACGGAGCGCCGGTCACCGTCGGCAATCACCGCGGATCGGTCGAGCTGACGCTGAAACTGTTTGATGGTTTGCGAGAAGGTGTCGTGGTCGCCGAAGGGCTGCATCCCAACAAGGCGCATCGCAAGGGCAGGGGGATCAATACCCTTATCGGCTCCGATCCAGTCAAACCTTTTGGTGGCGCCGCATTTCACGACGCGGCCGTTTGGGTAAGGGCGTCAGTGGCTTGACTGCGGCTGGCGACATGACGGCCGGGGCAGTTCCGTCCCGCAGGCGCCTGGCCGTGATCGACATGGCGCGCGGTATCGCGATCGTCGCGATGATTATCTACCATTTCGCGTGGGACCTGGGGTTCACGGGTCTGGTCGACTTGGATGTTACGCTCGAACCGGGATGGGTCCTCTTTCAACGCGCGATTGTCTCCAGCTTTCTGTTCCTGACGGGCGTCTCGCTCGTTTTGGCGCATGGCGAGGGCATCCGCTGGAAGGCCTTCTGGCGGCGTTTCGCGATGATCGCTGGCGCGGCGCTTCTCGTGACTTCCGGCACATGGTTCTTTTCGCCTGACACCTTCGTTTATTTCGGCATTTTGCACGCGATCGCCCTATTCGGCCTGATGGGTCTGGCGTTCCTGCGCCTGCCTATGGCTGTCGGGGGGCTCATCGCGGTTGTGATCATTGCGCTACCGCTCTTTCTTCAGAGCCCGGCTTTCTCTGCCAAGCCGCTGTCATGGATCGGGCTTTGGGACATCCCACCGCCAAGCGAGGACCTCGTGCCGATCTTTCCC
The DNA here is from genome assembly GCA_964429025.1 of uncultured Pelagibacterium sp. Classification (GTDB taxonomy): domain Bacteria; phylum Pseudomonadota; class Alphaproteobacteria; order Rhizobiales; family Devosiaceae; genus Pelagibacterium. The sequence continues at coordinate 24,598 of CAYSBF010000016.1, forward strand.
TGGTTCGGCGTCACGCTCGCTGGCATCGTGGCCGCGCGATGGGCGGGGCAAAGAGGACTGTTTCAACGGCTGGCCGTGATGGAGACGCGGAACGAGCCGACTCGCTTGCTCGCCCTGGCTGGGCGCTGGAGCCTCGTCATCTATCTCGTGCACCAGCCGCTTATGCTCGGCGCTCTGATGGCCATTACACAGGGCGGCGTCGGCCGTGAGCTTTCGCGTGCAGAGAACTTTACTTCGAGTTGTGAGGCAAGCTGCGTGGAGTCGGGTGGAGAGGCCCAGTATTGCACCAGCTATTGTGCCTGCGCGCTGGAAGAAGTGGCGACACGCGATCTGTGGGCAGTCCTTGAGGCCCCGGTCCGGGCACAGGAGGACGATGCCATGCTCCAGGAGCTTGTCGACCAGTGCACTGTCCGCATTCTCGATGAATCGCTTCTGACGCCTGAGGGAAGCTAGAAATAGGTCACCCAGAAAAAGTACGCCGTCAGCCCGACGCCGTAGACGATGACGAAGCCACGGATCACCCTCGCCGGCACCAGCGGTGCGAAATATGCCGCCGCAAACCCGCCGACCACGGCTCCTGCGAGCGCGGCCGATCCTTCCACCCAGGCAATAGAACCGTTCATCGCGAAGCGGACGACGGCAACCACCGAAACCACAGCCGATATCAACAGCTTCAGCCCGTTCATGGCGTGAACGTCGTCGAGCCCCGCGAGTGCGAGGTAAGCGAGAAGAATGATGCCAAGGCCGGCATTGAAGAACCCGCCATAAAGGCTGATCGCAAGCAACAGCACTGCCAGACCGATCGTGCCGGCTGCCCTGGCTCCTTTCCCTCCGCTGGAACGCCCGGCAAAAAAGCGGTTTATGCGGGTGCCGAAAATATAAACGACGACCGCGAACAGCATCAGCCAGGGAATGATGATCGAGAACTGCGCGTCGGATACCCGCATGAGCAATTCCGCGCCGAGATAGCCGCCGATAAGGCCGAGCACGCAATAGCTTATAAGCTTGTCTTTATGCGCTGCGATATGCCGCCAATAGCCGGCAGCACCGCTCACATAGCCCGGCAGGCAGGCATAGGTGTTCGAAGCGTTAGCCAATACCGGCGGAACGCCCGCGAACAACAGCGCCGGAAACATCACGAACGAGCCGCCACCGGCGAGCGAATTGATCATCCCGCCGACAAGGCCGGCGGCAAACAGCAACATCAGGGTCAAGTCGGTCTTCCCACAGAAGCGCCGCAGGAAAAGGCGGCGAGAGGACCTTGGCCAGCTTTGTGCGGAAATGCAAAACCAAAAGCGGAGATTTCCGCAGCGTGCAATCCGCAGGTGCGCGGGCACTGCATGGCTGCCCTTCGCTTGACGTTGTCGGGAAGCACACTTATTTCTGGCTGCGGTTGAAGCGCCTGCCGTCCGCGCGGAGCATTGCTCCTCATGGTGAAGGCTTCCACGCCCTCAAAGCGTGCATAAAACGCGATCATCGTCCCTACTTCAGGCGGTGCTTGGCAATGCGGACCCCAAGACAGATACCGCCAAGGAGATGGCGATGCATAAGCCCGCATCCTTTCTGACGACGTCCGACCTCAAGGCCGAGGCGCGCTCCTGGCGTGCCGAGCAGGCTCAGGCCGGAAATCCCGTCACTCATTCCCATGCGCTGGAAATGGTCTCAAGGTTCCACGGCTTTCGTGACTGGAACACGGCCAGTGCCGTGCTGCCCGCGACGCGTGGGCCCGTGTTTGCCGTGGGCCAGAGCGTGAAGGGAACCTACCTTAAGCAGCCGTTCACCGGCATCATCATGGCTGTGGCCGCGATGGGTGGAGGTGATCTGTTTCAGATAACGGTTCAGTTCGATGAGCCGGTCGATGTCGTTGCCTTCGACAGCTTTTCGGCCTTCCGCCATCGTGTGGTGGCGACGGTCAACCGCGAGGGCATCTCGCCCAGCAAGACCAGTGATGGCATGCCTCACATGGTGTTGAAGATCGAGAACTAATCCGTTGACAGGGAGCAAGGGCGCCGGAGGGCGCCCTTGCTTTCAGTAAAAAACCTTCATGCCCGCCACGTCATATTCGAGCCGGGCAACCTCGCACTTGTTCTTGTCGAAGTTGCCCCAATTGTTGATGCCCATCGTATAGCCGATGTTGAGGTCGCGGTGCTGGCGCCGTTGATCGTTCGTGTTGTTGTAGAAAGTAAGCCAGGTGTTGAACGCCCTTGTCCAGGGGAAACGGCATTCGTCCTGTATGTATCGCAGTTCGCCCAGCAGCCGGGTCGTCTCCACATCGTACTCGAACTCGGACCGGTCCCAGAAAAATAAAAATCCCTCGAAGCCGACATCGTGCAACTCTGCCTGCCATTCGGCCCAGTTGGCGTGTATTGCCGACGCCATGACAAGACACCCCGCCCGGTTGATCTGGAGCGTCATCATGTTGTCGATCGTCTGAGCGATATACACGAAAGCCTCCTTCAGTTCCCCCGTCGCTTGTTGCCGCATTTGAGGGTAGTTGCTGCCGGGATTGTTGTAGTGCTGCGCATAGGCGACCAGCCCAGCCGGCATGATGCCCGCCGCCTCTACGAACTTGGCGATGTCATCAAGGTTGGTGATCGCGTTGCACTTCTTGTGCATGACCACCGTCTCGAAGACGAGATACTCCATATCCGGCAGTTCCTCGGCCTGAGCGGGCAGGGCGGTGCCCATTGAAATAATCATGGCGACCAGAAGGGCGACGGGTCGAATCTGCATAAAAAATCTCGCAACTGGCTATGGCCGGATGGCGTTGACCGCGAAGGCGAACACCTCTGCACAGCATCCTCAAATTTGAGTGGATGCGCAACACGTTGGGGTGCAGTTCCTTCGGGAGGGTTGCCTTCATCGTAAAATTACGATGGAATATGACTCCCTCCCAATGCATTGAGGAAACCACGGTGCAACAGACCAAGCCAATTGAACTTTACTACTTCCCCACGCCGAACGGGCACAAGATTTCGATCATGCTCGAAGAACTGGCCGTGCCCTATACCGTCCACCCGATCCATATCGGCAAGGGCGACCAGTTCAAGCCGGAGTTCCTCGCTATCTCGCCCAATAACAAGATCCCGGCCATCCTCGACCCCGAAGGCCCCGATGGACAGCCGATCTCGGTTTTCGAATCGGGTGCGATCCTCAAATACCTGGCCGAGAAGTTCGGGAAGTTCTACCCGACCGATCCGCGGTCCCGTGTGAAGGTGGATGAGTGGCTGTTCTGGCAGATGGGTGGCTTTGGTCCCATGCTCGGCCAGAATCACCACTTCGCAATCTACGCACCGGAAAAAATCCCGTACGCAATCGATCGCTATCGCAACGAGACCCACAGGCTCTATGGCGTCCTGAACACGCAGCTTGAAGGGCAGGATTACATCGCAGGCGATTATTCAATCGCCGACATGGCAACCCTGAGCTGGTCGCTTGGCTGGGAGCGGCAGGGTATCGATCTGTCGGAGTTCCCCAACATTGCCGCCTGGCAGGAACGGCTCAAGGCGCGGCCCGCCGTCGAACGCGGACTAGCCGTCAAGTTGCCCGAGGACCAGAAGATGGACCTCGCCAGCGACAAGGACGCCCAGAGCGTCCTGTTCAACCAGCGGGCACGTTGAACTCTGATCAGCGCGCTGATTTGGCGGCGTCCGGGCTCACGCTGGCGGTTCGGGCGAGATTGCCCCAGCCGACCAGCGAGCCCCTGACCGCAGTGAGCATCGCCTTCAACGCTACGATATAGAGCAGCTGGCGGTAATAGAAGCGCTGCAAGGGAACCCAGAACAGCAGCCGCCAGTCCTCCTCTTTCTCGAGCCGGAACGCCATGACGCCGGTCATGAAATCAAGCACGATGAATGAGAAGAAGAGTGCCAGGAACATTATGATCTGCCCAGTGTTCATCATGCTCGATTCCGTCACCACCTTGACGGCCAGGTCGCCCAGCGCCACCAGCGCCACGATGTCGGCAATGGGTGCGACAAGCGTGAACAGGATCTGGAAGACGAGAATGTGGGGCAGGGCGATGAAAGCGACGCTCTTGGAATCCTTGAGCAACAGCGCGTCCCGGTGCTTGACCGTTGTCTGCAGCATCCCGAACATCCAGCGGAAGCGCTGCTTGAAGAGTTGCCGTGTCGTTTCGGGTGCCTCTGTATAGGCCACTGCGCGCTCCTCATAGACGACGCGGTATCCGGCGCGCAGAAGCCGGATCGTCAGGTCCGCATCCTCGGCAAGGGTATCTGAGGTGTAGCCGCCCAGCGCAATGACAGCCTCCCGCCGCCAGGCGCCGACAGCACCGGGAACAACAGTCACGCAGTTAAGCAGCTCGAAGGCGCGCCGGTCGAGGTTCTGCGAGGTGATGTATTCGGTCGCCTGCCAGCGCGTGAGAATGTTTACGCGGTTCCCGACCTTCGCATTTCCCGCCACGGCCCCGATCCTGGGGTCGGAGAACCGCCCCGCCAGCCAACCAATGGTGTGCGGGGTGAAGATGGTATCGGCATCGAGCGCGACGATTATTTCCGCGTCGGTCCGCGTGAAGCCGAAATTGAGCGCGGATGACTTGCCGCCATTGGGCTTGGTGAAGATGCGTACGCGCGGGTCGTTGCCGAACTCCCGCTCGCACAGCGCCACCGTGCCGTCGCGCGACCCGTCATCGACAATGAGGATCTCGAAGTTCCAGTATTGCGACGCCAGCAGCGACCTGACGGTCTTGGCAATGACCTTTTCCTCGTTATAGGCAGGGACGATGATCCCGACCTTTGGCCCATTCATGACCGGCCGGAGGCGTGTGGACGGCCGCCTGCGAAGCGCCGAGAGCACGATGAGGATGACCGCACGGGTGATGCCGAGCCCGATCGCGAGCACGAACGCGACCGACAGGGCGATCTCGCCGATACGCAGCAACGAGAAACCCAGGCCATCCAGTGCCACGCCGAGTGTTGCGGCGCGCTCCGATTGCGGCATCACGTCATCTGGAGCAAGCCCGATCAGTTGGGACGCAGTTGCGAAGCGATAGCCTCTGGCACGCAATTCCTCGATGATCCGCGGCAGCGCGGCGACGGTTTGGGAGCGGTCTCCGCCCGCATCGTGCAGCAGAACGATGTTCCTCAGGCCAGCTTCCACCTGCCGGACCGTCGCTGAGACGATACGGTCGGCATCGGGCGCCCACCAGTCCTTGGGGTCGATGTTCATGTTGACGGTAAGATAGCCGAGTTGGCCGACGGTTGAGATCGGCGCAATTTCCGCAGCGATCTGGGGATTGGCATCAACCGCGTAAGGCGCCCGGAACAGCAGCAGATTGCGGCCGGTGATGCTTTCGAAGACGCGCTGCGTCGCGTTCAGATCGAAACGCAGCATCTCGGGCGTCATCCGCGAGATGTTTGTGTGCGAATATGTATGGCTTCCGACCTCGTGCCCTTCCGCGAGAATGCGCTTTACCATCTCCGGGTGACGCATCATCTGCGCCCCCGTGGCAAAAAAGGAGGCTGGCACCTCGTGCTCGGCAAGGATGTCGAGGATCTGTCCTGTATAAAGCGGATCGGGACCATCATCGAACGTAAGGGCGATGACGTCGCGGTCACCCCCGCCCCAATGCGCGATCTCGTAGGAGCGGGGGAAGGTGGTGATGGACGCGGCGGTGACGACGCCATCGCCCGACACCGTCACGTCACGGTCACCACGCTCCGGAAGCTGGGTCACCTTGATGATTTCGCCAACGCCGTGCCGGCTGATCTGCGTGCTGTAATCTAGCCGCTCCAGCATGGCCGGGTTCATGGCGGACGGTGCCGCAAGTAGATCCCAGACCGCGCTGTCTTCATTGCCGAGCCGGGCCAGCGCAATGCCCCGTGGCGGCATCCGCATCAGGCTGCGGACTTGATTGTAGGCGCTGACGCCGTCGAGCATCCAGACCGTGTGCTGCTGGCCCTCGGTATCGTCATAGGAAAAGCTGGTGTTGAGCGTTGCCGGATCAAGCTCAATCGCTTCGCCCGCTATCCTTGCCCGGTTCATGGCTTCGAGCGTGCTAATCTGCTGGGCAACGGGGTCCGTGCCCCAGTCATAGGCGATGTTGCGGATCGCGAACACCAGGCGATCGGCCCGCACGGCCGCCTGCCATTGCGCCGCGATGTGGTCGAACCAGTTCTGGGAGGCAAGCGGACCGGGGGCTTCGCCGGAATAGGTTTGACCCCAGCCCTCGACGATGACTGCATCCGCGACGCGTGAAATGGCATCGGCGTGGCTCAGTCCGGCCTCGCCAGGCAAGACCACATAGACCTGGCGCTGGTCGGCGGCGAGGGCTGCCCGCAATTCATCCACGAGAAGGGAAAGCTGCGACGTCTCTATCGCGTCCATGCGCGAAAAACGCAGGGCTACCCCATGCAGGGCATGCTCGGCGAGATAGGTTTGAAGGTTGCCGACGAGGGCGCGACGCGCCTCGCTGTTGGCGAGGATGGCATCCACGCGCTCCGGATGGAAGGCGCCACCGTGCTGGTCGGTGAGGACGGGCACAACGCGCATCTGCGGCTGTTCCGTACGGATTTCTGCCAGGATTTCGGCGGTGACATCAGGCAGGTCAAAGCCGATACCTCCTCGGTCATCCGCAAGATAGACCCACTCTGGCAGGAGTGTGTCGATCTTCAGGATGTTCTCCTTGAAGGAAGCTATGGCCTCGTGGCTCCAGTTGACGTGGAAGGCGTAGGTCTGCGGTTCGAGAGCTGACGTGAATTCCGTTGCATTCGCCTCGGAGATCAGGACGCTCCCCACAGCCCCAAGGACCATCTCGACAAAGGAGGGTGCGTCGATCTCAAGCGGGCCAGGATTAGGCGCTGCCACCGGATAGACCGCGTCATCAGGCGCGAGAATATCGATGCTGCTGGCGGCGCGCGGCAGAAGCTGGATGCTGGGTGCTATGACGGTCTCTGCCGTGACTGCTGGCTGTGATTGAGAAAATTTCTCCGGTCTTGCCGGCGGTATCGGCGCCACAGGGGCCACGGGCGCTGCGGCCATGACAATTTCAGCCGCCTCACGCGGAGCTTCCGCCTCAACCTGCGGTGCAGGCTGGGGTAGGGCGATGGGCTCGATGCGAGGTGAGGACGGAACGCTCGCAACGGTAAGGAGCGGTTCGGTTTCCGGATCGGCCGGGGCGGTCGAAGCGATCGTGACGGGATCCTGTGGGCGTTCCTCGAGCGCGACCTGAACAGGCGCCGCGCCCTCATAAATGCTCAAGGACAGGGAAGCGAGGATTGCCGCCACCGCCGCGGCACTGGCGGCCGACAGCGTCAGGAAGCTGGTCCAGCGACGGCGTGTGGGGTCGAAGAAAACGGGCTTGTCCTGTGGCGCGCCATTTCCGTTTACGACGTCAGCACCAGTCATAATTCGCAGCGTCCCCCAATAATAAGGGCAGCGCGTTCAGCTCAAATACTGCTAAAATTCTATTGAGCTCGCCACCTGCCGTTAATACTTTGTTAGTACTATTACGGAAGCGGTTACGGCAATCGCTACTGGCGCTCCAGAGCGTACAAAACGCCGACATAGTAAATACGGCAGAGGGATAGAGGTGCCATGTCCACCGGTATTTCAGTTCACGCAAGCATTGACGTGCCCGATCTCGAGGCAGGGTTGCGGTTTTACCGGAGCGTGTTCGGTTTCACTGAAAAGGCCCGGCCATTCCCGACGATGGCGATCATCGATGCAGGCAATCTGACTCTGTGCATCCATGAAAGGCCCGAGGGATCGTTGCCGGCACCAGACAGCGAGACCAACCGCGCCTATGGGCGCCACTGGACGCCGGTGCATCTCGACATCCATGTGCCGGCGCTGGATCCGATAATAGATTTGATCCGTCAGGAGGGCGGACGTATCGAGCGCGAAATGCGCAACATGGGACCCAAGTTGGTCGCCTTCTGCTCAGACCCCTTCGGACATGGTTTCTGTGTCATCGCCGACGGCTAGACTTGCTCGCGGCGTAGGGGCGTCGGTTGCTTCTGCTGCGCTCAACGCTTGAGGAACTTCTCGCCGTCATGGACGCCGTTATTGACGCGGCTTTCTTCCTCCAGCTCCCGCTTGTGCCGGCTCTCGACCCCCCGAGGCGTGTCTGGCCGCTCCTCGCGACCGATTTCCTCGGTGGAAGGGTGGGGATCGTTCTCGGGCGGGCTCGGTCGAAATCCTGGCTTTGTCATGGCGCAATCTCCGCTCTGCTTGCCCGTTGTAAACGAATGCTGGTCGCGGACGTTCCGCTGATGCGGGGTAAGGCGGGCTAGATGACCGCGCCTTTCTCGTAGCAATTCCGCGGATCGATCTGGAACAGGATCACGGGCCCTGCCGCGTGATCTGACTATGCGGTACAGAGCCGGCCGCATTCCGCTTGGGGTGAGGTTCAAACGTATTTGCAGCCGGTCCATGGATAAACCTAACCAGCCCCGATGTTGCGCGAAACGCCTATCCCATGGCGATAGCTCATTTCACCGCCCAGCCATCCTGTGATCAGCACGGCGACAAATGTAACCGCCGAAAGCGTCAGGCCGACCGGTAGCACGGCACCGGCCATGTCATCAGTGCGAATGAAGACGTTTACGGCAACGACTGCGAGCGCGGCCACGTTGCCCAACCCGTGGATCCAGGCGATCGTCATCGACCGGGCTCGACGAACCCCGAGCAACTCCACCAGACCCGTTGCCCCGGCGACCGCGCCACTCACCAGCCCACCAACAAGCAGCCAGTAGGCGGCGCGAGCCCAAAAATCATCTCCCGTGGATGCATAGACGATGTCGGCGACAAGAGCGCCAACCAGCAGACCTATCGGGACCGGAATGACGAACGGGTGGATCGGATGACCTTTTACGGCGACGACGGACCCGCTGCCCGACCGGTGTTGCTCTTCCATTGCTGCCCTCCCGCTCAGCACATCTTAGACAGTAAGCGGGTCAGCGCCGGAAAGTTCCTGCGCTCGGCGTCCCTTCCTCTATCGTCCTTTACGCTTCTCGTCCCGGCCCTGCCATCCGCCACTGACCTTCCACTGGTCATGGATTGGCTCGAAGAGGTTACCCGCAGAGGGTGACCGGGCGGTTGTGCCGATCTGCATGAGCTCGATCGCGCGGCGGGTTGCCAGGGCACGGAACGGGTACGGCAAGAGCACCACGAGCCAGCACAGTCGGGCCAGCAGACCGGCATGGGCGTTTGGGCGAGGACGCAGCGCCAGACGCCGGGCGGCCTTCGCGACAGTCTCGGCGGAATATCTTGGCAAGACCGGTTGGACATCGCAGCCCAGATAATTTGCTGCCCTTTGATAGATCGGTGTATCGACCGCGTAAGGGAGTACTGTGCACACGTGGATGTTCGGTTCATCGACCAGCTCGTGCCGCAAGCTTTCACTGAGCCCCAGGATCGCTGCCTTGCTCGTCACATATGCGCTGGCAAAGGGCTGCCCGGTGACACCGAGCATTGACCCGACGTTGATCAGCACGCCGTGCCGCTGCTGCCTGAACCGCCGGACAGCGGCTTGTGAGCCGAGGATATACCCCTCGATGTTCGTTCGCAGTACCTGTTGCAGAACCTCTTCCGGTGTCTCATCGATACGACCGAAATGGAGCACGGCAGCGCAATTGACCCATATATCAATGCCGCCATTGGCGTCGATTGCAGACCGCACCAAAGCGGTAATCTCGGATGCGTGGGTGACGTCGGTTGGTACGACGAGAGCCTTGCCTCCCAATGCACGGCACTCGCTTGCCACTTCTTCGAGCACCGACTCCCGCCGAGCGGCCAAGGCGATCCGGCAACCATGCCTCGCCATCTCGCGGGCAATCGCCCGGCCATTACCACTCGAGGCTCCTGTGATGACCACGCTCTTGCCGGCAAGATTCGCTCTCATCACACCATCCGACGCGGGGCTGCGGAACCACCGTTCAACGATTTGTGGCGGCCCACGTTCCAGACGACGAGCGGGTTGCGATGCTCGCTGCCACCAGGCCTGCACAAGGCGTCACGATGACCGAGTAGGCAAATTGGCAAGAACGTCCGGAAGGCCCAGCCCATCCACACACAGCGAAGCACGGTGCGAAAGATATCGACATTACCGCTGTGCTGCTATTCCTTGCGCCAGCCCGACATGGCCGCGGCAGAATGAGGATAACCCTTGTCCCAAGGGAGCGGCGATGGCGGAGGGAAGGGGTCTGACGTCCAACCTTCTCTGAGTTACAGTGGCAGTATTGCCAAGGGCGTGCCGATGACCGTGCTTGTGCAAGCGGTGGCGGTCCAAACGGCAAACGACCTGAGCTTGCGGAGCGAAAAGCTATCGGCACTGCAGCGACAGGTATAATCTCGCAAATGAAGATGCTCTTCCTGGCAACGCTGATCATCGTTGGGTGCATTGTCGCAGGGCTGGTCCTTTGGCGTTGGTCGGACGATCAAGCCGATCGTCGGATTGGCGCAACGCTGGCTGCGACTCAACCGGAAAGTCCGGCGCAGTTCGATCCGAAGATGGTCGCGGACCTGCCTGAACCCGCACGGCGTTACTTCTCGTTCACCATCAAGCCGGGCACGCCGCTCTACACGGTGGCGGAGATCGAAATGATTCCTTCTCCTCTACCTGCGGAGCTGCCCAGTCCTCTGAGGAGTCTTCCCGCCCG
>CAYSBF010000017.1:0-34610 GCA_964429025.1 uncultured Pelagibacterium sp.
CCTCATCCGACCTCCGCTTCGCTCCGGCCACCTTCTCCCACGAGGGGAGAAGGGGCGAAAGAACCGAAGCTTCCGCTTACTTCCCTTCTCCCCTCGTGGGAGAAGGTGGGCTTTCGCGCAAGCGAAAGCTCGGATGAGGGGGCGCGATGCGAACCAAGTACTCGGGGTCGACTAGCAGCACGCACCTATCCCCATCCGCCGCTGCTTGCTATGACCACCCCATGACAGAGCCCCTCCCCAATCCCATCCCCCGCCGCGCCTGCCCCACACTCGCCGCACCGATGTTGGTTGCGGATGGGCTGCTGGTGCGGTTTCGTCCGGCTGGGCCACTCAATCGGGAGCAGATTGCCGCACTCGCCCGCGCGTCGGCGCGGTTCGGCAATGGGCGGGTCGAAGTGACGGCACGTGGCAGCATTCAGGTGCGCGGGCTTTCAGGCGAGACCGAGGGTGGTTTCCGCGCCGCGCTCGATGCTGCGGGAATCGCAGCCAGAACTGGTGTAGTCATCGAATATTCTCCCATTGCGGGAGACGACCCGGCAGAGATTCGCGATCCCCTGCCCCTCGCGCATGCGATTGAAGCGGTCTGCCACGAGGCGCTGGCGCGGGGACCGCTTTCGCCCAAGCTCTCCATCGTACTCGACAGCGGAGGACAGATTTCGCTTGCGGGGCTCAAGGCGGATATCCTGCTGCGGGCCGCGCCGGACGGCTGGGAGATGGAGGTGGGAGCGGTTTTGACCGGAACGTTCGCCGAGGGGTTCGTTCCCGGTGCGGTGGCGGATGTTCTGAGGCGGCTGCAGGCCATCGGGCCGAGGGCGAGGGGGGGTGATCTTGCATTGAAGCCGGAATCGGCGCCGTCCCTCCTTCGCTTCTCCGGCGAACGTCGGATTCCATCCATCGACGCAGGAGATGGTGGCGACCACGCCATAGGTCCCGGCTTTCGCCGGGACAGCGAGGGAAGTGAACGGGGTAGCGACCGGAGAGGACCAGAAATCGACGGTGCATCCCGCGCCTACCCGGTCAATCTGCGACTAAAGGACGGCAGCACTGCCATGCGGATTGGCCTACCCTATGGACAGGTCCGGGTGGAACAGCTTTCGGAACTGGCGCGGTTCATTGAGGCGCACGGAGTTGCGGAAGTCCGCCCGGGGCCGGAGCGGACGCTGGTGCTGGTGGGGGCGGACGAATTTCTGTCCCCTGCCCTTGATTCGCTCGGGTTCGGACCTTCGGCGTTGACCTTGTGCTCGGGTGCGGAAGCTTCGGAAAACGGCCTCATTCACGCCTCCGACGTCGCACGGGCGTTTGCTGCGGCCGCACCCGAACTCACGGACGGATCGGTCCATCTTCATGTTTCCACCTGCGCCAAGGGCTGCGCCTATACCGGACGCGCAGGCATCGTCCTCGATGGCGACCGGCTGACCCTCTATCGCGGCGCGTCACAAAAGCCGTTTGCAAGGCTCGATCCTGCGGCTATTGAAGCCGGACTCGTTTCGCTGGCCGCACGAATCCGCGATACTCGCCAGCCCGGTGAGACGACACTCGCCGCCATCGAGCGGCTCGGAGCCTGAATGACGCAATACGATTACATCCGCGACGGCGAGATGATCTATCGCCAGAGCTTCGCCACGATACGGGCGGAGGCGGATTTGTCGCGGTTTTCCTCCGAGGAGGCCGAGATCGCAGTGCGGATGATCCATGCATGCGGCATGGTGGAAGTGGCACGGCACTTCCAGTTCTCGCCCGGTTTGGTCGAGGCGGCCCGGGGGGCGTTGCAGGCTGGGGCGCCGATCTTTACCGATGCAGAAATGGTGGCTCGCGGCGTCACGCGTTCGCGGCTTCCGGCGAACAATGAAGTGATCTGCGAGATCAACAATCCCGAGACACCGCACATCGCCTTCGACTACGGCACCACGCGGTCGGCGGCGGCGATCCATATCTGGCTGCCGCGTATGGGCGGATCGGTGGTGGCGATCGGCAATGCTCCGACCGCGCTGTTTCACCTTCTCGAACTTTTGCGCGACGGCGCACCCAAGCCTGCGGCGATTCTCGGGATGCCGGTCGGCTTTGTCGGGGCGGCTGAGTCAAAACAGGCGCTTAGCGAAAATTCCTATGGCGTTCCATTCGCTGTTGTCGAAGGCCGGCTCGGCGGCAGTGCGATGACTGCAGCGGCGCTCAATGCGCTCGCAAGGCCAGGGCTGTGAGCGCAAAGGGACGCCTGATCGGCGTCGGGACCGGGCCGGGCGATCCGGAGCTTTTGACGCTCAAGGCCGTCAAGGCTATCGCCGCAGCCGATGTCATTGCGCATTTTTTGAAACAAGGCCGAAATGGCAATGCGCGGCGTGTCACCGAGGCGCACTGGCCGCAGAGCGCCATTGAACTGCCGCTGGCTTATACGGTGACGACGGAACTGGACCGGCACGATGCCGCATACAGAACTGCCATATCGGGCTTTTTCGACGGCGCGGCGGCGCAGATCGCCGGTCATCTCGATGAAGGGCGGACCGTGGCGGTTCTATCGGAAGGCGACCCCTTCTTTTATGGCTCGTATATGCACATCCATGTCCGGCTGGCGCCCCGATATCAAGCCGAGGTCATTCCGGGTGTCACGAGCCTTTCAGGCTGCTGGTCGGCCGCGGGCGTGCCGCTCATGCAGGGGGATGACGTCTTCACCGTGCTGCCCGGCACACTGCCGCTCGATGATCTGGCGCGCAGGCTAAGGGATGCAGATGCGGCGGCGATCATGAAGGTTGGCCGGCATCTGCCGAAAATCCGCCGGGCGCTGGCCGAAGCGGGAAGGCTTGAGGGCGCGGTCTATGTGGAACGCGGAACGATGGAGAATGCGGTGGTAACGCCGCTTTCGACACGTGACGATGCCCCTGCCCCCTATTTCTCGCAGGTGCTGGTGCCGGGATGGGCCGGGCGGCCATGACCGGACGGTTGTACGTGATCGGCATAGGCCCCGGAAATCGGGAGCAGATGACAGCGGAGGCGGTCGCGGCGATCGGCAAGGCATCCCACTTCTTCGGCTATAAGCCTTATCTCGACCGGCTCGAATTGCGGAGCGGCCAGACCGTCATCGCATCGGATAATCGCGAGGAGTTGGCGCGCGCTGGCGCGGCTCTCGATCTAGCCGCAAGGGGTGAGACAGTCGCTATGATTTCGGGTGGGGACGCCGGGGTCTTCGCCATGGCGGCGGCGGTGTGCGAGGCGATCGAGAGCGGGCCTGAAGACTGGCGGGCACTGGATCTCGTGGTGGTCCCGGGTGTCACAGCCATGCTGGCGGTTGCGGCGCGGATCGGCGCTCCACTAGGGAATGACTTTTGCGCCGTCTCGCTCTCGGATAATCTCAAGCCCTGGGCGGTGATCGAAAACCGGCTCAAGCTTGCTGCGGAGGCAGGGTTCGTGATGGCGCTCTACAACCCTATCTCCAAGGCACGCCCCCATCAACTGGGTCAGGCTTTCCGCCTCCTGCGCGACGCCCTGCCGCTCAACGTGCCGGTCGTCTTCGGCCGTGCCGTGGGGCGCCCAGATGAGCGGATCGAGGTGGTGCCGCTTGGCAAAGCCCAGCCCGAAATGGCCGACATGTCGACCTGCATCATCGTGGGCAATGTCCATTCGCGGACCATCGAACGCGATGACCGCCCTGCCCTCCTCTATACACCGCGCTCGGTGCCGTCCGATGGCTGAGCGCTGGCTGACCATTGTCGGGCTGGGGGAAGACGGGCTGGACGGTCTCACCGACCTCACCAGGAGCCTGATCGCCCATGCGGAAATCGTCTTCGGCGGCGCACGGCATCTCGATCTCGTTTCCCACCTCAACCTGGCCGAGAAACGCCGCTGGCAGAGCCCGATCGAAACCTCGGTCGAGGAGGTCGCCCGGCTGCGGGGGCGCAAGAGGGTATGCGTGCTGGCCAGCGGTGATCCGTTTCACTACGGGATTGGCGCGACCCTCGCCCGCCGGATACCGGCCTCCGAAATGCTGGTCGTCACCGCTCCATCAGCCTTCTCGCTTGCCGCGGCGCGGATGGGCTGGGCGCTGCAGGATGTGACCGTGCTTTCGCTCCATGGCCGCCCCATCGACCTCATCCGCCGCCATCTTCATCCCGGACGGCAGATCTTTGCACTGACCTCGGATGGCGAGGGACCGGCGCAAATTGCACGCCTTCTGGACGAAAGCGGGTTTGGCCAAAGCCGCCTGACCGTGCTCGAAGCGCTGGGAGGGCCGAGAGAGAAGATCAGGACGGACGTTGCGTCAGGCTTCGGCCTGGAGGACGTTGATGCACTCAATGTGCTGGCGGTCGAAGTTGCCGCCGGTCCCGGTGCGCGCGTGTTGCCGCTGACGCCGGGGCTCGATGACAATCTGTTTTCCCATGACGGGCAGATCACCAAGAGGGAAATCCGTGCGCTGACCCTGTCCGCCCTGGCGCCCCGGCGCGGGGAGCTTCTTTGGGACATCGGAGCGGGTTCGGGATCGGTGGCGATCGAGTGGATGCTGGCGGACCCCTCGCTCTCGGCCATTGCGATCGAGGTGGACGACACCCGCCTTGGCCGCGTTGCCGAGAATGCCGCACTGATGGGCGTTCCGGGGCTGGCGCTCAAGCGTGGCCGCGCGCCGGAGGTGCTCAAGGGACTTCCCGCCCCCGATGCCATCTTCATCGGCGGAGGTGGGACCGATGATGGTGTCGTCGATGCTGCCATCGGCGCGCTCCGTCCTGGGGGAAGGCTCGTTGCGAATGCGGTAACGCTCGAGATGGAGGCGGTGCTTTCCCTCCTCCACGGCCAGATGGGTGGAAGCCTGACACGCATTCAGGTTTCACGCGCGCAGACGCTGGGCTCCATGAGCGGCTGGCGTCCGGCTATGCCGATTACGCAATGGGTCTGGGTCAAAGGGGCGGAGACTTGACCGTTCACTTCATCGGGGCAGGACCGGGCGCAGCGGACCTGATTACGGTACGGGGACGGGATTTGCTGGCGCGGTGCCCGGTGTGCCTTTATGCCGGCTCGATCGTTCCGCGCGAGCTGCTGGACTGGTGCCCTGAAGGCGCTCGTTTGGTCGACACCGCTCCACTCTCGCTTGACGAGATCGAGGCCGAATATGTCGCGGCGCATGCGGCTGGGCACGACGTCGCTCGGCTGCACTCGGGCGATTTGTCGGTCTGGAGCGCGGTCGCCGAACAGCTCAGGCGGCTCGAAAAGCATAATATCCCCTATACGCTGACACCGGGCGTCCCGGCCTTCGCAGCCGCGGCGGCGGCGCTTGGGCAGGAACTGACCAAGCCGGGGCTGGCCCAGTCGCTCGTTCTGACCCGCGTCTCGGGACGAGCCTCTCCCATGCCGGAGGGAGAGACGCTGACAGGTTTCGGCGCAACCGGGGCAACGCTGGCAATCCATCTGGCGATACATGCCTTGGACGAGGTGGTGAAGGAGCTGACACCGCATTACGGAACCGATTGCCCGGTGGCGGTCGTTGCCTGGGCGAGTTGGGACAAGGAGAGGATCGTGCGGGGTACGCTGGGTGATATAGCCGGCAAGGTTGCAGCAGACCCGATCGAGCGGACGGCGATCATCTTTGTGGGCCGCACGCTCGACACAACCGGCTTCCGCGAGAGCGCGCTGTATGATGCGGCCTATCAGCGGCGGTTCAGAGGCCGGGATTAGAGAGGAATTGTCCGATGAGCGGGAAAGGGTGGCCTTCCGGTCTTGACCGCCTACGCACCTTTATCACCGCCGAATATGCCGTGCTTTCGGCCATTGCCGTCGCCTCGGCGCTCGTCTTCGTCTTCCTGCGCTTAGCCGACGTCGCGGCGGGCGGGGACACCCATACGCTCGATTCTTCTGTGATCGCATGGTTCCGTGCGCCCGATGATCCAAGTCAGATGATCGGACCATACGCCTTCCGCGAGGCGGTGCGCGACATCACGGCCCTTGGCAGTTTCTCGGTCCTCACGATTATCGTCGTGCTGACGGCCCTGTTTCTTTTACTGACGCGGCAGGCCGGCGCGGCACTGCTCGTGGTCGTCTCGGTGGTCGGCGGCAGCGTGCTCAGCCAGTGGTTGAAGGCGTTCTTTGATCGCCCGCGTCCTGACTATTCGGCGATCGCTGCGGAGATGTCAGCCAGTTTCCCGAGCGGGCACGCCATGCTGTCGGCGGTCACCTATCTTACCCTTGGCGCCCTACTCTCGCGATTTACCGAGCATAGACGCCTGCGCACCTTCTATCTCACCGCCGCGATTGTGCTGACCCTACTCGTTGGAGTCAGCCGGGTCGTGCTTGGCGTCCACTATCCCAGCGATGTCATTGCCGGGTGGGCGCTTGGGGCCGCATGGGCGGTCTTGTGCAGCACGATCGCCTATGTCTTGAGCCGTCGGAGCGCCGCCCTGCCCCCCGGAGACGCCTGAGCAGCCGTACCGCCGCGCCGGCGGAACGCGGATACCCATTTTTACGGGGAGTCCGTACCGTTTTCGTGTTTCCGGTTCGGCAAGCCTGTTGCAGTATCTGGAGCGGGCGACTACCCCTAGCGCCCAAGAAAAGCCTTCTGTGGGAGGAGGACGTATGCGCGCGCTTGCGTTTACGGTTCGGGCTATTGGCGACCTGAACCGGCTGGTCGGTAACGTATTCTCGTGGCTGGCCGTGGCCGTGGTCGGCCTGTGCTTTACCGTGGTTGTGCTGCGGTACGGATTCGGGCGGACATTCCTCTGGATGCAGGACCTTTACGTCTGGATGAGCGGCGCGATGTTCACCGCCGTTGCCGGCTTTGCCCTGTTCCGCAACGACCATGTGCGTGTCGACATCTTTTATCGTCCTGCCTCGCTGCGCTGGAAGGCAATCGCGGACATCATCGGCGTCGTCTTTTTCCTTTTCCCGTTCATGTATGTCGTCATCGCCTGGGGCA
Source organism: uncultured Pelagibacterium sp. (assembly GCA_964429025.1). Classification (GTDB taxonomy): domain Bacteria; phylum Pseudomonadota; class Alphaproteobacteria; order Rhizobiales; family Devosiaceae; genus Pelagibacterium. The sequence continues at coordinate 6,890 of CAYSBF010000017.1, forward strand.
TTCCTTATCTGCAGCGGTCCTGGCGGCTGTTCGAGGCTTCGCCCAATCCGGGCGGCATGCCCGGTTACTTCATCCTCAAATCCTTCATCCTGGTCTTTGCGGTTCTGATAGCCCTTCAGGGCCTGGCATGGCTCTGCCGCTCCATCCTGGTTCTGGCGGGCAAGGAAGACCTGCTGCCCGAGCTTTACCGTTATCCCTCTACCGAGGATAAGGAGTAGTCGCCGATGTCCTCGGTTCTTGTTGGTGAAATCCTTTCCGGCCTGATGTTCGTTGGCGTCATCGGGTTCCTCCTTCTGGGCTTCCCAGTCGCCTTCACCCTTGCCGGCACATCGCTGATCTTCGGATTGGTCGGCATGTGGTTCGGCGTGTTCGATCCTTCCAATTTCGGCGCGCTCGCCTCCCGCTATATCGGATTCATGACCAATGAAGTGCTGGTCGCCGTACCGCTCTTCATCTTCATGGGCGTGATGTTGGAGCGCTCGCGGATCGCGGAACAATTGCTCACCACAATGGGCAAGCTCTTCGGCTCCATCCGCGGCGGGCTGGGTATGTCGGTCATTATCGTCGGCGCATTGCTGGCGGCGTCGACGGGCGTTGTCGGCGCCACCGTAGTGACAATGGGCCTTATCTCGCTGCCTGCGATGCTGCGCGCCAAATACGACCCCAAGCTTGCCAGCGGCGTCATATGCGCTTCCGGCACGCTGGGGCAGATCATACCGCCTTCGACCGTGCTGATCTTCATGGGCGACATGCTCTCCTCGATCAACGCCCAGGTGCAGATGCAGCAAGGCAACTTCGCCCCGACACCGGTCACGGTCGGCGATCTGTTCGCGGGCGCGTTCTTTCCCGGACTGCTGCTTGTCGGCTGCTATCTGGCGTGGATGATCTTCAAGGCTATCACCGACCCCGAATCCTGCCCCGCCACGCCCATGGATCCTGGAGAACGCAAGGGCATCTGGAAGGAAGTGGCGGTCGCGCTGATCCCACCGCTGATCCTGATATTCGCGGTGCTCGGTTCTATCCTCATGGGCATCGCGACCCCCACCGAGGCCGGCTCGGTCGGTGCCGTCGGCGCGACGATCCTGGCGGCATTGCGCTGGCGGCTTTCATTCCGCGTCTTCCGCGAGGCAGCGATCGCCACGGCCACCATCACCTCTATGGTGTTCATCATCCTCTTTGGCGCCTCCGTGTTCTCGATCGTCTTTCGCATGATGGGCGGCGACGCCCTGGTTCACGAGTTCCTCGTCAACCTGCCCGGCGGCACAGTGGGCGCTCTGATCGTGGTGATGCTCATCATGTTCGTGCTGGGATTCATTCTCGATACGTTCGAGATCATCTTCATCGTGATCCCGATCACGGCGCCGATCCTGCTCATGCTCGGTGTCGATCCGATCTGGCTGGGCGTAATCGTGGGCGTCAACCTGCAGACAAGCTTCCTGACCCCGCCCTTCGGCTTTTCGCTGTTCTACCTGCGCGGCGTGGCGCCCAACAGCGTGTCGACCGGCATGATCTATCGTGGCGCCATCCCGTTCGTGGCGCTGCAGGTGGTGGTTATTGCCCTGCTGTTCATCTTCCCCGACATCATCACCTGGTTGCCATCCGCCGTGCAGCGATAGATCGGCCACGAACGAAAAGCCCGCCACTCGGCGGGCTTTTCGTGTTTGCATCGCGTTTAGCCTGCTCCTGCCACCCGTCCCCTGCCTGCGCGTTTAGCGTCGTAGCAAGCGGTGTCGGCGCGCTTGAGGACGGCGTCGGGGCTCATGCCCGTGTCGATAATCGCAAGTCCAATGCTGGCGCCCAGCCGAACGCCCGCCGGAAGACCAACAGGCACCAGACTAGCGATTGCGCGGCAGATCTTGGCACCAACCATCGCGGCATCTTCGGGCGCGCATCCGTAGAGCAGCACGGCAAATTCGTCCCCGCCAAGCCTTGCGCACACGTCGCCGCGTCGCACCTCGCTCTGAATGAGCCGTGCGATCTGGCGCAGGATGTCGTCGCCGGCGGCATGGCCGAAATTGTCGTTGATCGGCTTGAAGTGGTCGAGATCGATAAAGAGCAGACAGCCCGGACGCGCCTCGCGCGCGGCAAGAGCCAGTTCCGCGTGGAAGGCCGCCCGGTTGACGAGCCCGGTGAGCCCATCATGGCTCGCGGCGTATTCAAGCTGACGCTGCAGGGAACGGCTGCGCGTGACGTCTTGCAGAACGATCACGGCGCCGATTGTGCTTCCGTCATCGAGGCTCACTGCAGACGCCGAGCATCGGATGTCGCGCCTCGTGCCGTCGGAGGCGACCAGCACGGCATCTTCTTCGAGCCTGACAGTCTGCCCCGATTGCAGGCAGTTTTCCACCAGTACTGCCGCGGTGTCAGGCGTGGAAGTCTCGATATCGAGAATTTCGGCGATGGGGCGTCCTTCGGCTGACGCAAAGCCGATACCGGTCCAGCGAACGGCCGCAGCGTTCATGAAGGTAATTGCGCCCGCCGTATCGACGCAGATCGTTGCGTCCGCGATGGATTCGAGCGTCACTCGCCAGCGCTCCTTTTCGCCGGCCAGTTGCGCTTCAATCTGCTTGAGGTGGGTGATGTCGGTGTCGGTTCCAACGGTTCTGACAACGTTGCCGTCGGCATCCCACTCGACGGGCTTTCCGCGGCTCAAGATCCAGACGTAATGACCGTCGCGGTGGCGCTCGCGATATTCCAGAAGGTCATAGCCATCCTCTCCGGTGTTCTGTTTGCCGACCATCGGGCGGATGCGCTCGCGGTCCTCGGGATGAAGCCGGGCGAGCCAGGCTTCCTGGCTGTCGTCGATCTCTTCGCCTACCGGTATGCCGCGCAGCTTGTACCACATGGGTGAATAGAACATCCGGCGCGTGCGGTTGTCGTGATCCCATACCCCCTGGCGCGCCGACTCAAGCGCGAAATGCCACCGGCTTTCGCTCTCGGCCAGCGCCGTCTCGGCGCGCTTGCGGCGGTCGATGTTGGAGAACTGGGCGACGAGGTAAAGCGGCTCGCCCGTCTGATCGGAATCGAGAACCGAGATTGCCACCACGGCCCACACCGGTTTCCCATCGGGAGCATGGCAACGATGCTCGCCACGATATTCTACTGTACGGCCGGCAAAAAGCTCCTCGAGAGCGGAGTGGATCGCTGTATCGTCCGGCTCGAAAAGATTGCGCAGATGGCGCGTTTCATCCTGGTCGGCGCCGAAGGCGAATTCACGCGCAAACGCGTTGTTGCGATAAACGACAGCACCATCCATCGCGGCCACGGTCATGCCGATCGCCGCATCATCGATGATACGGCGCAGCAACGCGCCATTTCTGCCAAACAGAAACGGCGTCTCCCTGGCATTGTGAGACGGCTCCTCCATACGATGACCATCGCAGCTATGTGTTAATCGGTGATTAGAATGGAAGCCGCCGCTCGATCACAAAAAAGCCCGGAGCGAACCCCGGGCTTCCTGATGACAGCTGCCTACGAAGGCGATTAGTCGAGATGGAAATACTGTTCGCGGGCGCGGAGGAAGCCCATGTCGGTCCCCTCCGTCTTGGTCCGCACGATCGCAAGGGCCTCAACGAAGCTCTCGGCCGTCTTCTTGGTCAATGCGTCCCCTCCGTCCCGAATCTCGGTCAGGAGTTCCTTGGCCACCTCTGCGCCGGCCTGCAGGATCTCCTCCGGGAACTGGTGAACCGTTACCCCGTGATCGCTGACTAGCGTACGCAGCGAACGCGGATCGTTGGCCGCAAAGTCCGATGCAACGTTGTCATACTCGGCTTGGCAGGCGTCCTTGATAATCGCCTGCAGATCCTGTGGGAGCGCCTGATATTTGGCCTTGTCGACCACCAGTTCGGTCGCAAGCCCCGGCTCAATGAAGCTCGGGAAGTAGTAATTCTTGGCGATCTGATAGAAGCCCAGAGCCAAATCGTTGTAGGGGCCCACGAACTCGGCTGCATCGAGCGTCCCGTTCTGGAGCGCTGGAAAGATGTCGCCCGCAGCGAGGTTCGTCACCGATGCGCCAAGCTTTTCCCAAACCTGACCGCCAAGGCCAGGTGTGCGGAAGCGCAGGCCCTGGATATCGGAAACGCCCGTGAGCTCATTGCGGAACCAGCCACCCGCCTGGGTACCTGTGTCGCCCGAAAGGAAGCCCTGCAAGCCAAACTGGTCATAGATTTCGTCCCAGATTTCCTGGCCACCGAGGAAGCGGACCCATGCAGCCAGTTCCCGGCTGGTCATGCCAAAGGGAACGCCGGTGAAGAACGACAGGCCCATGCTCTTGTTCTGCCAGTAATAGGCAGCACCGTGGCTCATTTCCGCCGAACCGTCGATCACGGCGTCTAGCGACTGAAGTCCGGGAACCAGCTCACCGGCAGCGTAGACCTGAATGGAGAGCCGGCCGCCCGAAGCAGCCGTTATTCTCTGGGCAAGGCGTTCGGCGCCAACGCCGAGGCCGGGAAAATTCTTTGGCCAGGTCGTGACCATGCGCCAATTGATGGTGCCCTGCGCAATTGCCGGTGCGGCAAGGCTCGTCGTTGCGGCGGCAGCGGCGCCAGCCGTGACTGCGCCCGCCTTTTTGAAGAAGTCGCGTCTTTTCATATTTTCCTCCCAAGGGCGCTTTTCGCGCCATTCATTTCGGAACGGGAACACGCATAGTGTCGCCACGATGCGGCCATAGCTGAAGCCAAAGTTTCTGCCGCTGTCGAGGCCCCTGCCCCGTCGCTTACAATCTTTGTATTGAAATGCTACCCACTATTACGCAGCCTGAAATACCGTACCAACTGCAGGTGATGTTAGGCTGAATAGGAGGATGGGAGGAGACTTGCGCCCATGCAATTGAGGCATCAGATTCTTGCGCTCGCAATCGCGCCATTGGTGCTGGCGATCCTTGCGATTACCGGGCTGGTCACGTGGCAATCGACGACGCTTGCGCGGGCCAGTATCGACACCTTCGAGCGCAACATGCTCAGGGCCAAGGAAGAAGAGCTGCTGAACCTCACCAACCTTGCGCTGTCGGCCATCAACGGTATCTACGAGCGAGCATCCCCTGACGACGAGCAGGCCAAAGAGCAGGTCCGCCAGATCCTCAATTCGCTGGACTATGGTCCGGACGGCTATTTCTTTGTCTATGACTATGACGGCTACAATATCGCGCATCCGCGCCAGACGTTCCGTCCCGGGCGCAACTGGATCGACCTGGAAGACCCCAATGGCAACCGCGTCATTGCGGAACTCGTAGAGAGGGCACGCGAAGGTGGCGGGTTGCACCAGTATCTCTGGGAGAAGCCATCCGCCGGGACGATCGCCGAAAAGCTCTCTTTTGCCGTTGGCCTCGACAAATGGGAATGGATGCTTGGGACCGGCGTCTATCTCGACGATGTCTACGCCCAAACCGCAGCGGCGCATGAGGATTTGCGCAACACCATCTACGCGACCTTCCGCACCGTGGCACTGATCGCCGTACCATCAGTCCTGCTGGTCTTCATCTCGTGGATGTTCCTCAATCTCCACGAGCGGCGCATGGCGGACAACAAGCTCAAGGAACTCACCCAGCGCGTCATCGACACCCAGGAGGAAGAGCGTACCCGCATCGCCCGCGAATTGCATGATGGCATTTCACAGATACTGATAGGCGTCCGCTACACGATCGACCTGGCTCGACGAAAGGTGGAAAGCGGCACCGACGGAGCGTCCGAAGCGATCGGAAAAGGTGCAGACGCGCTCAATGGCGCGATCAAGGAGGTGCGGCGTCTTTCGCACGATCTCCGGCCAGGGGTTCTCGACGATCTCGGGCTCACGGCGGCATTGGAAGCGTTCACCGGAAATTTCACGGATCGCACGGGCATTCCGGTGAAGCTTGAATCGGTGGCGTTCAAAAACCTCCTTCTGCCCGGCGCCAAGACTGCGCTCTATCGCGTCGCCCAGGAGGCTCTCAACAACATCGAGCGGCACGCCAACGCGACCGAAGTGACGATCACGCTGGCAAGCCCGCATGGCCGGGTGCAGATGACCGTCAGCGACAATGGACGTGGCTTTACATCCGATGACCGGCGCGGGCCGCGCGGTCTCGGGCTGCGCAACATGCAGGAGCGCATGGCGCATTTCGGCGGGCAGATGCTGATTGACACATCGCCCGCGGGAACGACCCTGCGCGCGATTTTGCCCAAATCGGTCTTCATGCGGCAGGTGAAGTTGGCGGAGGTCGCATGACGGCAGCCGAACAGATCAAGGTCCTGTTGGTGGACAACCACCCGCTGGTGCTCGATGGCCTCAAGGCCATCCTCGAAACCTACGACCACATCGAGGTTGTAGGGGCGGCACCGTCGGCACGAGTTGCGCTGGATCTGGCCCGGGCAACGCCGCCCGATGTTGTACTCATGGACATCAACATGCCCGAGATGAACGGGCTGGACGCCATTGAATTGTTCAAGGAGCAATCGCCGTCCACCCGCCTGCTCATGCTCTCTATGCACGACAGCCGGGAGTATATCTCGACCTCGGTGATGTATGGAGCGTCCGGCTATATTCTCAAGGACGTATCGACCGAGGAGATCGTCAAGGCCATAGAGACGGTGGCGGCTGGCGGCACCTTCTTTTCCTCGGGAGTGTCGGACGTGCTGCTCGAGCGGGGACCGCACGCCCAGAAGGGGAAGGCGCTCACAACGCGCGAGCAGGACATTCTACTGCTCATCGCGGCAGGCAGGAGCAACAAGGACGTTGCCGCTGCCCTCGACATCTCGGCACGGACCGTCGAAACGCACCGCAAGCATATCAAGAAAAAGCTCGGCATCGCAACAACGGCCGGCCTTACGCGCTATGCAATCGAAAACGGGCTCATCGGCGGCTAAAACCGAGGCCCCGCTCCCTCGCGCCGCATTATCATCTGACAGTCTTCAGGCGCCCTTCACGCCTATCGGGGAACGCTAACCGCCCCGATTCATTGGCCTGCCACAACACGCAACTCAAGGAGAGCGCGTTATGGCAAACACTTCTCCACCCAACACTCCGGATGAGGCAAGTGAAAAGGCCCGCCGGGACGCAGCGACGGCAAGAGAGACCGTTGCAAACGACATGGACGAAGCCAAGCGGCACCTCAAGGAAGATATGGATTCCATGCGCAGCGAGGCGCAGGCCGGTCTCAAATCCGTCGGGGAAGAGGCCCGCGGATTTGCCGAAGGGCAGAAGCGCTACGCCGCCGATCAGGTCTCAGGCATAGCGTCAGCCATAGGCAAGGCCGGAAGCGAGCTGCGTTCGAGCGACGCGGCTTGGGCCAGTCGCTGGGCAGACCAGATGGCTCATGGCCTCGACAAGCTCGCAGAGCGCACGCGCAATGCGAGCGTCGATGAACTCGTCGATGACGTGCAGCGCTTCGGGCGCGAGCGGCCGGGGACATTCCTGGCGACAGCGGCACTGCTCGGCTTTGCAGCCAGCCGCTTTCTTTCCGCCTCGGCCAGCCGCCGCGAGCCCCGCACCGAAGGCGGCTCGAGCGGCGACCGCTATGGTGGCGGCCGGTCCTATGGCTCCGGCACCTACCGCTCGGGCACTTACGGATCGAACACCTATGGTTCCAGCTCTTATGGTTCTGATGGAGGCGAGCAATGACTGTCACTGGTGCACCTCATGATGAAACGCGCAGCCTGACCACGCTCGTACGCGGTTTGGTTTCGGATGTTTCTGCATTATTCAGGCAAGAGATTCAGCTTGCCAAGACCGAGGCGAGCGAGCGCGTCGAAAGCGCCGTGCATGGTGGGCAGATGCTCGTCATCGGCGCCATTTTCGCCATTGGCGCGCTGGGCGTGCTGCTGGCGGCCATCGTTGTTATCGGCACGGCAGTGCTGGTCAATATGGGCCTCGATCCCATGATGGCGAACATCGTCTCGGCGCTCATCGTCGCCGTCATCGTCGGCGGCATCGGCTGGGCCATGATCTCGTCCGGCATCAACCGGCTCAAGACCTCCAACTTCAGGCTGGAACGGACGACGCACTCGCTGTCCGAAGACGCCAAAACCGTAAAGGAGAGGCTGTAATGGCACACCATTCGCCGACATCAGAAGAACTCGAACGCGAAATCGAAGCACGCCGCGCGCGCATCGAAAACCGCGTCGATGAACTCGCCGCCCGTCTCTCGCCGGGGCAGATGCTGGACGAGGCGCTGCGCTACACCCGCAATGGACCGGGGGCGGAGTTCACCCGGAACCTCAAGCGGAGCGTTGTCGAGAATCCCCTGCCCGTCGCCCTGGTCGGTGCGGGATTGGCATGGCTTGCCGTTCAGCCGGCACTGCCCCATCGCGAGCACCGCGATGACTACGAAAACTATGAAGGCATGGACGGCTTTGACGACGACGACGATTATCCCCTGGCGACGATCCAGGGCCGGTCCCTGCAGCGCGTCGGTATAATTGAGCTCGAAGGGCAGCGTCACAGCGAGTTCATCGACGATTCCGGGCGCAAATTCAGATGCCCCACCGATGAGACCGGCCATCGTGGAGGGCACTTCACCGATGAGGCAGGCAGGATGTTCCGCGGCTTCATCGACGAGACTGGCCATCGCGTCAGCGATTTCCGTGACGAAGCCGGCAACCGCATGCATCAGGCGGCTGGCTGGGCCTCGCATAGCTGGCGTAAAGCCAGTGAGCGTGCTTCCGCCATGGGCCATCGGATGCGGGACGGTGCAGGATGGATGGGCGCTCAGGCTCAAAAGACCGGCAGCAACCTGCGCAGGCAGGGCGGGAATGCCGTCAGCGCCATTGACGACTTCGTGCACGAACAGCCGCTCGTGAGCGGGCTCATCGCCTTCGCCTTGGGCGCCCTGATCGGCGGAGCGGCACCGCACACACGTCAGGAGGATCGCTATTTCGGCGAAGCAGCGGATTCCTTGCGCGGCAAGGCTGCCCGTGAGGCGGAGAACCTCTACGAGCGCGGAAAGGAGGAAGCTGCGCACCTTCACGATGAGGCGCGAGATGCGGTGAGCAAGGCCTATAGCGAGACCAAGCGCACCATGGGCAACGGCTCGGACGGTGCTGCGCCCGACGCGGAAGGCCGAACGCACCACTGACGCGATGGGCGGAACAGGCAAAGACGCGGCGCCGACCACGGAAGCGGACATCGGCGCCGCCCGGCAAAGAGGCCGCGGACGCGAGGCGACCAAGCCCTCGCACCTCCCGCGGCGCGCGTGGAAGGAAGTCCTTGGCCGGGTGATTGGCAGCGTCGGACGCGATCGGGTCATGCTGATCGCGGCCGGCGTAACCTTTTATCTGCTGCTCGCTCTCGTCCCGTCGCTCACCGCCTTTGTTGCCATTTACGGGCTCTTTGCCGATCAGGCGACGGTTCTCGAACATGTCCGGATGCTCTCGGGGATCGTTCCAGCCGACGGCCTGGCGATCATCGAAGAGCAATTGCGGCGGCTGGCCGGGGAAGGCACGACGACCTTGAGCTGGACCGTTGCCATCTCTCTGATCATCGCTCTGTGGAGTGCCAGCGCCGGGATCAAGGCGATGTTCGAGGCGATGAACATCGCCTACCACGAAGAGGAAGACAGAGGCTTCATCAAGATCAGCGCGCTCGGCCTCGCCTTTGCGCTCGGCTTTGCCGCCGCCGCCGCGCTTGCTCTGGTTTGCGTCATCCTCCTGCCCGCAATACTGACAATCTTCCCCTTAGCGGGCAACTGGAGCTGGCTCGTCCAGCTTCTCGGCTATCTTGTGCTGCTCGCGGTGCTGGTGCTGGCTCTGGCGGCGCTTTACCGGTGGGGCCCGGCGCGGGAGCGGGCCCGCTGGCGCTGGATCACGCCGGGCGCTGCCTTCGCCGTCGTCATGATTCTCCTCGCTTCAGCGGCTTTCTCCTTCTATGTCGCCAATTTCGGCAACTACAACGCCACCTATGGCTCCCTCGGCGCGCTGATCGGGCTTCTCACATGGATGTGGATTTCCGTCTCGCTGGTGATCCTGGGTGCTGAGCTGAACGCGGAAATCGAGCACCAGACGGCCCAGGACACGACGACGGGTGAAGAACGTCCCTTGGGCGAACGCGGCGCCTATGTTGCCGACACAGTAGGATAGCGGGTGCCATAAAGCGCTTGGCGTTGGATGACAAAATCGCCATGCTGGGCCGAGCGAAATAGAACCCGGACGCCATGGCCGCCTATATCCTGCGACGCCTTCTGCTGATGATCCCCACGCTGTTCGGGATCATGGCCGTCTCGTTCCTTGTCATTCAATTCGCACCCGGCGGGCCCGTCGAGCAGGCGATCGCCCGGATGAGCGGGATGAATGTCGAGGTTCTGTCGCGGGTGACCGGGACCGTCGAAGGCGACTTCGCTGGCCAGAGCGGCATCGATACCTCCGGCCCCACCCAGGACAGGGACGCCCAAACCTCCGCCTATCGCGGGGCGCGCGGGCTTTCGCCACAGTTCATCGCGCAACTCGAACGGCAGTTTGGATTTGACAAGCCACCGCTCGAGCGGTTCGGGATGATGCTCTGGAACTATATCCGCTTCGATTTCGGACAATCCTACTATCGCGACATCTCGGTCATCGATCTCATCATCGAGAAGATGCCCGTCTCGATTTCACTCGGGCTTTGGATGACGCTGATCTCCTACGGCATCTCGATACCCCTCGGCATCGCCAAGGCCGTGCGGGACGGATCGCGCTTTGACGTCTGGACCTCCGGCGTCGTGATCATCGGCTATGCGATACCCGGATTTCTTTTCGCCATACTTCTGATCGTGCTGTTCGCCGGCGGGAGCTTCTGGTCCATCTTTCCGCTGCGAGGACTGACGTCGCCCAACTTCGGCTCCCTGCCTTTCCACATGCAGGTTCTGGATTATCTCTGGCATCTGGTGCTGCCGATAACCGCAATGGCGCTGGGTGCGTTCGCCACGACGACGCTTTTGACCAAGAACTCCTTCCTCGACGAGATCCGCAAGCAATATGTGGTCACCGCGCGCGCCAAGGGCCTGACCGAGCGGCGCGTGCTCTACGGGCACGTGTTTCGCAATGCCATGCTCATCGTCATCGCTGGGTTCCCCGGGGCATTCATCGGCGCGTTCTTCGGCGGCTCGCTGCTGATCGAGACAATCTTCTCACTCGACGGGCTGGGGCTGCTGGGCTTTGAGTCCGTGCTGAACCGCGACTATCCGGTGGTTTTTGCCACGCTCTACATCTTCTCTCTCGTCGGAATGATTATCGGGCTCATTTCGGACCTCACCTATATGTGGATCGACCCCCGGATCGACTTCGAGGCGCGAGAAGTCTGATGGCACTTTCAGCGTTAAACCGGCGGAGGCTGGAGAATTTCCGGCGCAACAGGCGGGGTTACTGGTCGTTCTGGATATTCATCGTACTTGTCGTTGTGACCCTGTTTGCCGAGCTCATCACCAACGACAAGCCGATCGTCGCCTCCTATAAAGGCGAGGTGCTGTTTCCCGTTGTCATCGATTATCCGGAAGCGAAGTTCGGCGGATTTCTCGCCGTGACCGACTATCGTTCGCGCGCGATCCAGAACGAGATCAACGCGCATGGCTGGATGATCTGGCCCATTTTCCGCTACTCCTACCGCACAGTCGACAGCGCCCTGCCGGTACCCGCCCCCGCTCCGCCATCCTGGATGATGAGCCGGGAAGAAATCTGCGCCCGTTACCGCGAGGGGGTTGAAGACCCTATGTGCGTTTTCGGAAACACCCACATTCTGGGCACAGACGATCAGGGACGCGATGTATTGGCGCGCCTCATCTACGGCTTTCGAATCTCGGTTCTGTTCGGCGTGGCGCTCACCATCCTGTCGTCTATCGTCGGCGTCTTCGCCGGGGCCATACAGGGGTATTTCGGCGGCTGGACGGACCTCCTGTTCCAGCGCTTCATCGAGATATGGACATCGATCCCCTCGCTCTATCTGCTGCTGATCATTTCGAGCGTCATTGCCCCAAGCTTCTGGGTGCTGCTGATCATCCTGCTGCTCTTTTCCTGGGTGTCCCTGGTGGGGGTGGTTCGGGCCGAGTTCCTGCGCGGGCGGAATTTCGAATATGTCAACGCGGCGCGAGCACTGGGGGTGGGCAACTCGACCATCATGTTCCGGCACCTTCTGCCCAATGCCATGGTCGCGACGCTGACCTTCATGCCCTTTATCCTTGGAGGCTCGATCACGACATTGACCGCGCTCGATTTCCTGGGCTTCGGCCTGCCCCCTGGCTCGGCGTCGCTGGGCGAACTGCTGGCACAGGGCAAGAACAACCTGCAGGCGCCCTGGCTGGGCCTCACCGGCTTTGCCGTCATCTCGATCATGCTGAGCCTGCTGGTCTTTGCCGGCGAAGCGGTGCGCGACGCGTTCGATCCGCGCAAGACATTCGGGTGATGGTTTGGATTGGCGAGACCCACTGTGCTAAAATGCGCGGACAAAGGAATGCATGATGAACAAGATCGTCCTTGAACATTATCCTGTCGACAGGCTCCCCGAGGATGTGCGGAAGCACTTCTCGACCGGGTCATCGGTTACACTCGAGGTGCGGGAAGAGACGCCGCAGTCAGCACAGCGACGGATGAGCGCCAAGGAGACGATCGAACTCATCAGGAACATGCGGAAGCGCAACGTCGACAATTTGCTCTCGCAGGAGGAGATTATCTCTGAAATCCGGACGCTGCGTGATGAGTGGGACGATTAGCGTTGCTATTCACCCGTGTGTACCTCGACAGCAACATCTTCATATCCGCAGCACTTGGAGAGGACCGCGCGATAGCCTCTGCTTTGGAGGCCTTCGTTACGTCGGCGTCCGCATCACGGCAGCCGTTCGCGACCAGCGAACTGACGCTGTCCGAGGTGCTGGTGCGGCCATTCCGGTCGCGCGACGATGAAACTGCGAGGCAGTATCTGGATCTAGTCAGCCCCAGCGGCTGGCTCGAAGTGAAGGAAGTGGACCGGGACGTGCTCGTGGGTGCGGCACGCCTTCGCGCGCTTTACCAGCACTTGAAGCTGCCTGATGCCGTTCACGTGGCCGCCGCATCTTTGCTTGGCTGTAGCCACCTGTTGACCGACGATCAAGGCTTGCGGGGAAGCTACCAATTGGCAGATCAGCTTCCGCCGATGGCAGTCATCCGCCCAACGACCGAGACATTCGAGGCAATCCTGTCGTGGCTCGGCAAGTGACCCCCCTCCTTTCCGTCCGCAACCTCCATGTCGATTTCCGCTCCGGCGACGCGGTGATCCCTGCCGTGCGGGATGTGAGCTTCGATATCCCCGAAGGGGAGACGCTGGCGCTTGTGGGAGAGTCGGGGTCGGGGAAATCAGTGACGGCGCTCTCGGTACTGAGGCTTCTGCCCTACCCGTCCGCGCACCATTCCGGGGGCGAAATTCTGTTCCAGGGCCGTGATCTCCTCAAGGCGGACGAAAAGGCACTGCGGGCGGTGCGCGGCAACGACATCTCGATGATTTTTCAGGAGCCGATGACCTCGCTCAACCCGCTGCACACGATCGAGCGGCAGGTCAGCGAGGTGCTCTTCACACACCTCGGATTGAACCGCGCCGCAGCGCGGAACCGGGTGCTCGAACTGCTGGACGCGGTGGGGATTCCGGACCCGCGGTCGCGGCTGGGCGCATTTCCGCACCAGCTTTCGGGCGGGCAGCGCCAGCGCGTGATGATCGCCATGGCGCTTGCAAATGAGCCCGATCTCCTTATTGCCGATGAGCCGACGACTGCGCTCGATGTGACGGTGCAGGCGCAGATATTGGACCTGCTCAAGCGGCTGCAGGCGCAGATGGGCATGGCCATGCTGTTCATCACACATGACCTCGGCATCGTCCGGCGCATGGCCGACAGGGTGTGCGTGATGCAAAAAGGCGAGATCGTCGAGCGCAGCGACACGGCGGCTCTGTTCGCCAATCCGCAGCATCCCTATACGAGGCACCTGCTTTCTGCCGAACTGCTCGAGGGACCACCTCCATCCCAGAGCGGTGGCGAGCCGGTCATCTCTGCGGAGGAACTCAAGGTCTGGTTCCCGATCAAGAGGGGGTTGTTGCGGCGCACGACCGGGCACGTCAAAGCCGTGGATCGCGTCAGCCTTGCCGTCCGGCGCGGTGAGACGCTCGGCGTCGTTGGTGAGTCCGGTTCAGGCAAGACAACTCTGGGGCTGGCCCTGTTGCGGCTGGTCTCGTCGGAAGGTCGCATCGTGTTCATGGGACAGGATATCGCCGGACGCTCCTGGCGCGCCATGCGTCCGCTGCGCCGGAACATGCAGGTGGTGTTCCAGGACCCTTACGGCTCGCTGTCACCGCGTATGGTGGTGGGCGATATCGTGGCCGAGGGGCTGAGGGTCCACCATCCGGGCCTTCCGGACAGCGAACGCGAGGCGAAAGTCGAGGCCGTCCTGCGGGAGGTCGGGCTCGATCCTGCTATCCGGAACCGATACCCGCACGAATTTTCCGGCGGGCAGCGCCAGCGCATCGCGATTGCGCGGGCGCTTGTGCTCGAACCGGAACTCATCGTCCTCGACGAGCCGACATCGGCGCTGGACATGAGCATTCAGGCGCAGATCGTGCAATTGCTGCGCGATTTGCAGGCCCGGCGCGGGCTCACCTATGTCTTCATCTCGCACAATCTGCGCGTGGTCCGCGCCCTGGCCTCCGAGGTTGTCGTCATGCTGGCGGGAAAGATCGTCGAGCGAGGGCGGACGGCGGACATTTTCGAGCGGCCGCAGCACGACTATACGCGGACGCTTCTGGCCGCGGCGCTCGACGAGCCGGTGGCAGGTTAGAGCCAAGGATTTGATTGAATCGAATCCTTGGCTCTAACTCTTTGTTCTGTCGCGTGTCCGAACCGCAAAACCGTTTCCACTTTTGCTGGACACGCTCAAAAACCGCTCTCGAAATTGCCGCTCAAATCGCTAAGATCAGGCCAATGTCGTTCGCCATCGGAGTGCCGTCATGAAGAGATCAGCCATTGGCCTTTCCCTTGTCGCCCTTGTCTGCCTGACGGCGCCGGTGGTTGCCCAGGACGACACCGGATGGCTTCACGCTACCAATCTGACCGAAGAGGAACCGAAATATCCCGAGGACTTCGCCCATTTCGATTACGTCAATCCCGATGCGCCCAAGGGCGGTACGGTGCGGCTGTCGGCGCAAGGATCGTTCGATACCTTCAACCCGATCCTGCCACAGGGCGAAGCGGCAACCGGGCTGGGCCTTGTCTATGAGACGCTGATGACAAGCTCGCAGGACGAGCTTTACACGCAATACGGGCTGCTGGCCGACGCGCTCCGATATCCGCTGGATTATTCCTCTGTCACCTTCCGCATGAACCCCGATGCCCGCTGGCATGACGGACAGCCGGTGACGGCAGAAGACGTGGTCTGGTCCTTCGAAACCCTGCTCGAATTGAGCCCCTTCTATCAGAGCTATTATGCCAATGTTTCTGATGTCGAAATCACTGCGCCCGGGGAAGTGACATTCCGGTTCGACGAAACAGGCAACCGTGAATTGCCGCACATCATGGGACAGTTGCTGGTCCTGCCCAAGCACTGGTGGGAAGGCGAGGACGCGCAAGGTGAACCGCGCAACATCAGGGCATCGACCCTCGAACCACCCATGGGCTCCGGTCCCTACCGGCTGGAGAGTTTTGTCCCCGGCCGCACGGTCACGTTCCGCCGCGTGGAAGATTATTGGGGCAAGGATCTGCCGGTGAATATCGGCTCGTCGAACTTCGATGAGTATCGGGTGGAATATTTCCGGGACTCCACCGTGATGTTCGAGGCGTTCAAGGCCGATCAGTTCGACTGGTGGCTGGAAAATACCGCGCGCCGCTGGGCGACGGCCTATGATTTTCCTGCCGTCAATGAAGGGCGGATCGTCCTCGAAGAGTTCGAAGAGCCCTATCGCAGCGCGGGCCTGATGATCGGTTTCCTTCCCAACCTGCGGCTGGAGAAGTTTCAGGATGCGCGGGTGCGTCAGGCGCTGAATTATGCCTTCGATTTTGAAGAACTCAGCCACACGCTGTTCTACGGACTCTACGAGCGCATCGACTCCTATTTCTTCAATTCCGAACTCGCCCATGAAGGGCTGCCCGAAGGTCTTGAACTCGAAATCCTGGAAGAGGTGCGCGACGGGGTTCCGCCGGAGGTGTTCACCACCCGCTATACCAACCCGGTCAATGGCGACGAGGACGCAAGGCGCGAGAACCTGCGCGAGGCGCTGCGCCTGTTCACCGAGGCCGGCTACACGCTCGATGGGTCAAGACTGGTCGACGCCAACGGCGTACAGTTCGGCTTCGAAATCCTGCTCAACGGGCCTTTGCTCGAACCGGTGGCGCTGAGCTTTGCCGAAAACCTCAGCAGGCTTGGCGCCAACGTCACCGTCAGGACGGTCGACTCTCCGCAATATCTCAACCGCATCCGCGCTCGGGACTACGAAGTCATCTACGCTTCCTGGGCGCAGTCGATGTCACCCGGCAACGAGCAAAGGGATTTTTGGGGTTCGTCTTCGGCCGATGTGGACAGCTCGCGCAATTATGCCGGCATCTCCGATCCTGCCATCGACCACCTGATCGACCGCATCATTTTCGCTCCCGACCGCGAGACGCTGGTGGCCGCGACAAAGGCGCTGGATCGCGTTTTGTTGTGGAATCACTTCATCGTGCCGACTTATACCAGCAATGTGTTCCGCATCGCCCGATGGAACCGGTTCAGCCACCCCGAGGAGTTGCCGTACTACGCTATCGGCTTCCCCGACGTCTGGTGGTGGGACGAGGAAAAGGCGGCCGCGACGGGCGGCGCCGCGCGCTGACGGCACGGAATCCGGGCTGCTTCCCGGGGAAGGCAAAGTATGACTAACGACGTAATGGTTCTCGGCGGGGGGATTGTCGGCATCTCCACCGGCATTCACCTGCTGCGGCGCGGTCGGTCCGTGCTTCTGGTCGACAAAAGTGAGCCGGGACGTGAAACCTCTTTCGGCAATGCCGGTATCATCCAGCGGGAAGGCGTGCGTCCGCACGCCTTCCCGCGCGATCTGGCGATGCTGATGCAGGTGGGGCTGCACCTGTCGACCGCGGCCCGCTACGATCCTCTGGCCCTGCCCCGGATCACGCCGCCGCTGCTGCGCTATTGGTGGGAGTCATCGCCCAGCCACTACAAGAAGATCGTCAAGAGCTATGCGCCCCTGATCGGGCTGTCCATCGACGAGCATGCCGATCTGATCGCGGCGTCGAACGCCGGACATCTCGTGGTCAAGAAAGGATGGCTGCTCGGCTTCCGTACGGAAGCCAAACTGCGGGCCGAAGAGGCAAAGGCGCAGCAGGACCACGAACTCTATGGGGTCAATCACAAGCTTCTATCCGGTGACGATGTGGCAGCGATGGAGCCGGACTTCCGCATCAAGCTGGCCGGGGCAATCCATTGGACCGACCCCTGGACGATCAAGGACCCGGGCGCGCTCGTCTCTGCCTATTTCGAGCTGTTCAAATCGCTGGGCGGCAAGTTTGTGGCCGGGGCGGCGCAGAACCTGCAGCAGACCCCCAACGGCTGGTCCGTCGACACCGAAAGCGGCCCGCTATCGGGCCGCGAGGTGGTCGTCACGCTAGGGCCGTGGGCACCGGAAGTGCTGGAACCGCTGGGCTACCGACTGCCCCTGTTCGTCAAGCGCGGATACCACATGCACTACGGCACCGAGGGGGGTGCCAAGCTCAACAACTGGATCATCGACACGGAGGTCGGCTATCTGCTTGCGCCGATGGAACGGGGCATCAGACTCACCACAGGGGCCGAATTCGCCTTGCGCGACGCAGCGCCGACACCGATCCAGCTCGGCAAGGCCGAAAGAGCCGCGAAGGAGCTATTCCCGCTGGGTGACCGGCTCGACCCGACGCCGTGGAAGGGCGCGCGGCCATGCACGCCGGACATGATGCCGATTATAGGCCCTGCCCCCAAGCATCGCGGCCTGTGGGTGGGAATCGGTCACGCCCATCACGGCTTTACGCTTGGCCCGGCGACGGGGCATCTCCTGGCGCAGGTGATGACGGGCGAAAAGCCGATGATCGACATTACACCCTTCGCCATGGACCGGTTCGCGGGAAGCTATCCGCGATAATGGCAGGCCAGGGCGTCTAGCCCGCCTTGCGCTTGGTGCCACCTGCGGCCGCCTGGCCCGGTGAGAGACGGGTGATGAGTTCCATGGC
Organism: uncultured Pelagibacterium sp.; assembly: GCA_964429025.1. Lineage (GTDB taxonomy): Bacteria > Pseudomonadota > Alphaproteobacteria > Rhizobiales > Devosiaceae > Pelagibacterium. The sequence goes on from CAYSBF010000017.1 coordinate 25,032, forward strand.
GTCGCGCTCGCTGAGCGGGCGCGAGAAGAGAAATCCCTGTATTTCGTCACATCCATGCGCACGCACGGCGTTGAGCTGATCTTCCGTTTCGACGCCCTCGGCGGTCGTCGACATGCCCAGGCTGCGACCGAGCGCGATCACCGCCTTGATGATCTCGTAATTGGCGTCAGTTGCGCTCACATCCTCGATGAAGGAGCGGTCGATCTTTATCTTGTCGAACGGGAAGGCCCGCAGATAGGAGAGCGAGGAGTAACCCGTACCGAAATCGTCCATCGAAATCCGCACGCCCAAAGCGCGAAGCGCGTGCAGGGTTTCGAGCGTATGATCGGAATCCGCCAGCATGACGGACTCGGTGATTTCCAGTTCAAGGCGCGTCGGCGAGAGACCGCTTTCCTTGAGCGCCTCGCGCACAGTCTCGAGCAGACGACGGCTCTTGAACTGCACCGGGGACAGGTTGACCGCGACGCGCGTGTCCCCCGGCCAACTCGCCGCCACCCGGCAGGCCTCGCGAAGTACCCATTCGCCGAGCGGGACGATAAAGCCGATCTCTTCGGCCACCGGAATGAATTCGACCGGCGAGACGACGCCGAGTTCCGAATGCTCCCAGCGCAGCAGCGCCTCGAGACAGGAAACCCGGTTGCTTTCCAGTTCCATGAGCGGCTGGAAGACCAGCGAGAACTCGCCGCGCGTCAGTCCGAGCTTGAGCCCGCTCTCGAGCAGCCGGCGATGCTGCATGGTGGCGTCCATGCCCTTTTCGAAGAAGCGGTAATTGCCGCGCCCGTCGCCCTTGGCACGATAAAGCGCCAGATCGGCGTTCTTCATCAGCGTGTCGCCGTCCTCGCCATCTGTAGGCGCAATGGCGATGCCGATAGAGGTGCCGATCATCACGCGGTGACCCTGGATGTCCATGGGCTCGGAGATGGCCGCGATCAGCCGCTCGGAGAGCGCCGCCACGTCCTTTGGACCCTTCAGCGGACCAGCAAGCAGCGCAAATTCGTCGCCGCCCAGGCGCGCCGCCGTCTCGTGTTCGCGTTTGGTGTAGTTGATGCGCGCGGCCACTTCCTTGAGCACCGCGTCCCCCACCCCGTGGCCAAGGGTGTCGTTGATGACCTTGAAGTGGTCGAGATCGAAGCAAAGCACCGCCATCATTTCGCCACGGCGGACGCGGGACTCGGCCATCGCCATTTCCTCGGCAAAAAGGGTCCGGTTTGGCAGGTCGGTCAACGCGTCATGGCGGGCAAGGTGATGGATGCGGGCCTCCGAACGGCGCTGCTCGGTGATGTCCTGGTGTGTCTCGACCCAGCCGCCGTCAGCCATGGGCTGGTGCACGACGGAGATGATCTGGCCGTTCTCGAACTCGCAGATGTCCACCGACCGTTTGCGCTCGGTGATGGTCTGGACGCGGCGCTGCAGGAAGGCGACGGGGCCGTCCTTGGGACGCATGCCGTTGTCGAAGCGATAATCCATGATGTCGGTGAGCAGCGTTCCGGGCTGCCGCAGATGCTCGGGCAGGTCGTAGAGCGCGGCGTAGTTCGAGTTGCAGATGACGAGCCGGTGGTCGGCATCGATCATGCAAAGGCCGTGCGCCATATTGTGAACGGCTGTTTCGAACCGCATAGCCTGCCGCGCCAGTTCGGCCTCGCGCCGGGAAAGCGCGGTTATATGGTCGTTGGCGTCGGTGATGTCTTCGTGCGTGACGAGCCAGCCTATGCCCGGCTGGGCCTTGTAGGTTGTCCGGATGCTTCGGTCTCGGAGAACCTGATGATACTGCTTGGGCGGCGCATCAGCCGTCTGGCGATCGAAGCGCTCGAGCATGTTTTCGTAGAGGTCGTCGACGGTGTAACCGAAGTAATTTCCCGCTTCGAGAACGAGCTTGATTGCATCCCGCAGATGCAAACCCACCCTTAGTGCATCAGTGGACAGCCCAAAGGTCCTGGCGTAGGTCGAATTGAAGACCTTGAGCGTGAGGTCTGTGCCCCAGAGGCACATCCCATACGGCATCGACTCCAGAGCAACTTCGACTGCCTCAGCATTGTCGATGCCGTTTTGTCTCGTCTTACTCACTCGTGCGTCCCCTGATGAGTGGTCCGTAGTTTTGCCTAGCCGGGCTGAATCAAAGATAAACTGCCGCCCCTACATGGGGCTTCTCGATCGAATGCCGCGCTCTTTCCGCCCAATTGGCAAATGAGAGGTTAATTTTCACCTCCGATCCACAGCCGGATGGAGTCCTGCCGCGCTGGCCATGCGGGAAAAGGCCTTTCCCGCGCGCGGGTTGGCCGCTATTGAAAGAGCGCCGACACGGCCGATCTCGCAGGACCGAATTCAGCAATGGTAAGCCCCTACCCGCCCCGCGTTCCGCATCATCTGATCCATCGGGCCGTCGCAACGGCGCTGGAGGAGGATCTCGGCCAGGCGGGTGACGTCACCAGCCAGGCCACCGTTGCGCCCAAGGCGACCGCGACCGGCCGTATCAATTCCCGGTCCGACGGTATCGTGTGCGGTATAGTCTGCGCGGAGGAAGCCTTCAGGCAGATCGGCCCGGATGTGACCGTCAAAGCGTTCAAGCTGGACGGTGACCGGTTGACACCGGGTCAGGCGGTGCTGGAAATCTCGGGCGACGCCCGGCAAATCCTCGCGGCAGAGCGCACCGCCCTAAATTTCATGACCCATTTGAGCGGGATTGCGACGCTCACTCGGCGGTTCGTCGATGAGGTGTCAGGCACCGGCGCGCACATCTGCTGCACACGAAAAACCACACCGGGACTGCGAGCACTGGAAAAATTCGCGGTGCGCTGCGGCGGCGGCCACAACCACCGCTTCGGCCTTAGTGACGCGGTGCTGATCAAGGACAACCACATCGTCATCGCGGGTGGCGTGGGCGCGGCGATCGAAGCCGCAAGAGCCTTCGCAGGGCATCTGGTTGCCATCGAAGTGGAAGTGGACACTCTCGAACAGCTCGAGGAGGCACTTGAAGCCGGGGCGAGCGCGGTACTGCTTGACAATATGGACAACGGCACGCTCGCCCGCGCAGTCGAAGTGACCGCAGGCCGCGCCAAGCTCGAGGCTTCGGGCAATGTGACGCTGGAGCGCGTGCGCTCGATTGCCCAGACGGGGGTCGATTACATCTCCTCGAGCAGGATCACCATGGCTGCGCCGCCGCTGGACCTGGGTCTCGACATCGAAATCCAAATCTGAAGCTTCCGCGTAAGGAAATGTTGACGGCGCCGGGGCCATACCCCTGCGTCATCCGTTCATATTGCGCTGTGCCGGACATTCATATATACGCCCGGCATATTCTCAACCGGCATATGCCGAGAGAGGCGGTCCGCGATGAACGTGCGCACCCTTTGCCTGTCCATTCTCTACACCCAGGACGCGAGCGGATACGAAATCCGCAAGATGTGCACGGAAGGAGAATGCTCCTATTTCGTCGAGGCAAGCTATGGGTCCATTTACCCGGCCCTGGCCAAACTCGAGGATGAAGGCCTGGTGACGAGCCAGGTCGAGCACCAGCCCGGTAAACCTTCCAAGAAGATCTATTCGATCACCGAGGCGGGCCGCGCGGCCTTTGTCGATGCACTGTACGAGCCTTTGGGCGACGATGTTTACCGCAGCCCGTTCCTGCTGTTCGCGCGGTTCGCGCACCTGCTTCCTCCCAACATTGTACGGGAGCGGGTCGAGGAGCGGATCAGGCAAATGGATGCCGATATTGCGGAACTCAAGCGCATCCAGAACGAAATCAACAGCACTCCTTCCCGGCCCGCTGAGGGTAGCCATGCAAATGACGCATGGGTGGTTCGCCATGGAATCGCCGTTTTAGAGCTTGCGCGATCACATTTGAGTGACCACATGGGCGAGTTAATCGCGACTGCGAAAGGAGACGGCGCCACAACTCTGGCCGCAGAGTAGGCTTGCCGGACCAGCAACTATGGTGATATACGTCACTAATACACTAAATATCGCTGCGCGCCGATTCTGGCTGCGCGCGTCAGGGCACAGCTAACTTGGGGCATTCGCATGTGGCGTTTTTTGAAGTCGTACGGACTCGCCTTCCTTATCGTCGTCGGCATTGCAGTGTGGATGCTGACGGGGACGCTCATCCAGGGCGGCAAGGGTCCTGGTCAGGGTGAACGGCCGCTCATCGAAGCGATCGAGGGTGAAGACGGTCCGATCGGCGGTGTTCTACAGGCCACCGGGCTCATCGAACCCGAGGGAGAAGTCGAAGTCGCCCAGACTCTCGAAGATGCAGCCGAGGAGCAGCATCAGCGCCAGCTGGTGCGCGTTGCGACCTTTGCTGCCGATGATCTTCCCCAGATCGTCCAGTTGCGCGGCCGGACACAGGCCAATGCGACAATCGCCGTGCGGGCCGAAACGAGCGGTACCGTCAAGGAAGTCCATGTGACCAAGGGGCAGCGCGTCGCCGAAGGCGACTTGATCTGCACCCTCGACCAGGGAACGCGTCTTGCCCGCCTCGCCACTGCCGAAGCCCAACTCGAGCAGGCCAAGGCCGACCTCGCCAACAACGAGGCGCTGCGTGAACGGGGCGTTGCGCCGGCCAATACCATTCGTCAGTTCGAGGTTGCGCTCCTTTCGGCACAGGCCAGCTATGACGAAGCTCTGGCCGAACTCGAACGCACCGAAATCCGGGCTGAAGCTGCCGGGATCGTCTCCGATCCCCTCGCCACGGTCGGTGCCTCGCTGAGCGCTGGTGCCGAGTGTGCGACGATCGTGCAGCTCGACCCGATGGTGTTTATCGGCGAGGTCCCCGAAGCCCGGGTCGGCGACATGGAAGTCGGCGAACAGGCGATGGTGACGACGGTTACCGGACAGCAGATCATCGGCAGGGTCCGTTATATCGCGGCGGTCGCGAACGCCGCGACCCGGACCTTCCCCGTCGAGATAGAAATTGCAAATCCCAGCGGCGTCATCCGCGACGGAGTGACTGCGGAGGCGCTGGTCCAGGTCGGCACCATCCGGGCTCACCTCGTGCCGCAGTCAGTGCTCACCCTTGATACCGACGGCACGATCGGCGTACGCGCAGTGGAAGGGGAAACGGTTGCTTTCTACCCCGTCGAGATCGCGCGCGACACGCGCGAAGGCGTGTGGGTGACCGGCTTGCCCGAAACAATCGACATCATCACCGTGGGCCAGGAATACGTCCAGGCGGGCCAGACCGTGACGGCCCAGCGGGCTGACGAGGCATAATCATGATCGACTTTCTTGAATCGATACTGCGCCGCCCGCGAACGGTCCTCACGGTCATGTTCGTGCTGCTGTTCATGGGCATTTCGGCCTATATCAGCCTGCCCAAGGAAAGCATGCCCAATGTGGACGTGCCGTACCTCTACGTTTCGGCCTCGATGAGCGGGGTGTCGCCGCGCGACGCCGATCAACTTCTTGCCAAGCCGCTGGAAACCCAGCTGCGCGACCTTCCGGGTCTCGTCAATATCAGTTCGACCTCCACAGTCGGCCATGCCTCGGTCTTCCTCGAATTCGACATCAATTTCGACAAGGACCAGGCGATGTCGGACGTGCGCCAGCGCGTCGACCAGGCTCGGGCCGACCTGCCATCCGATGCGGACGACCCCACGGTACACGAGATCGATATTGCCGGCTTCCCGACCATCTCCGTCGCGCTTTACGGGGATGTGCCGGAGCGCACGCTCAACCGTTATGCCGAGGAACTCAAGGATGAGCTCGAAGGCATTCCGACCATGCGCGAGGTGGTTCTTTCCGGCGGTCGCGAGGAGGTGCTGGAAGTCACGGTCGACCTGCTCAAGCTCGAATCCTACAACCTCACGACCAACGAGCTGTTCGACGCGATTTCGCGCAACAACATGGTTGTTCCTGCCGGTGCCCTCGACACAGGCCAGGGCCGCTTCAACCTGGAAGTGCCGGGGCTGATTTCATCGGCCGAGGATGTCTATTCGCTGCCGCTCAAGACGGTGAACGGCACGGTCGTCACCTTCTCGGATGTTGCCACGATCAGCCGCACGTTCAAGGACGCGACGGCCTATACCCGGGTCAACGGCGCTCCAGCGCTCATTCTGGGCGCGACCAAGCGCACCGGCACCAACATCATCCAGCACTCCGAGCTGGTTCGGGCCAAGACGATGGAAGTCACCGCCGACTGGCCCGATGCCGTGCGTGCGGAATTCCTGGTCGACCAGGCCATTTCCGCCGAGGACATGCTGGTGAGCCTGCAGGACTCGGTGCTGACCGCTATCGCGCTCGTCATGATCGTGACGGTCGCAATGCTCGGCCTGCGCCCTGCCCTGCTGATCGGGCTGTCTATCCCTGTCTCCTTCATGACCAGCTTTTTCATCCTGCAATTGCTCGGGATCACGGTGAACATGATGATCATGTTCGGCCTCGTGCTCACCGTTGGCATGCTGGTCGATAGCGCGGTCGTCTTGGTTGAATATGCCGAGCGCAAGATCTCTGAAGGGATGACGCGCAGGGAGGCCTTTATCCGCGCCGCCCGGCTCATGTTCGCGCCGATTGTCTCCTCGATGCTGACAACGATCGCAGCGTTCCTGCCGCTGCTATTGTGGCCCGGCATCATCGGGAAGTTCATGAGCTACTTCCCCATCATGGTGATCGTGACGCTTGCCGCCTCGCTCATCACCTCGATGGTCTTCATTCCGGTGGTGGGCGCTCTGGTCGCCCGCGTGAAAGTGAACCCGGAAGAGCAGGAGCAGGCCAGAAAGCTCACTTCGGCTGCTGCGGCCGATTTCGATTACAAGAGCATCAAGGGCTTTGTGGGCGGCTATGTCCGGCTGCTCGCCTTCTTCGTCAAGCGGCCGCTCATCGCGATCGTTCTGGTCATTGGCGGCGTTACCGGCATCTTCATGACCTATGCCGCCAACCCAACTGGCGTCGTGGCCTTCCCTGCGGTCGAAGCGGAATATGCTTCGGTGGTGGTGACGGGACGCGGCAACTATTCACCAGTCGAGGTCCGCGATCTCCTCGTCGAGGTTGAGCAGGCCATCCTGCCCGTTGACGGCATCAAGGCGATGCAGCTCAATTTCGGCTCCACCGGCTCATTCGGCAGCACACCGCCCGACACGATCGGCAACATCACGCTTGAACTCGAGCCGTGGAAGGACCGCGTTCCGGCACAGCAGATTTTTGCCGAAATTCGCGAGCGTACCGCGAACATCGCGGGCATCGGCGTGCAGTTGCTCGAAGCCGAGGGTGGCCCTCCGGCCGGCAAGGACATCAACATGCGTGTGGAGTCCTCGCGTCTGGACGACCTCGTTCCGGCTGTGACCCGCCTGCGTAATTATATCGAATTCGAGCTCGGCAACACGGTCGACATCGAGGACAGCCGTCCTCTGCCCGGCATCGAGTGGAAGATCACGATCGACCGCGAGCAGGCCGCGCGCTTCGGCATCGGCGTTCGCGAACTCAGCCCCTATGTCCAGCTCGTTACCTCTGGCGTCCGCCTCGGCACTTACCGCCCGGACGACGCCAATGACAGCATCGACATCGTTGTACGGCTTCCACAGGACGAGCGCACGTTCGACGCGCTCGACTCGATGCGGATCGCGACGCCCAACGGGCTGGTTCCGGTCTCGAACTTCATCCAGCGCGAAGCCGCGCCCAAGGTCGCCAATATCAGCCGCTACAATGGCAGCTATTCGATGAACGTCCTTGCCAATGTGACCGGGAATGATCCGGCAACCGGGCAGCCGGTGCTGGCGGCGGACAAGGTCGAGCAGCTGCGCGCCTGGATCAATGAGCAGGAATGGCCCGAACAGGTCGAGTTCGTGTTCGGCGGTGCCGACGAGCAGACCCAGGAGACCAACCAGTTCATGATGCAGGCCGGTCTCGGGGCGTTGTTCCTGATGTTCCTGATCCTGCTCACGCAGTTCAACAGCTTTTATCAGGTGTTCCTGACGCTCTCGACCGTCGTACTCTCGACTGCCGGCGTGGTGCTCGGGATGGTGGTCACGGGCCAACCGTTCTCGGCGATCATGACCGGCATCGGCATCGTCTCTCTGGCCGGTATCGTGGTGAACAACGCCATCATTCTGATCGACAACTTCAACCGTCTGCGCAGCGAAGGGGTCGAGACGACTGTTGCCGTGCTCATGACCGGCGCACAGCGTCTGCGTCCGATCATCATCACGACCATTACGACGGTATCGGGTCTCGTGCCGATGGCGTTGGGCATCAACTTCGCCTTCTTTACCCGCACGCTCGAAATCAATGGCATTTCGGGCGGCTGGTGGAGCAACCTCACCACAGCTGTGATCTCGGGCCTCTCCTTCTCGACCCTGCTCACGCTTATCCTGATCCCTACCCTGCTCGCTGCTCCGACCGTTTGGGGCCGCAAGCTCAGGGCGATCGGCACCTTCCTCGCCGGTCTCTGGGGCTGGATCGTTGGGCTCTTCCGCCGCCCGGCGCGCGCGGTTACACCGGAGGGCGTGGAGGTTGAAACCGATCAGCCCGAGCCAGAGCACAAGGAAGCTGCACAGCGTGAAGCGGCGCAGGTCGAGGCCGACACTACGGGCCTTGTGGAAACCGAGAAGAACGGCGTTACCGTCGTCTCGCGACAGGCCGCCGAATAAGATCTCGCCTTGACCTCCAAGGCACAGAGCCCGCTCTCCGGAGCGGGCTTTTTTATTGGGCGGGTTCTTCTTGCTGTGCGCGGCGAGTGACGAAGCCGTCCGGATCGTCCTGGGCAGCGCGCAGGCGCTCGCTGGCCTCGGCGGCCTCGCGCTGACGATTCCACATCTGCGCATAGAGCCCGTTCTGGGCGAGGAGGTCCTGATGCGTGCCACGTTCGGCGATGGCACCGTTACGCAGCACGATGATCTCGTCTGCTCCGACGACAGTCGAGAGCCGGTGGGCGATGACGAGAGTGGTGCGCCCCTGCGAAACCTCGTCCAACGCGGACTGGATTTCGCGTTCGGTATGGGTATCCAGCGCCGAGGTCGCCTCGTCGAGGATCAGGATCGGCGGCGCCTTCAGAATCGTGCGGGCGATGGCCACGCGCTGCTTTTCGCCGCCGGAGAGCTTGAGCCCGCGCTCGCCGACCTGCGTGTTGTAGCCTTGCGGGAGCTTGGCGATGAAGTCGCCGATCTGGGCCATTTCGGCCGCTGCCCGCACCTCCTCGTCGGTGGCGTCAGGCCGGCCGTAGCGGATGTTGTAGGCGATGGTGTCGTTAAAGAGCACCGTGTCCTGGGGCACCATGCCGATAGCGGCGCGGAGCGAGGTCTGGGTGACGTCGCGCACGTCCTGCCCGTCGATGGTCACGCGACCGGCCGTGACGTCGTAGAAGCGGTAGATGAGGCGCGAGATGGTGGACTTTCCGGCGCCCGACGGCCCGACGACGGCGATGGTCTTGCCTGCGGGAACCTCAAAGCTCACGCCCTTCAGTATCCTGCGGTCCGGGTCATAGTGGAAATGCACGTCCTCGAACCGCAGAAGGGGGCCAGTGATGTGGAGCGGTCTGGCGCCAGGCTTGTCCTCGATTTCGGGCTTCTGGTCGAGAAGCGCGAACATTGCTTCGATGTCGGCGAGTGCCTGTCGTATTTCGCGGTAGACGAACCCGATCATGTTGAGCGGACG
>CAYSBF010000018.1:0-11430 GCA_964429025.1 uncultured Pelagibacterium sp.
CAAGCCCCTGCACGGCGCCGACAGACGTTTCGAACATCTTCTTTTCGGTTCCGTTGAGTTCGATCTCGACAACCTTTTCCGCACCGCCCGCGCCGATCACCACCGGCACGCCGACATACATGTCCTTGACCCCGAACTCGCCCTGGAGATAGGCCGCAGAGGGAAGGATGCGCTTCTTGTCCTTGAGATAGCTTTCCGCCATCTCGATCGCCGAGGCGGCAGGGGCATAAAAGGCCGAGCCGGTCTTCAAAAGCCCCACGATCTCTGCCCCGCCATCGCGGGTGCGCTGGATGATCTGGTCGAGCTTTTCCTTGGCGAGCCAACCCATCTTGACCATGTCGGGCAGCGGAATGCCCGCAACCGTCGAATAGCGCGCCAGCGGCACCATGGTGTCGCCATGCCCGCCCATGACGAAGGCCGTCACGTCCTGGACCGACACGTTGAGTTCTTCGGCAATGAAGTGGCGGAAGCGCGCCGAATCGAGCACGCCTGCCATGCCCACCACCTTGTTTGTGGGCAGGCCCGAGAATTTCTGCAGGGCCCAGACCATGGCATCGAGCGGATTGGTGATGCAGATGACAAAGGCCTCGGGCGCATATTTGGCAATCCCCGCGCCCACCTGCTCCATCACCTTGAGGTTGATCTCGAGCAGGTCATCGCGGCTCATGCCCGGCTTGCGCGGCACACCGGCGGTGACGATCACCACATCGGCGCCTTCGATGTCCTTGTATTCGGACGTGCCCTTGAGGCTCGCATTATACCCCTCGACGGGACCCGACTGCGCGAGATCAAGCGCCTTGCCCTGCGGCACGCCGTCAACGATGTCGAACAGCACGACATCGCCCAGCTCCTTGAGCGCGACCAGATGCGCCAGTGTTCCGCCGATCTGACCCGCGCCGATAAGGGCGATCTTTTTCCGCGCCATAGCCAAGTTTCCCTATAGGTAAAGTTTCCGGTTTTCCCGGGCCCCTCATAGCCCTTGTGACATTCGGACGCAAGTGAACCCTTCGTCTTAGAAGCGAGATCGGGAAAAGTTGCAGGCTTTCCGCTTCGATCTCGCGCCAAGGAGGTATTTGAAGCGGAAACGCTTCAATTGCGGATGTCTTGGGATCTTCCCATCCTGATGGGTCTGCATTGCTGACAGTTTCCCTATAAGGGAAAGTTCAAGGCGCGCTCACCTGTCTCAGCGGCCGCGCGATATAGTCTGCGGAACGCATCTCCTCGAGACGCGAAAGGCAGCGCTGGAATTCGAAAGCGGTCTTCTCGTCCCGGGCCAGCGCCTCGAGCGGGGCGGCAAAGCTTGCCGCGAGCTTGACCCCGCGATCGTAAAGCGTGTCGACCAGCAGGATGAAGCGCTTGGCCGCGTCCGATTTCAGTTTCGAGAAAACCGGCACCCCGTCGATAACAATGGTGTGGTAGCGCTTGGCGAGCTTGAGATAGTCACGCGCGCCGAGCGGTTTTTCGCACAGATCGGCAAAGGAGAACCGCGCCACGCCCATCGCCTGGACCGGCACCGTAATCACCCGCCCCAAGTTTTCGATCGTCTCCGGTTCGGCTTCGGCGCCGCCCGTCAAATGCGCGAAAAGCGCGTCCATGGCGGCCCGCACCTCCGGACCCTCGCCGAACCGGTAAACATCCTGCGCATCGAGCCGCTCGCGCCTGTAGTCGGTCGCGGCATCGAGATTGACCACTTCGGCGTGGGTCCGCAGCAGGTCGATGAACGGCAGGAAGAGCTGGCGGTTGAGCCCGTTCCAGTAGAGTCTTTCGGGCGGAATGTTCGAAGTCGCAACCACGACCACCCCGTCGCGGAAGAGGATTTCAAACAGCCGGCTCAAAAGCATGGCGTCGGTGATATCCGAGACGAAGAACTCGTCGAAACACAACAGCCGGACCGCCCGGCTGATCGGCCGGGCAACGGCGGGTATGGGATCGCGCGCACCCTTGGTCCCGGCATTGTCCGCCCTGAAGCGCGCGATGGCCTCATGTACCTCGGCCATGAATTCGTGGAAGTGGACGCGCCGCTTGGCCGTGATCGGGACCGCGGCGTAAAAGAGGTCCATGAGCATGGTCTTGCCCCGGCCCACGTCGCCCCAGATGTAAAGGCCCTTGGGTGTCTCGCGCTTTTTCCTCAAGAGCTGTGAAAGGAGCGAACCCCGCCCCGCCTCCAGCGCTGCGAGCCGGTCGGCCAGGGCGCCGAGTTTTTCGGCAACGCGCTTTTGCGCCGGATCGGGACGCACCTGACCCGAAACGACCATGTCGGCATATCTGTCGAGTACCGGGGCGTCCGCCCCCATCACCTGAACCAACCGCTCAGCCCACGAGCGATACGGCCTGACCGCCCGATAGCGTCCCCACGAACCTGTCCCCGCTCTTGAGCAGCGTCCCGACCAGTTCGTCCGCCTCGTTATAGAGCTGGATCTGGTTGCCCAGAAGCTGCCATGAGGTGACCGTGGCCAGCACCGGCTGCGTGCAGGCCGGGGTCGACGCGCGGTAGCGTCCCGTCGCGCCCTTGGCGGTATAGGTGAGGTTCAGCCGGCATTGTTCGGCACCGGCAATGATGGTCCAGCCGCCCAAAAGCTTTTCCATGGTCAGCGCGCCGGAAAGGTCGCGCCCGCCCATGGTGTTGCCGGGCGTCCCCATGCCGTCGAGCGAAACAAAGCCTTCGCTCGAGGCTGTCTGGGTGAGCGGATCATAAAGGCCGGTGGTGTTGGTCGGAGCGGTGGAGGCGGCGCTTGCCGCGGCCGGCGCTCCGCCGATCGGCGGCAAATCGCTGGTCTGGACCGTTCCCGTCGCGACCGGCGTGATCGGTTGGGGCTGGCTGATCGTATTGGTCCGCGGGCTCATGGTGGGCGAGCACGCCGCAACGACCGCAACCAGTGTCAGCCCCGTTCCGAGTCTGCCCATGCGCGCTAGCGATATAATCATCTTCCACTCCCGTCAGCCGATCGCCCGGTATCGAGGGCCGTTATGGAATCCCAAAAGCATCTGGACAAGCCCCAGGGAGCAGCCCCTACATCCCTAAGCGCCACAATGTGGCGGTTTTTGTGCCGGTGGCAAAGCTTTTCAGGCTTCCATATCCTTTAACAGTGCCTCGGCAAGCGGCCTTGCGTCCCCCGCCTCCTCGAGCGGCACCGCAACCGGAACGCCAGGGCCGGACAGCCCGGTACCAACCCCGGGCAGGCCGCCATCGGCGATGTCGCGCGGGGAAAAGCCATGCGCCCTCAGCGCTGCGATCAACACCCGCGCCCGCGCCTCGCTGCGCACATGAATGATGGTCTCGTAATCGGTCATTATGCGACCCTACACGGTACGCGCCTTGAGGAAAACGCCTCCATCCCTCCTTTCGCTGTTCCGGGCTCGACCCGGGACCCATAGCAAACCTCCGCGTCGCGGACGCAGAAGCATGGACCCCGGCTCAAGCATGTCCCCGAGAAGGCGGGGAGCCGGGGAAGCGAACGCGGAAAAGATGCCGACGCTGTCAGATGCGTTCACGCCACCTTGCGTTCGACCATCATCTTCTTGATCTCGGCAATCGCCTTGGCCGGGTTGAGCCCCTTGGGGCAAACCTTGGCGCAATTCATGATGGTGTGGCAGCGATAGAGCTTGAAGGGGTCCTCGAGATTGTCGAGACGCTCCGAGGTCGCCTCGTCGCGGCTGTCGATGAGCCAGCGATAGGCCTGCAGGAGCACGGCCGGTCCGAGATATTTTTCCCCATTCCACCAATAGGACGGGCACGAGGTCGAGCAGCACGCACACAATATGCACTCGTAAAGCCCATCGAGCTTGGCGCGGTCCTCCCGGCTCTGCAGCCATTCGGTCTGCGGCGCGGGCGTCTTGGTCTGAAGCCAGGGCTGAACCGATTTGTGCTGCTCATAAAAAGTCGAAAGGTCGGGCACCAGATCCTTGATGACCGGCATGTGCGGAAGCGGGTAGACCTTGACCGGGCCAGCCGAGACCTCATCCATCCCCTTGGTGCAGGCAAGCGTATTGGCCCCGTCGATATTCATCGCACAGGACCCGCAAATCCCCTCGCGGCACGAGCGCCTGAGGGTAAGCGTTGGGTCTATATTGTTCTTGATCCACAAAAGGCCATCGAGGATCATTGGCCCGCAATCATCGAGATCGACGAAATAGGTATCGATCCGCGGGTTCTCCTGCGTGTCGGGGTCGTAGCGGTAGACCTGGTATTCGCGCAGATTGGTCGCGCCATCGGGCTTGGGCCAGACCTTGCCCTTTTTGGGGCGCGAGCGCTTGTCGAGGATAAGTTCAGCCATGGAGCCCGCTCCTTAATAGACACGCGCCTTCGGCGCGATCTTCTTGAGATCGATGCCATCGGTCAGCGGATCGGTGTGAACCGGCCGGTAATCGAGCGTCACCCTGCCCGCCTCATCAAGGAAGGCCAGTGTATGCTTGCGCCAGTTGATGTCGTCACGCTCGGTGAAATCCTCCCGCGCATGCGCGCCCCGGCTCTCCTTGCGCGCCTCGGCCGAATAGACCGTGGTCACGGCATTGGCCATGAGGTTCTCAAGCTCGAGCGTTTCAACGAGGTCCGAATTCCAGATCAGCGAGCGGTCATGGACCCTGATATCGGCCAATTCGCCCCAGATCTCGGAGATGCGGCGGCAGCCCTGTTCGAGCGTTTCCTGGGTGCGGAAGACGGCGGCATCCTCCTGCATGGCGCGCTGCATCTTTTCGCGCAGCGTCGCCGTTGGCGTTCCGCCATTGGCGTGGCGCAGCCGGTCGAACCGCGCAAGGATCTTGTCTTCCGCCGCCCCGCTTGTTTCAGGGATCGCCGAATTGCGGTCGATGATTTCGCCGGCGCGGATCGCCGCAGCCCGGCCAAAGACCACAAGGTCGATCAGCGAATTGGACCCCAGCCGATTGGCGCCATGAACCGAAGCGCAACCCGCTTCACCCACCGCCATCAGCCCCGGCACGGTCGCATCCGGCCCGCCGCGGCGCGGATCGATCGCCTCGCCCCAATAAGTCGTGGGAATGCCGCCCATATTGTAATGGACGGTCGGGATGACCGGGATGGGATCGCGGGTCAGATCGACGCCGGCAAAGATCTTGGCGCTTTCCGAAATGCCCGGCAGCCGCTCATGGAGCACAGCGGGATCGAGATGATCGAGGTGAAGGAAGATGTGGTCCTTTTTCGGCCCCACGCCCCGCCCCTCGCGGATTTCGAGCGTCATGCAGCGTGAAACCACGTCGCGCGAGGCGAGATCCTTGGCATTGGGCGCATAGCGCTCCATGAATCGCTCGCCCTCGGAATTGACGAGATAGCCGCCTTCCCCGCGCGCGCCCTCGGTGATGAGGCACCCCGAGCCGTATATGCCGGTGGGGTGGAACTGGACGAATTCCATATCCTGGAGCGGCAGCCCTGCGCGCGCCACCATGGCATTGCCGTCGCCCGTACAGGTATGGGCGGAGGTGGCCGAGAAATAGGCGCGGCCATAGCCGCCGGTCGCCAGCACCACCATCTTTGCGCGGAAACGGTGCAGCGTGCCGTCGTCGAGCTTCCATGCGATGACGCCCTGGCAGGCGCCATCTTCGCTCATCAGAAGATCGATGGCGAAATATTCGATGAAGAACTCGGCATTGTTGCGCAGGCTCTGGCCGTAAAGCGTGTGGAGAATGGCATGACCCGTGCGGTCTGCCGCCGCGCAGGTACGCTGCACCGGGGGGCCTTCGCCAAAATTCTGCATGTGCCCGCCAAAGGGGCGCTGATAGATCTTGCCCTCTTCTGTGCGCGAAAAAGGCACGCCGTAATGCTCGAGCTCATAGACCGCCTGCGGCGCCTCGCGCGCGAGATATTCCATTGCGTCATTGTCGCCCAGCCAGTCCGACCCCTTGACCGTGTCGTACATGTGCCATTGCCAGCTGTCGGGCCCCATATTGGAGAGCGAGGCGGCAATGCCGCCCTGCGCTGCGACCGTATGGCTGCGCGTGGGGAAGACCTTGGTCACGCATGCGGTCTTGAAGCCCTGTTCGGCCATGCCGAGCGTTGCGCGCAGCCCCGCGCCGCCGGCGCCGACGACGACGACGTCATAGGCGTGGTCGATGATCTGATAGGCAGAAGCCATATTGCATTAGCCTCCGAAGGCGAGGACGAGCACCGAGACCGCGGCAATGGCAGCGACGGCAAGGGTGAAAACGGTATTGGCGAGCATGGCGAGCCGGTAGAGCGCCGGGGTGTGGACATAATCCTCGATGATCTCGCCCATCCCGATTCGCATATGGGTAAGGACCGATCCGATAAGCACCACAGCCAGCACCAGAACCACTGGGTTCGAGAAGGTCGCGGCCATATGGGCGCGATCGGCGCCGTGAAGCGACATCACGAGCCAGATGAGGAACCCGACAAAGAAGATGTTGAGGATGGCGGTGAGGCGCTGGCGGATGAAGGTGCCGGTACCCCGGTCATGGGAATGGGCCATGGCTTAGCTCCCCTGGAACCAGACAAAGACGGCCCAGACGGCCAGAGTTGCCGCGACCGAAAAGACGATTGTCGCCCAGCCGATGGTCTCGCGCCCGCCCGCATCGAGCCCATTGCCCGTGTCCCACACCAGATGCTTGATGCCCCCCGCCATATGATGGAACAGCGTCCAGGTGTAGATAAAGAGGACAATCTGGAGCAGTGGGTGGGCAAAAAAGCCCTGGGCTACCGAGAGTGCCTCATCACCCAGCGCGGCCGCCCCGAGCCAGAAAACGAATAAGAGCGTCCCCACATAAAGCCCCGCCCCAAGGATGCGGTGCAGGATCGAAAGCGTCATGGTGAGGGTGAAGCGCCAGATCGACAGATGCGGCGAGGTCGGTCGGAAGATTTGGGCCATTGCTGCCTCTTTGCCTCCGTGCCCCGGACAGGGACGGTATCAGATTGCCTTGCCTTCTCTAATCGCGCTTTCCCCATTCGTCAAAGGGCGTGCGCTAGTCATTTGGTCTCAAACCGCTCCCGGTTAACGCCTTCTATTTTATTGACTTTGCTTGTCATGATTTATTTGCCGCTGGACACCCGGGATCAAACTGCGGCAAGGATTGAGAAAACCGGCCCAGCCTTACCTGCAACGTAAAGTCGAGCACCCATGGCAGACTCCCCGCGCATCCTCTCGCAAAAAATCGTCTTTGAAGGCTGGAGCACGGTCAGCGTCTATGAAATCGAGGCCGTTGGCGCCTCAAACAAGTCGGGTTCGCACCTGCGGGAGATCAGCGATCACGGCCATGCCGCCGCGATTCTGCTTCTCGACCCTCAAGACAAACGCGTGACGCTGGTCCGCCAGTTCCGCCTCGCCCCGCATCTCAACGGCGATGGTGGGTTCCTGCTCGAAGCCTGTGCCGGCCTGCTCGATGGCGAGGAGCCCCGGACCTGCGCCCGGCGCGAGGCGGTCGAGGAAACCGGCATTGCGCCCCACACCCTTCATCATGCCTTCGATCTTTATGCCAGCCCCGGCTCGCTGACCGAAAAGACCTCCTGCTATATCGGGCTTTACAGCGAGGCGGACCGCGTCGGTCCGGGCGGCGGGCTGGCCGAAGAGGGCGAAGACATAGAGATCGTCGAAATCGGTTTTACCGAAGCCCTCGCCATGATCAGATCTGGTGCCATCATCGATGCCAAGACCATCGCGCTGATCCAGCACGCCGCCCTTGAAGGGTTTCTGGAGACCTGAATCCGGCCCCGGCCCCCACCCTGCCGACGCCGACCTGCCTTCACTCCGATGACCGCGCTTGCATCTCGCCGACTTTGGCTTTCGGCTTTCGCCCGAACCTGAAAATCCCCAGAGCATTTCCAGGAAAAGTGGCTACCACTTTTGCGTTTCGGACCCGAAGGGCCGCGCCAGCGAAATGCGAGCAATCAAGAACTTAGAGCACCTGTTTTGATCCTATCAAAACGAGATTTGCTCTAAGCGATCGCGCCTCCTGGTGCCAGGGCGTCACGTGAGGCGCAAGGCAAAAGCGGCATCCTTAGACCCTGTCATACCTGAACACCCGCGCAAGGGCCCGCGCTGCACCGCCCAGCGCCTGCCACTCCTCGTCGGAAAGTTCGCCCAGCGCTTCGGCCAGCACCGTCTCGCGCGCCCGGCACGCGATTTCGACCGCCCGCTTTCCGCGCTCTGTCGCGCGCAATTGCACGGCCCGCCGGTCGCTGCCATCGCTTTGCCGAGCGACAAGCCCCGACTTTACCAGCGAATCGATGATGCGCGATGCGGTGGGGAGGCTGATCCTTTCGCGTGCGGCCAGGTCCGACAGCGTCGAGACGCCAAGATAAATCAACACCCCGAGCGCCGAAAGCTGTGCCGCGCTGCACCCGCTCTCGCGGTCGGCCGCCTGCAGCGCCCGGTCGAGCGGCAGCACCACCCGGTGCAACAATTGCAGCGTCCGCCCATTGTCATAAAAGCCCAAGCGGCGATCCTTAGCGTTGCTAATAATTGTCTTTGCGCTATAGTAGGCGAAGATGACGGCCAGAGGAAGGAAAAATGGAACACCACCGCGGACGGCTGATCGATCACCTCCACCTGCGCGTCGCCGATCTTGAAAAAAGCCGCACCTTCTACCGCGCCGTCCTCGCAGCGCTCGGGCGCGAAATCACATTCGAGACCGACCGGTTCTTTAGCTCGGACGAACTCTTCGTTGACAAGGCCGACGGCTATGTCACCCGTTGCCATTTCGCCTTTCAGGCGCCCGACAAGCAGACCGTCCACCGCTTCCACGCGGCGGGCCTAGCAGCGGGCGGCACCGACAATGGCGAGCCGGGCGAACGCGCTTACCATCCCGGCTATTATGCGGCCTTCATCCTCGACCCGGATGGCAACAATATCGAGGCCGTCTGGCACGGCCCCTCGACCCGCAGCGCGGACTCGGTGGTCGTGACACCGGCCGTCGGGACCTGATCATGGCAGCCCGGCGCCCACGCCATCCCATGCCGCCCGAGGTCGCGCTTAGGCTCCATGAGTCAGGACTGCGATCGGCATATAACGCGCGGCCGGCCTATCAGCGTAACGACTATCTCGGCTGGATCGCCGGGGCAAAGCGACCCGAAACGCGCGAAAGGCGGATCGCACAGATGCTCGACGAGCTCACGCGCGGCGATAGCTACATGAACATGGCCTGGCGCGGGAAGCTTCAGACGTAGTCGGTGAGCTTTTTCTCGGGGTCGTAAACCTGCTCGGCAACCTCCTTGGTCACCGCCTGCCCGCACCGCATCTTGCCTGCCGCAGCATCGAAGACGTAATGCGGCTCGCCATAAAGCAGCCAGCCCTCCGACAGCGCCTTGGTCACCTTGTGGCAGAAGGCCGAATCATCATCGCCCGAAAGGAAACGATAGATCACCATTACGATTGTCTCCCATTGATGCAAAGCCATTGATCTTGCGGCCCGATACCGCTATCGCGCTATCGCGGCCCGGCAAATGATGAGGCAGGCATGTCCGAACAGTTTCCCCAATTTCTGCTCGATGGCTACAAGAACTTCATGTCCGGCCGATATACGGCCGAGCGCGACCGCTACCGGACGCTGGCCGAGCAGGGCCAGAAACCGACGACGCTGATGATCGCCTGCTGCGATTCACGCGCGGCGCCCGAGACCATTTTCGATTGCGGGCCCGGCCAGCTCTTCGTTCTGCGCAACGTCGCCAATCTCGTGCCGCCGTTTGGCCCCACCGGCACCTTCCATGCAACCTCCTCAGCCATCGAATATGCGGTGCTGCACCTCAACGTTGCCCATATCGTCGTCATGGGCCATGGGCGCTGCGGAGGCATTCAGGCCGCGCTTGCAACTGCAGGCGGCAACGCCCCGGAGGGCGCGTTCATCGGCAAATGGCTTACCATGGTACAGGACGTCGCCGACAAGGTCGAAGCCAACGACTTTCTGACGCCCGCCGAGCGCCAGACCGCGCTCGAACGCATCGCCATCCGTCAGTCGCTCAACAATCTTCTGACATTCCCCTTCATCGCCAGGGGCGTCGGCGATGGCGCCATCAGCCTTCACGGTGCCTGGTTCGACATTTCCAATGGCGAGCTTTGGATCATGAACGGGGAAAGCGGCGATTTCATCCGCCCCGAAATCTAGCTGGTCTAAACGCCCGGCTGGACCGGCGCCTGTTTCGGCTTGATGTTGATGACCGTCAGCGCCAGCCCGGCCAGCACCAGAACGCCCCCGGCGATATCGGCGGCATGGATAGGTTCGCCCAGAATGACGACGCCCGAAACGATCCCGGTGATCGGCACCAGCAGGGTGAAGGGCGCGACACTGGCTGCCGAATAGCGTGACAGCAGGCCCGACCACATCGCAAAGCCGAAAAGCGTCGCCGGATAGGCGAGAATGGCGACAAGGACCGCCGCAGCGGGACTTGGCGGAAAGACGTGGCTCAGGACGCCGGGGCCGCCCTCAAAGAGAAATGAAAGCCCAAAGAGCGGGATCGAGGCGATCGCATTGCCCCAGACGGTGAACGGCACCATTGGGATCGAACCGGCCTTTTTGGAGAGGATATTGGCCGCTGCCCACGCCATGGCAGCCAGCATCAGGACGCCGAGCGGGAGAAGCCCGGTCCCTGCGCCGTGACCGATCGCGATGACCCCGATGCCCGAAAACGCCACCGCAGCTCCGACAAGTTGCAGTTTTCTCGGCACTTCCCCGAGAACGAAAAAGGCCAGCCCCATGGTGAACATCGCCTGGACCTGTAGCGCCAGGGACGCAAGCGAGGCGGGCATGCCCAGATAGATCGAGGTGTTCAGGAGCGCATAGAGCGCGCAGCCCATCGAAAGCCCGTAGGCACCGACCAGAACCCATGGCGCCTTTGGCCGGGGGATAAAGAAGATGACAGGGACCGCGGCGAAGAAAAAGCGCAGCGCTGCCGCCAGCAAAGGCGGCAACTCGGCGACCGAAAGCTTGATTATCGTGAAATTGACGCCCCAGATCGCAACGACCACGAGGGCGATGAACACGTCGCGGAGAGGCATGGGCGGGCAGGGCTCGGCACGAAAAAGGAAAGGCCGTCTGCCGGTCTTCCGGCAGACGGGAATTCAAACCCTCAGCCTTTGGGGCCGATCTCCACATCCTCGAAACCGGGCGCGGGCGCCCAGGCATAGATGTCGGTCGTTGCGCGCAAACCGTGGATCTGGAACGGATCTTCGGCGATGATCGCCTCGACCTCGGCCCGGGTCTCGGCCTCGAACAGCCACAGCCCGCCCTTGGGCGTGCCGTCCGGCTCGGGCCGCATGGCACCGGCAAGAGTGATTTTACCCTTGTAGCGCCTCAGATAGGCCTGATGATCGGCGACATGAGCGGCCCTGATCGCGCCGCTGTCGGGACGATCGGTAAAGATTGCTGCCCAGCGCATCACGCAGCCTCCCTTCCGGAAACCAGCCCGCGCTCGATCAGCGCCTCCGCGATCTGGACGGTGTTGAGCGCGGCGCCCTTGCGGAGGTTGTCGTT